>DASWJZ010000039.1:0-12863 GCA_036396875.1 Propylenella sp.
TCCGCGCGATCATGCGCTGGGTCATCGCACTCCTCGCAATTTTGCTGGCGGCCGGATCGCCGTTCTCCGCGCCCCGCTTCGCCATTTCCGAACTCGAGACCAGCGTATTCGATCGCGAGGCGGTCGCGACGATCGCCCGTCCGGAATCGGAGCTTCGCGCCAGGCCCCCCTCCCCGAAGGTCCCGCTCCTCCCGGCCTCCGCCAAGAGCGTGCCGGCATCGTCGGCGTCGGCTCCGGAGCACACCTTCCGGTGCGGCGGCCCGGGCCGGTCGCAGGAATCTGCATTCGTCTCGGAGCATCGCCGGGACTGCCGGCCCCGCGCACCGCCGCCGATCGCCGGCTGAGGGTGCACGAACCCACGGCTGAGGCTGGCGCCTGACGCGCATCAGCGTCGCCGACCGACCAACTCTCTCCTCCCCGATGCCGACGCCCGCTTTTCGCGCTGCGATCGGCTGCAAAGGAATTCCCATGCTGATGGGCCTTGGGCTTGTCCTGGTCGCGCTCTCGATCGCGACGATTCGAGTGGCAAAAAACTTCGAACGCAGCGGCAACCGCTTCTGGACCTACGCGACGCATTCCAGCTGGCTGCCGCTTCTCTTCACCGCCTGCTTCGGACTTGGTTTTGTGTCGCTGATCGGCGGGGTCGTTAGATTCTTCGGCGACTGAACCCATGGCTTTGGCCGGGGTTGTTCGTCCCGTCGCTTGCGCCCGGGTTGACAGCTTTTCGTCCGGCCCCTACGTCAGTCGCATCAAACGGGGATGGAGTTCCCCGAAACCGCCTCACGGGCTGATGACTCCTACTGCGCGAGAACGCGGTAGGGCAGCCTTTCCGGACCCGCCGCTCGGCGGGTTTTTTCGTCCCGCCAAAGCGCACATCAACGCGGCTTTCGGGCCGACGGGAGAGGTGGGATGGAGAATGTCTGGCTGGCGTCGGCGGTCTGGCTCGGATTGGCGCTGCTCGCCTCAATCATCTCGATCCGGGTGGCAATCTCCGTCGCCCTGATCGAGATCGTCATCGGCGCGGTCGCCGGGAACACAATCGGCCTTCAACTCACCGAATGGGTGAATTTCCTCGCGGGCTTCGGCGCCATCCTCCTTACCTTCCTCGCCGGAACCGAGATCGACCGGGACGTGGTTCGCCGACACTTCTGGTCGAGCATGAGCATCGGGATCGTCGGGTTCGTCGCGCCCTATGCCGGTGTCCTACTCTATGCCCGCTACGCGATCGGCTGGTCGTGGCCGGAGGCACAGATCGCCGGGATCGCGCTCTCCACCACTTCGGTGGCCGTGGTCTACGCCGTCATGATCGAAACCGGCTTCAACCAGACGCAGGTCGGCAAGATCATTCTCGCCGCGTGCTTCGTGAACGACCTCGGCACCGTCCTCGCGCTCGGCATCGTCTTCGCCCACTATAATCTTTGGCTAGCCTTCTTCGGAGCCGTGACGGCCGGCGCGCTCTGGCTGCTGCCGCGCTTCGCCCCATGGTTCTTTGCCCAGGTCGGCGGACACCTCTCCGAGCCGGAAACGAAGTTCGTGGCGCTGGTGCTGCTTGCGCTCGGCGGGCTCGCGAGCGTCGCCGGCAGCGAAGCGGTGCTGCCGGCCTATCTCGTGGGGATGGCCCTTTCGCCCACCTTTCTGCTTGAACCCGAGGTGGCGCGCCGGATCAGGATCATTGCATTCGCGATTCTGACGCCCTTCTATTTCCTCAAGGCCGGATCGCTCGTCGAATTCCAGGCGGTCGTCGCTTCCGCCGGTCTGATCGCCGTCTTCCTCGGAATCAAGATGGCGACGAAATTCGTCGGCATCTTGCCGCTCACGCGGGCGTTTCGCCTCGACCCGCGCGAGGGCATGTACACGACACTTCTGATGTCCACCGGGCTGACATTCGGGACGATCTCAGCCCTGTTCGGCCTTACAAATCACATCATCGATCAACGGCAATATACAATCCTCGTCACGGCCGTGATCGGCAGCGCCGTCGTGCCGACGCTGATTGCGCAGCGATGGTTCCGGCCGGTTCCGAAGCCGATTGCGAAGGAACCGCTCCGCATGCCAGAGCGTGCGGCCGAGGAGGGCTGAGCCATGCCTGAGGCTCGGCCGCGGAGGACCGACGCGCCATGCTCTACTTTTGGGTCATGCTGGGAGGCGCGCTCGGGTCGGGCGCACGCTACTGGTGTTCCGGCTTCGCGGCGCACAGCTTCGGCTACGCCTTTCCGGCGGGGACGATTCTGGTCAATGTCGTCGGCTCATTCATCATCGGGTTCTTTGCGACATTCACCGGTCCGGACGGCCGCTTCCTCGTCAGCACCGAAGCGCGGCAGTTTGTGATGGTCGGTCTGTGCGGCGGCTACACCACGTTCTCCTCGTTCAGCCTGCAAACCCTGACGCTGGTCCGGGAAGGCGAGGCGGCGTTGGCCGGTGCGAACGTCGGTCTTTCCTTCGCACTTTGCATGATCGCGGTCTGGCTCGGCCACGTCTCCGCGGCCGGGCTCGACCAGCTGAAGGGAGGTTGAGATGCAGCTGCCCCGGGACGCTATGCTGCTTCGCATCTTTATCGGCGAGGACGACAAATGGGAGGGGCGGCCGCTCTATGAGGCGATCGTCCTCGGCGCCCGCGCCCATCATCTGGCGGGAGCGACGGTCCTGCGCGGACCGATGGGGTTCGGCCACTCGGCACGGCTGCACACTGCAAAAATCCTGCGGCTCTCGGAGGATCTGCCGCTGGTGATCGAGATCGTGGACACCGAAGAGAAGGTCCGCGGATTCCTGCCCGAACTCGAGAAGATGATGGGCAGCGGCCTGGTGACGCTCGAGAAGGTGCAGGTGCTTCAGTACGGCGCCGGAATGTCGATATGAAATCCCTGCTCGCATCCTGGCAGCTTTGGGCGCTCCTCTCCGCGGCGTTCGCCGCGCTCACCGCCATCTTCGCCAAGGTCGGCGTGGAGCATGTGAACTCGGATTTCGCGACGCTTGTGCGGACGATCGTCGTCGTGGTCGCGTTGACCGCCATCCTCGCGGCGACCAACCAGTTTCAGCCGCTCGGATCGATCTCCGGACGCACCTATTTGTTCCTGACGCTGTCGGGGCTCGCGACCGGCGCATCGTGGCTCTGCTACTTTCGCGCGCTGAAGCTCGGCGACGCGTCGCGCGTCGCGCCGATCGACAAGCTCAGCGTCGTTCTGGTGGCCGTGTTCGGCGTGCTGTTCCTCGGTGAAAGGCTCGCGTTGCCGAACTGGCTCGGCGTGCTTTTCATCGCCTGCGGTGCGATCCTCGTCGCCTACAAGGGGTAACGCCTGTATCGGCTGCGGCCGTTAGCTCCATGTGTCGTCCATTCTCAAGCACCCTTGCCTGATCGAGCGCCGTGTCCTTTCGTCAAGCCGTCAAGATCGTCGCCACGTTGAACCTCGCCTACTTTGGCGTGGAGTTCGCGGTGGCGCTTGCCATCGGTTCGGTGTCGCTCTTCGCCGACAGCATCGATTTTCTGGAAGATGCTTCGATGAATCTCCTTATCCTGCTCGCGCTGCGATGGAGCCTCCGCGCGCGGTCCCGCGTCGGGACGATCTTGGCCGGCATCCTCCTCGTTCCTGGCTTGGCGACACTATGGACGGCTTGGGACAAGTTCAATCTGCCAGTGCCCCCCGATCCAGTTCCCCTGTCGCTCGCGGGGACCGGAGCGCTGGTGGTCAATCTGATCTGCGCCTTCCTGCTGGCACGCTTCCACCGGCATAGCGGAAGTCTGGCGCGTGCTGCCTTCCTCTCCGCTCGCAACGATGTGCTCGCGAATGTCGCGATCGTCGCAGCGGGATTGTTCACTGCGTACACTCTGTCGGTCTGGCCCGACCTGGTCGTCGGATTGGGGATCGCGGCGCTGAATGCAGATGCTGCGCGGGAAGTCTTCATCGCAGCGCGGGATGAGCGAAGGGCCGGTGCTCCCGTGCCCTGACCGCTCACTTTCGCCGATCGCTCGCGGCTTCGGCCCCGCGAGGCAAAAGGCCAGCAGGACAGCTTCCGACCGCTGTCGCTTTATCTTTGTCCTGACTGGTCGACGGTTCACCGCGCTTGATCATAATTAGGCGCGGAAAATCCATCACCTCGGCGGCGGGCTCATTTCGATCGCGGCGGGGCGCAGCTGCAAGTTTCGCGCCGGGCGGTATGGTTTCGGTATGGTTACCGGACCTTAACAATTCTGTCCGAATCTGCTTCGCACCCGAATGCGCCCCGGCGACTGCCGGACCTATCCCCTTCCCCGGAGTTGAAAGAAACGAAGGGCACCGGGAGTCGTCCAGCGGCCGGGGCTCATCATATGCGCCGGCCCGGCCGGAGGAAGCCGGTCCGCGTCGATGCTTCGGGCGGCTCCTGGTGACGGCTTGCCTTCCGATTGCCTTGCGCGATAGCTGGCGCAGCGGATCGGAGGGGCAACGTGCACAGGATCCTGTACCTTACCACGATCGATTTCGGAGCCGGCGCGCTCGCTGCCTTGCCTGATGCGTGCAAGGAGCTCGGAATCAAGCGGCCGCTCCTTGTGAGCGATCACGGCGTCGCGGCCGCCGGGCTTCTTGGCCGCGCCTCGGCCCTGCTGCCGTCCAGCACTCCGCAGTTCCTCGATGTGCCGCCCAACCCGACCGAAAAGGCTGTAAGCGACGCGCTCACGGTCTACCGCGCGGAAGGTTGCGACGGCGTTGTCGCGGTCGGCGGCGGCTCGCCGATTGACCTCGCCAAGGGGGTCGCTCTCCTTGCCGGCCATGCCGGTCCGCTCGAGCAATATGCGGCGATCTATGGCGGCATCGGCAAGATCGGCGCCGGCGTCGCGCCGGTCGTCGCGGTGCCGACCACCGCGGGCACGGGCGCCGAGGTCGGCCGCGCCGCGCTCCTCACGCTCGACGACGGCCGCAAGCTCGGCTTCATCAGCCCCCATTTGATCCCGAAGCGCGCAATCTGCGACCCCGAACTGACGCTCGGCCTGCCGCCGTCGCTGACTGCCGCCACCGGGCTCGACGCGCTGTCGCATTGCATCGAGACGTTGCTGTCGCCGCGCTTCAATCCGCCGGCGGAGGCGATCGCGCTCGACGGCGTGGGACGCATCTGGCGGAACCTTGCGCACGCCGTCACGACCGGCGGCGACATCGAGGCGCGCAGCGAGATGATGATGGCGGCGCTCGAAGGCGGTCTGTCGTTCCAGAAGGGGCTCGGGGCGGTGCACGCGTTGAGCCACGCGCTCGGCGGGTTGCCGGATCTGAAGCTCCATCACGGGACGCTGAACGCCATCCTCATGCCCGGTGTGGTGCGCTTCAATGCAGGGCATGTCGGCGACAAGCTCGCCCGGCTCAAGGCTGCAACCGGACTGCCGGCGTCCGCCGACCTGGCGGACGAGCTCGATGCGCTGAACCGGCGGCTCGGAACGCCTGCGGGCCTGGCGGCTCTCGGCGTGACCGCAGCCATGTTCTCCTGGGTGACCGAGCGGGCGCTCGCCGACCACAGCACGCCGACCAACCCGCGAAAGCCTTCGGCGGAGGACTACCGGAACCTGCTTCAGCAGGCGATGGGCTGACAGCGGCCTCTGCGGCTCGTCACGGGCGGCACTGCGCCATCGCGACCTCTTCTCCCGCATCGAAGCAGGCCGACCGCCAGCGCTCGCAGATCGTATCGCGGACGAGCGCTATCCCTTCTTTGACCGCAGCGTCGTCAATGTCCTGATTGTCTTTGGGACGAAGGATGACGCGTTCATGAAGACAGATCGACCCGAGCTCCGGCATCTGGTCGATGCCCGCCTCTGATGGCGTCGGAAGCGCCGTGAAGCTCGCCCCTATCAGGCAGGCAAAAAACAGACGGCCTGATCGCCTTCCCGGAATCGTCATGACGCGCCCCCAGCTCGTTCGCAGCCGCTGCTGATACGCAGCTGCGAATCCCGGCACAATTTTCGACGAACGAGAGCTAATTGCAACCCAGCCCAGTCCCGCTGTCGAACGGGCGGCGGCGGCGGGAAGCGCGGGACGGCAATCAGTAGCGGGAAATCCATTCGCGCGCGGCGCGCAAGGCGGCCGCGATCTCTTCGCGGCTCATCTCCTCCGCGAGCTCCTCGCGGTGTCTCGCCGCAGCAGGGTCGCCCTGCGCAGCGGCGATGTTGAACCATTTGTGCGCCTCGACGAGGTTCACCTGCCCGGCGCGCCCGATCGAATAGGCAAGACCCAGCTCGAAAAAGCTTTGCGGCATCCCGGCTGCGATTGTCAGCTCAGCCTGTGCACTCATTGACTGCTGATCCCCATTTTTGCCGGCGGTGGGCCCGTCGGTCTGTCACGAGCCGATCTTCGGCGCCCCCGCGAAGCCCAGCGTTAACAGCCAGCCTTAACGGGGCGTGACCAAATTGTTCATGGGGCGTTTATGCGGGCGGAGTGATTTTAGCCAACCTACGATAAACATTGAGATTGTCCCGTCCGGAAGCTTTGCGCAAAATCCCGCTCCGTTCAGCTTTGCTTCACTACGTGGCGAAAAAGCCGCAACGCGAGGACCCGAACGGATGGCGCAGCATCACCGGGCGCGCTGGCCGAACAGGATCTTCTGCGCCTCCTTGTCGGTGGCGAGGTCGCGCCGGATATCGCTCCCGAACGCAAGGCCGCGGGCGACCGCCGGGCGCGCGAGCATGCGCGCGATCCACGCCTTCACATGCGGAAACTCGGCGATGTCGATGTCGCGGCGCTCGTACCCCTTCATCCAGCCGATCAGCGCCATGTCGGCGATCGAGTAGTCGCCGGCTACGAATTCGCGGCCCTCGAGCCGCCGGTTCAGCACGCCGTAGAGGCGGTGCGCCTCGTCGCCGAAACGTTTGATCGCATAGGGCGATTTCTCCGGCGCGTAATGGCGGAAATGATTGTGGTGCCCAAACACCGGCCCGACATTGGCGATCTGCCACGAGAGCCACTCCTCCACCTCGACCCGCGCGCGCTCGTCGGCGGGATAGAAGCGGCCGAACTTGCGGCCGAGATACATGAGGATGGCGGCGGACTCGAAGACCGAGATCGGCCTGCCGTCCGGGCCTTCGGGATCGACGATCGCCGGCATGCGGTTGTTGGGCGAGATTGCAAGGAAGCCGGGGGTGAACTGGTCGCCCCTGCCGATGTCGACGTATTTGATTTCGTACGGAACGCCGAGCTCCTCCAGCATGATGGTGATCTTCCAGCCGTTCGGGGTCGGCCAGTAGTAGAGATCGATCGGCGATGTCTGGCTCGTCATAGTATCCTCCGGACTGCAACGGGCGTAGCGACGCGGCGCGATCCGGGCAAGCGCCGCGCGACCCCGCGGGCTCCCTCAGCCGGCGTGCCGCAGCGCCGCGACGAAGAAGCCGTCGGTGCCCGACCGGCGCGGCGACAATAGCAGCGAGGTTTCCTGGAGAGCGCCGATGGGCGGCGACACGTCCGGCAGTGCCGTCTTCCACACTTCCGTCATGGGAAGCGCGCGGAACTCCGGATGCGCCGCAAGGAATGCCGCGATGCGCCCGCCGTTCTCGGGCGGCAGCAGCGAGCAGGTGGCATAGACGAGCACCCCGCCCGGCCTGACAAAGCGCGCCGCCTCGGCAAGCACGGCCTCCTGCTCGGCCGTGCGCCTCCGCAGGGCCTCGGGGGTCACACGCCATTTGGAATCGGGGCGCCGGCGCCAGACGCCGACGCCGGTACAGGGAGCGTCGACCAGCACGCGATCCATGCGACCGGCCAGATCGCCGAGCGCGCCCGGCCCGCCCGGGCGAACCTGCACGTTGCGCGCGCCGGCTCGCCGCAGCCGGTCGAAGATCGGCGCGAGCCGGCTCTTGTCGACGTCGGTCGCAAAAATCTGGCCGCGGTTCTGCATCCCGGCCGCCAGCGCCAGCGTCTTGCCGCCGGCCCCGGCGCAAAAATCGAGCACCTGCTCGCCCGGCCGCGCGCCGACGAGCAGGGCCAAGAGCTGGCTCCCCTCGTCCTGAACCTCGATGCGGCCGCGCTGGAACGCTTCCTCGGCCTGCACATGCGGGTGCCGCCTCGCGCCCTCGATCGGGGGGATGCGGAGGCCGACCGGCGAATATGGGGTGGGAACGGCGCCGAGAGCTGCAAGCTGCCGCGCCGCCTTCTCGCGGTCGGCCTTCAGCGTATTCACCCTGAGGTCGAGCGGCGGGCGGCCGCTCAGCGCTTTGCCCTCCGCAATCCAGTCCGCGCCGAAGGCGCCTTCGAAGTAGGGCGCGATCCATTCGGGAAGATCGGCCTGCACGTGCGGCGGCGCTTCCGCGAGATCGGCGGTGCGCAGGCGCATAAGGGTCGCGTCAGGAATGGATGCGGGCGCGTGCGGATCATCCGCGAAGCCCGCATTGAGGGCGGCGGGATCGAGGCCCGATTCAAAGACCGCCGCGCCCACCGCCAGATGCCAGGGCGTGTCGCCACCCATCCGCCAGGCGATCGATAAGCGGCGTCGGAGGCCGTCATGCACGAGATTGCCGATCGCGGCGCGGTCGCCGGCGCCGGCGAAGCGATGGGAGAGCCCCCAGTCCTTCAGGGCCTCCGACGCCGGCCTGTGCCGCGTCTCCATCTCGGCCAGCACTTCGGCGGCGGCGGCGATCCGGCCGGGCAGGCGCATCGCGTCACGCGGCGAGGAGACGAGCCGCGAGAACCACCCACATCACGAGAAGCACCGCGAGACCAATGCCGAAAACGAGAAACCTGTGGCGCACGCGGTTCGTGGTCACGTGGATCGCGGTGTGGACAATGCGGGTCGCGACGTAGGCCCAGGCGAGCAACGTCATCAGGAGCCCGGTCGCGCCGAGATAGGTGGCGACGCCGCAGAGAACATAGAAGAGGACCGGCGTCTCGAACTGGTTGTGCATGTTGTTCGAGACTTTCTTCACGTCATCCGGCCAGGCGTGGCCGTCGAGCGCGATGTCGCGGACTCTGAGCCTGCCGTGCCGCAGAGCGCGGGTGCGCACCTGCCCCGTCCAGACGATCAGGACCATCGTCAGCATCACCTGCGCCATCACCGGATAGACCAGCGAGAGCGATCCGCTCATCCGCCGCCCGGATAATTCGGGCTCTCCCGCGTGATCGTCACGCCGTGCGCGTGACTCTCCCGCCAGCCCGAGCCCGAGATGCGCACGAACTCCGCCTTCTGCCGCAATTCGGCGAGGGTGCGCGCGCCAACGTACCCCATGGCGGCGCGAAGCCCGCCGGCGAGCTGATGCAGGACATTGGCCGCCGGTCCCTTGTAGGGCACCTGCCCCTCCACGCCTTCCGGGACCAGTTTCAGCGCTTCGCGGATCTCGGCCTGGAAGTAGCGGTCGGCAGAACCGCGCGCCATGGCGCCGACCGATCCCATGCCGCGGTATGATTTGTAGCTGCGCCCTTGATAGAGATAAACCTCGCCCGGACTCTCCTCGGTACCGGCGAGCAGTGCGCCAACCATCGCCACCGACGCGCCGGCGGCGAGCGCCTTGGCGAGATCGCCGGAATACTTGATGCCGCCGTCGGCCACGACCGGCACCCCTGCCGCTTCGGCCACGCCGACAGTGTCGAGGATCGCGGTCAGCTGCGGCACGCCGACCCCGGCGACGATCCGAGTGGTGCAGATCGACCCCGGCCCGATGCCGACCTTGATCGCGTCCGCGCCGCTGTCGATGAGCGCCCGCGCCGCATCGCCCGTGGCGACGTTGCCGGCCAGAACCTGCGTCTCATTCGACCGGCGCTTTACCGCCGCGACGGTTTCCAAAACCATTTCCGAATGGCCGTGCGCCGTATCGACCACGATCACGTCGCAGCCGGCCTCCAAAAGCCTCTCGGTACGGTCGAGCCCCTTGTCGCCGACGGTGATCGCGGCCGCCACCCGGAGCCGCCCCTGGTCGTCCTTGCAGGCGAACGGATTGAGCCGCGCCTTTTCGATGTCCTTGACGGTGACGAGGCCGATGCAGTTTTCGTCGGCGTCGACGACCAGCAGTTTCTCGATCCGGAACTGATGCAGCAGACGCTTCGCTTCCTCCTGGCTGACATTCTCCCGCACCCGGATCAGATTGTCGCGCGTCATCAGTTCCGACACCGGCTGGTTCGGATCGGACGCAAAGCGCACATCGCGGTTGGTGAGGATGCCGACCAGCCGCCCGGTCGCCTGGCCGCCCTGCCCGGCCCCCTCGACCACCGGAATGCCGGAGATGTTGTAGTTCTTCATGAGCCCGAGAGCATCGGCCAGCGTGGCCTCCGGTCCGATGACGACCGGATTGATCACCATTCCGGACTCGAATTTCTTGACCTGACGAACCTCTTCGGCCTGTGCCGCCGGGTCGAGGTTGCGGTGGATCACGCCGATGCCGCCCGCCTGCGCCATGGCGATGGCGAGCCGCGCCTCGGTGACGGTGTCCATCGCGGCGGAAAGGATCGGCAGGTTGAGGCCGATCGTGCGTGTCAGCCGCGTCGAGATATCGGTTTCGGCCGGCAGCACCTCGGAGCGGCCCGGCCTCAGAAGGACATCGTCGAAGGTGAGCGCCTCGCGGCCGGTGACGACGTCGACGATGCGGGCCATGCCAAGCCTCCGGAACGGGTGGCCGACCGCAGGCCATGGCGGCTGCGCGAAAGCGAATCGGCGCTGGGATTGGCGCGGGTCATTAACACGCCGGTCGGCGCTTGGAAACGGCATCCTTCATCCGCCGGTGAACCGCCGGTCGCGCCGCTGACGGCTCGCTTGCTGAAGGGGTGCTCGGCCTCTATGATTCGCGCTCCGCGAGCGTGGGGGAGGCCTCGGGTTGGCCAGCAGATGAGCGGGGTCACGAGACGAGCGTTTCTCGGCGGGGCCGCATCCCTCGCGGCGCTTCCAAGCGCGCGGCTGGCTCCTGCAGCCGAAAGCGGACTTGTCGTCAACGACGTACATTCGAAGCTGAATTCCACTCGGGTAGCAGCGATCCACCTCCCCGCGACGCTCGACGCGCTGAGCGAGATCGTCACGTCGGCCCGCGAGCAGGGCCGCCCCGTCTGCATCGCCGGCGGGCGCCATGCCATGGGGGGACAGCAGTTCGCGGCCGACGGCATCATGATCGATATGCGCGGGCTCAACCGCGTGCTCGGCTTCGATGCCCATGCCGGGATCGTGGAGGTCGAGGCCGGCATTCAGTGGCCGGCCCTGATCGACCGCCTTCTGCAAATACAGCAAGGGCAGGAACGACAGTGGACGATCGCGCAGAAGCAAACCGGCGCCGACCGGCTGACGATCGGCGGGTGTCTCTCGGCCAATGTCCACGGCCGCGGGCTTGCAATGAAGCCGTTCGTGACGGACGTCGAGTCGTTCTCCATCCTCGATGCACGCGGAACGTTGCGCTCGTGCAGCCGGTCGGAGAATCCCGAGCTGTTCCGGCTGGCGATCGGCGGCTACGGACTGTTCGGGCCCATCTATTCGGTGCGCCTGCGCCTGCAGCCCCGCCGCAAGCTCAGACGCGTGGTCGAGGTTGCCAGCCTCGAGGACGTGATTTCGCTGTTCGACCAGCGCATCGACGCCGGCTTCCTCTACGGTGACTTCCAGTACGAGATCAATGAACGCGCCGACGGCTTTCTCAAGCGGGGTGTCCTGTCCTGCTATGAGCCGGTCGATCCGGCGACGCCGATTCCGGCCGATCAGAAGGAGCTGTCAGAAACCGACTGGATCGGCCTCATCATGCTCGCCCATACCGACGAGGCGAGCGCCTTCGATCTCTATGCCGGCCACTATCTCGCGACGAATGGGCAGATCTACTGGTCGGACACGCATCAGCTGAGCTACTACCCGGACGATTATCACCTCGCGCTCGACAGAGAGCTAAAAGCCAGCGTGCCGGCTACCGAGGCGATCACCGAAATCTACGTCGTGAGATCGGAGCTCGCGGCTTTCATGGGCGAAGTCGCCGAGGATTTTCGCAGCGACGGCACCCAGGTGATCTACGGCACCGTGCGGCTGATTGAACGTGACGACGAGACCTTTCTCGCTTGGGCGAAGGAACGCTATGCCTGCGTCATATTCAACCTGCACGTCGCCCACACGCCGGCCGACGAGGAGCGTGCCGCTGCCGCATTCCGCAAGCTGATCGACCGCGGCGTTGCGCATGGCGGCAGCTATTACCTGACCTATCACCGTCACGCCCACCGTTCGCAGGTCGAAGCCTGCTATCCCCAAATGCCGGAATTCCTGCGGCTGAAGCTCCGCTACGACGCCGACGAAGCATTTCAGAGCGATTGGTACCGGCACTACCGGTCGATGTTTGCAGACCGGCTGTAGAGGCGGACGGTGTTCAGGATCGGCGAGCCAAGGGTGGCCGCCCGAATAATGTGGGTTCTGCTTGCCCTGTTCGTTCTGCGTGTACTCGGGCAGGCAGCCGTCGCGGTCTTCAAGGTTCCCTATTTGCCTCCGATGGAGGAATGGTACTCGGGCATTCTGCCTTATCCCATTCTCCTGCCGGTGCAGTTCGCCCTAATCGCTGTGATGGCATGGGTTGCAATCAATCTCGAACAGCAACGAGGCATTTTCTTTGAGCCACGGCCTATCTCACGAGGAGCAGTCTGGTTCGGGTATATCTATGCCGCGGCGATGGTGGTGCGCTATGTCGTTCAGATGGCGCTCTATCCGGACCGCCGCTGGTTCGGCGGCACGATCCCCATCGCGTTCCATCTGGTGCTTGCCGCTTTCGTGATCGTGTTCGGCCTGCATCACCGCCGCCGCCGCGTCGACACCCGCCGATCCGGAAGCCGCCTCGCCGCATGAGCGACATTTCAACCGTTGTCACCGATTATCTGTTGGCCGGACTGAGCGCGCTGTTCGGTTTCCTATTGTTGCGGGATAGCGGCGCAAGCCTGCCGCGCAAGCTTTGGGGATGGGCATTGCTCGCCTCTGCCCTCGCGGCT
>DASWJZ010000040.1:0-4065 GCA_036396875.1 Propylenella sp.
GCGCACGCGTACAACTTCGTCTTTGTGGACGTCCCGGCCGGACCCCACACGGCGATCGTGCAGTGGCGCGTCGACGCCGGTACGTTCGGAAATGTCGCGCGCCGGAGCACGATCGTGCAATACGCGCCGTAGCGCGGTTGCCTGCTGCAGGAACGGATAGTTCGCGTCGTCGAGCGCGTCCTGCGCCCCGCCGAGAAGGATAAGCGCGTCGAAGCCGTCGGGCGACGCCGGGACGGTGTCTCCCGCATGCGTCCGCAGGATGCGGCACTCCGCTCCCGTCTCGCCGAGCGCGGCCCCCACCAGGCCGAGCGTCGTCTTCGGGTAGTTCTCGATCGCCAGCACACGCATGAAGTTCTCCGCGCCTTCCTTAGCACGCCGAAAGAGCGGGTTGGTGAGGGAACGGCGCGGCTGCCCCCCGGATTGCGCTTGCGGCATCCGAATGGCCCGAGATGGGCGACGGGGCTTAACGCTGTGACTGTATCGGCGCGACGGATCCGAGGCCGCCCTCCGATCCCATGGCGGTTGCTATGTGACCGCGCTTCGAGACACCGCATGCGCAACGCACAAGGTCTGCAGCGCATCGCTGCGTGCAGCGTGCTGCACCGCGCCCGGGACACGAAGTGAACGGATGCAGCGCCACAGCCGGAGCACCGATTTCCCCTCGAAACCGTGCTAGTGTCGCCGTAGTGGCGGCGTTGCACGATCAGAAGGGCGCGCGGCCCGGCCCCGCCAGAGCGATTCCCTTTGTGCTCTGCGTCGCGGCACGCTGCCGCATGCGCAGCACAGGAGGATCGCACATGTTGAGCAGATTGTTGACCGCGGGCGCAGTCATACTGGTGGCTGCATTGATGCCCCCGTCAGTCACTGCCGATACAGTCACGAAGGTCTGCAATGTCGGGAGAATGAAGGTCAAGATTTCAGATTCGTTTCAGGAAACCGCATCCAGCAGTTATAAAAACATGCCGGCTACTGCGATCAACTTCGTCCAGGGCTCCAGCTCTGACTGTGTCGTCGTTCACTTTTCGGCCGAGGTATCGGTGTCTGAAGAGACGATCATGTGGCTCCGAGCTGTGATCGATGGCGGGGATTACATCGCCATAGCACGGGATCTCCCCGTCCATTACAACGCCTCCGGGGGAGATTTGCGCGCGTTCAATTTCGTGTTCACGGGCATCCCGGCGGGAGCGCATCGGGCCGCGATTCAGTGGTGGAGCGGCGGCAGCACGCCCGCAAACCCCCTACGTGTCTTCGTCTGGAATCGCAGCACCATCGTGCAATACGCGCCGTAACGCTGTTATCGGTGAGGAGCGAGCGCGACGCCCGCCCGAAGAGCGCTCTACTCCGCCTCGATCGAATAGCGGCCGACGATCGTGCCGGTGGGGAGGTCGACGAGGAGGAGCGTCGCGGCGCCGTCCGGCGCCTCCACGCGCAGCAGCGCGCGCTCCCCGTCGAGATCGGCCGAGAGCAGCCGGTAGCCCGCGGGAACGCGGATCGCCGCCTCGACCGGCGCGCCGGCCGGCAGGCGCGCTTCGACCGCTTCCCCGGTCTCGCGCACCTTGTAGACAATGGCGGAGAACACCGCGATAAGCCCGAGCAGCATGATGCCGCCGGAAACGAACAGCAGGCGGACGAGCTTCCGCCGCAGGCGCTCGGCGGCCGGATCGAGCGGCGCGTCGTCGCCGTCGTCGTGATGGTGCATGGCCGATCCCTTAGAGAAGCTCTTCTTTCAGGTCGAGCCCGGCGAGGCCGGCGGGCGCCTCGACGCGCTGCTTGCACGGCGCGCCGCCCGCTTCTCGCGCAGCCGTCTGAAGGCCCTGATCAAGGCCGGCCAGGTGCGCGTCGGGGGACAGGCCTGCGTCGATCCGAATCGCCGCCTGCGTGCCGGCGATGAGGTCGAGGTCGCCGTCCCGCCGGCCGAGGTGGCGTCGCCGCGCGGCGAGAATATTCCGCTTTCGATCCTCTATGAGGACGACGACCTGATCGTGATCGACAAGCCGCCGGGGCTCGTCGTGCATCCCGGCGCCGGCCAAGCCGCCGGAACGCTGGTCAACGCCCTGATCGCCCATTGCGGCGCCAGCCTTTCCGGCATCGGCGGGGTCCGCCGCCCCGGCATCGTGCACCGGCTCGACAAGGACACGTCCGGCGTGCTTGTGGTGGCGAAGAACGACGCGGCGCATCGCGCCCTGTCTGCGCAGTTCGCCGATCACGGGCGGACCGGATCGCTCCGCCGCGAATACGATGCGCTTGTCTGGGGCGTCCCCAAACCCCATATCGGGACGGTCGACGCCCCCCTTGATCGTGACATCCGCAACCGCCGGAAGCAGGCGGTGGCGCAATCGGGCGGGCGCCGCGCAATCACGCACTATGCTGTCCGCGAAGAATATCGGGGCTACGCCGCTCTCGTAACCTGCCGGCTTGAGACAGGCCGCACCCACCAGATCCGCGTGCATATGGCTCATCTGAGCCATCCCTTGGTCGGAGATCGCCTCTACGGTGGAGGCTTCCTGACCAAGGCCGAGGCCCTGCCGCCGGAACTGAAAGCCGGTGTGAAGGCGTTTCAAAGACAGGCGCTTCACGCCCGCTTGCTCCGATTTGAACATCCTCGGAGCGGGGAACCGTTGCAATTTGAGGCGGATTGGCCAACAGATTTGACCGATCTCATAGAATTGTTTCGAAAACTGACCGTTTAATGAAAAGGCGTGCTTTTCGCAGTCGCAGCATCGGCGTGATAATAGAGCGCCACTCTGAAATGGTTCGGTCGGGGCCGCCACACGGGCGCCTGGCCGGCCCGGGAGAGAGAAACCATGGCAAAGGGCAACATCCCAGTCTTCCAGTCCGGCGATGGCGGCCTGACCCGCTATCTTGAGGAGATCCGGCGCTTTCCGATGCTGGAGCCGCAGGAAGAGTACATGCTGGCCAAGCGCTACCAGGAGCATGACGACCGCGACGCCGCCCACCGGCTGGTCACCAGCCACCTTCGGCTGGTGGCGAAGATCGCCATGGGATACCGCGGCTATGGCCTGCCGATCGGCGAGGTCATTTCCGAGGGGAATGTCGGCTTGATGCAGGCGGTGAAGCGCTTCGACCCGGAGCGCGGCTTCCGGCTCGCCACCTATGCCATGTGGTGGATCAAGGCGGCGATCCAGGAATACATCCTTCGCTCCTGGAGCCTGGTGAAAATGGGGACGACCGCCAACCAGAAGCGGCTGTTCTTCAATCTCCGCAAGGCAAAGAGCCAGATCGAGGCGCTCCACGAGGGCGACCTCCGGCCGGACCAGGTGGCGCAGATCGCCAAGAAGCTCAGCGTGAGCGAGGAGGAGGTCGTCTCGATGAACCGCCGCCTGTCCGGCGACGCCTCGCTCAATGCGCCGATCCGCGCGGCGGAAGGCGACGCCGGGGAGTGGCAGGACTGGCTTGCCGACGAGACCGATTCGCAGGAGACGATGCTCGCCGAGAAGGACGAGCTGGATCAGCGCCGGGCGATGCTGAAGGACGCGCTCGGCGTGCTTGACAAGCGCGAGCGGCGCATCTTCGAGGCCCGCCGGCTTGCCGACGATCCGCTGACGCTCGAGCAGCTTTCGGAGGAATTCGACGTGAGCCGCGAGCGCGTGCGGCAGCTCGAGGTGCGCGCCTTCGAGAAGGTGCAGAAGGCGATGCAGAAGGCGACGCGCGAGCGCGACCGCGCGCTCATGGCGCCGGCCTGACGCTTCCGCGCGCCGCGCGAAGACGCCGGAGGGCGCGGCCGTCGATCACGATCAGCCCGAGCGCGATGAGCAGCATGCCCGTCGCCTCGCCGCTCGAAAAGGCCTCGCCGAGAAGGACGCCGCCAAGCACCACCCCGCCGACCGGGATGAGCAGCGTCACCAGGATGGTGTTGGTGCCGCCCGCGCGCGCGATCAGCGCGTAGTAGATGACGTAGGCGAGCGCCGTCGAGGCGACCGCGAGCGCGCAGACGGCGAGGATCACCCCTGCGCTCGGCATCGTAAGCGTCCACGGCCGGTCGACGACGAGCGCGACCGGCGCGAGGATGAGCGAGGCGGCCGAGAGCTGACAGGCGGCCGAGAC
>DASWJZ010000041.1:0-4686 GCA_036396875.1 Propylenella sp.
GAGAGCTTCGGGAGGGGGTGCAACACCGAACTCGGAAAGCCCCCTCCCGAAATTTGCTTCGCCTATCGGCTCGCAAGTTTCGACCTCCCCTCAAGGGGGAGGTTACTGCGGAGCACTGCGCGCCGACCCATCAAGGCCCGCCTTGTCCCGGAACCCAGCTCGTGCCGGCGAGCGGCACGCGCGCCATCGCCGCCGCCTCCACGGTGAGCGCGCAAAGATCCTCCGGCTCCAGATTGTGCACGTGGTTCTTGCCGCAGGCGCGCGCGATGGTCTGCGTTTCGAGCGTCATCACTTTCAGGAAGTTGGCGAGCCGCCTGCCGGCGCGGACCGGGTCGAGCCGCGCGGCAAGCTCGGGGTCCTGCGTCGTGATGCCGGCCGGATCGCGCCCCTCGTGCCAGTCGTCGTAGCAGCCGGCGCGCGTGCCGAGCTTGCGATACTCCTCGTCGAGCGCCGGATCGTTGTCGCCGAGCGCCACCAGCGCCGCCGTACCGATCGACACCGCGTCGGCGCCGAGCGCCAGCGCCTTTGCCACGTCCGCCCCGGAGCGGATGCCGCCCGAGATGATAAGCTGCACCTTGCGGTGCTGGCCGAGGTCCTGCAGCGCCTGCACGGCCGGCCGGATGCAGGCGAGCGTCGGCTGCCCGACATGCTCGATGAAGACTTCCTGCGTCGCCGCCGTACCCCCCTGCATGCCGTCCACGATCACCACGTCGGCGCCCGCCTTCACCGCCAGCGCCACGTCGTAATAGGGTCGCGCCCCGCCGACCTTCACGAAGATCGGCTTCTCCCAGTCGGTGATCTCCCTGAGCTCGTGGATTTTTATCTCCATGTCGTCCGGGCCGGTCCAGTCCGGGTGCCGGCAGGCGGAGCGCTGGTCGATCCCCTTCGGCAGCGTCCGCATCTCGGCCACGCGGTCGGAAATCTTCTGGCCGAGCAGCATTCCGCCGCCGCCCGGCTTCGCCCCCTGGCCGACGACGATCTCGATCGCGTCCGCCCGGCGGAGATCGTCCGGATTCATGCCGTAGCGCGACGGCAGGTATTGATAGACGAGGGTTCTCGAGTGTCCGCGCTCCTCGTCCGTCATGCCGCCGTCGCCGGTCGTGGTGGAGGTGCCGGCGATCGTCGCCCCGCGCCCGAGCGCCTCCTTCGCCTGAGCGGACAGGGAACCGAAGCTCATGCCGGCAATGGTGATCGGGATTTTCAGCGCGAGCGGCTTTGACGCATGGCGCGTGCCGAGCACGACGTCGGTCCCGCAGCGCTCGCGATAGCCTTCCAGCGGGTAGCGCGAGATCGACGCGCCGAGGAAGAGAAGGTCGTCGAAATGCGGGACCTTCCGCTTCGCGCCGGCGCCGCGGATATCGTAGATGCCGGTGATCGCCGCGCGGCGGATTTCCGACAGCGTGTAGTCGTCGAACGTCGCCGACGGCCGCGGCGTGGTGGGCGGATTCTGATAGGTCATGCGCCCTCGCTTCTCCCTCCCCCCTTGCGGGGGAGGGTCGGGGAGGGGGGAAGGCCGCTGCCACGAGGCCGGCATCTTTCCCCCTCCCCGCAAGGGGGAGGGGAGCAGCACGGAAGATCAATACGCATCGGCGTTGTCGATGTTGAAGTTGTAGAGCTTGCGCGCCGATCCGTAGCGGCGGAAGTCCTGCGGCCTCGCGCCGTTCAGCCCGGCCCTTTCTAGCAGCCCGGCGACGATCTCCTCGTGCTCCGGACGCATCTCCTTCTCGACGCAGTCGGCGCCGAGGCTTTTCACCGCGCCGCGCACGAAAAGCCGCGCCTCGTAGATGGAATCGCCGAGCGCATCGCCGGCGTCGCCGAGGACCAGGAGGTTGCCGGACTGCGCCATGAAGGCCGACATGTGACCGATATTGCCGCCCACGACGATGTCGATCCCCTTCATCGAGATGCCGCAGCGCGACGATGCGTTGCCCTCGATGACGAGCAGGCCGCCGCGCCCGGTCGCGCCCGCGTACTGGCTGGCGTCGCCCCTGACCACCACGGTGCCCGACATCATGTTCTCGGCGACGCCCGGCCCGGCGCTGCCGTCGACGACGACCGTCGCCGACTTGTTCATCCCGGCGCAGTAGTAGCCGACGCTGCCCTTGATCTCGATGCGGACGGGCGCGTCGACGCCGACCGCCACCGCGTGCAGCCCCTTCGGGTTGAGCACCAGCCATTCGGTCTCGTTCGTGCCCTCCTTGAGGCCGTGCAGCATCTGGTTGAACTGCCGGAGCGGCACCTCGGCAAGGTCGACCGTCGGCATCAGCGCTCCCAGAAATAGACGGTCGCCGGCTCCGGCTCCCAGACGTTCGCCTGTTCGATGCCAGGCAGGTCGACCAGCGCCCGGTATTCGGAGCCGAACGCCACGTACTGGTCGGTTTCCGCCAGCACCGCCGGCTTGCACGCGATCGGATCGCGCAAGACGCCGAAGCCCGTCTTGGTGCCGACGACGAAGGTGTAGAACCCGTCGAGATCGTCGAGGCTTTTTTCGAGCGCCTCGCCCAGATTCATGCCCTGGTTCATCCGCCAGGTGAGATAGGCCGCTGCGACTTCGGTGTCGTTCTCGGTCTCGAACGACATGCCGTCGCGCACCAGGTCGCGGCGGATGTTGTTGTGGTTGGAGAGCGAGCCGTTATGGACGAGACATTCGTCCGGACCGGTCGAGAAGGGATGCGCCCCGAGCGTGGTGACCGCCGATTCCGTCGCCATCCGGGTATGGCCGATGCCGTGCGTGCCGCGCATCCTGGCAAGCCCGAAGCGGCGCGACACCTCGGTCGGATAGCCGACCTCCTTGTAGATTTCGATCGCGTCGCCGGCTCCCATGATCCGCAGACGCGGATTGAGTTCGCGGAGAGCGGTCCGCCCGGCGTCGAGCTTGTCGAGCGGCAGGCTCAGGACCGCATGCGTGTCGCGCGCCGCAATCGCGACCGGCGCCTCGATCGCTTCACCCAGTCTCTCAGCCAGCCCATCGAAGTCTTCGGCCGGCTTGGGGGATTGAACGGTGATTTTCCCGATCGCGTCATCGGCGTCGCAATAGATGGCGAGGCCGGCGCTGTCGGGACCGCGGTCCCCGAGTTTCGCCAGCATGTCGGCAAGCATGGCGCCGAGTTTCGGCTCCAGCCCCTTGTCCTTCAGAAACAGGCCGACGATCCCGCACACGGCCGATCTCCCTTATCCGGCCGGGGTTGCGGGCCGGTGGATCATCCTTGAGAACCCTAGCAAGCCGTGCTCCACTGCTCAACTGGGAAGAATGAAAATTTCCTGTCATGAATGGCGTTTCCAAGCCGTTGACGGTGGAGACAAAGGGCGCCTGGGGTAACGGACGTGCAGAAGACGCAATCGCCGGGGCGACGCTCGAGGGACCAGGACCCGCACCAGCTCGGCGGCGCGCGCGACAATACGCTTGAGGTCTCGATCGGCCGGGAGGTGAGGGCCTTCCGCGCCAAGCTGGGCATCACCGTCGCCGACCTTGCCGCCGCCGCCGGGCTCTCGCCGGGCATGCTCTCGAAAATCGAGAACGGCTTGACCTCGCCGTCGCTCAACACGTTGCAGACCTTGTCGGCCGCGCTCGGCGTGCCCGTCACCGCCTTCTTCCGCCGCTACGAGGAGCGGCGGGACGCCGTGTTCGTGAAGGCGGGGCACGGGCTCGTCATCGAACGCCGCGGCACCCGCGCCGGCCACCAGTACCAGCTTCTCGGCCATACCGGCGGCGTCACCGGCCGCGTGGTCGTCGAGCCCTACCTGATCACGCTCACCGAGGAATCCGACGTCTTCCCGCTCTTCCAGCACGACGGGCTGGAATTCATCCACATGCTCGAGGGCGAGGTCGTCTACCGCCACGCCGACCGGCTCTATCCGCTGCTCCCGGGCGACAGCCTTTTCTTCGACGCGGACGCCCCGCACGGGCCGGAGGAGCTCAGGAAACTTCCGATCAGGTTCCTGTCCGTCATCTCCTACACGCGCGACGAGGGTTGAGCGCGGACTCTGGCTGGCTCTACCTATGCCGCCGCGGCATTGCGGACTCGAAATCGGAGGGGGCTCGGCGCCGGGTGAATCGAGCGGCGGCCCCCTGTGGTTGTGCATTCGGTCCGCACGAGGCCCAAATCGAGACCGGTTCGCACCTTTACGCCTTGCCTCGCCAACATTGGTCGCCATAGGCTCGGCGCGCCGGCGAGGCGGGAATGCCGGCGTTCGCAAGAAGGGGAGAAAGGAATGCCGGCACGCGTGGCCATCATCGGAACGGGGCCCTCCGGGCTCGCGCAGCTCGTCGCCTTCGAAGCGGCGCGAAGGAGGGGCGGGAAAGTCCCCGAGATCGTCGCCTTCGAAAAGCAGAGCGACTGGGGCGGGCTGTGGAATTACACTTGGCGCACCGGGCTCGACGAGAACGGCGAGCCGGTCCATTCGAGCATGTACCGGTACCTCTGGTCGAACGGGCCGAAGGAGTGCCTGGAGTTTTCCGACTACACTTTCGATCGCCACTTCCGGCAGCCGATCCCCTCGTTTCCGCCGCGCGAGGTGCTCCACGACTACATCACCGGCCGCGCGAAGAAGAAGGGCGTCCGCAAGCACATCCGCTTCTCCACGCCCGTGCGTTTCGTCGAATACTCAAACAAGACGGGGAAGTTCCGGGTTACCTTCGAGGACCTGAAGGAGCGCAGCACGCGCGCCGAGAATTTCGACTTCGTC
>DASWJZ010000042.1:0-4177 GCA_036396875.1 Propylenella sp.
GGCTGCGGCCCGTCATAGCCTTCGACGATGACGAGGTCGAACTCCGCAGCCTTTTGGCGGAACGTGATCGCCCGCCGATAGCCGGGGTCGGCATAGCAGGCCCTGGCAGCCTCCACGCTCGCAAACTCGACGACGACGTTGCGCGCGCGCGCGCTGCCTTCGAGGCGCTCCGACGCTCCCCCTCGCACCAGGAACCGCGCACCATGCCGCGCCAGCGGCGCCGCATTCGCCTCGACGTATTTCTTGTACTGCTCGGGATCCGATACGTCGGCCCGAACGATCCAGTAGCCCTTGGGCATGGCGATCTCCCTACGCGGATGCTTCGATTTCGGCCACGATCGCGGCGGCGGCGCGCGCCGGATCGGGCGCCTCGATCACCGGCCGCGCGACCACGATAAAATCCGCCCCCGCGGTGATCGCTTCGCCCGGGCTCGTGACCCGCTTCTGGTCGCCGGCAGACGAGCCGGCCGGCCGGATGCCGGGGGTTACGATCGCCATGTCCGGCCCGACGATCCCGCGGACGCGGCGAATCTCGTGCGGCGAGCATATGACGCCGTCCATGCCGGCGTCGCGGGCGTCGGCGGCGCGCGTGGCAACCAGCTCCGCGGCGCCGGTCGAATAGCCCGCGCGCCTGAGGTCGGCGTCGTCGAGCGAGGTGAGCACCGTTACCGCCAGGAGCCCCGGCCCGCCCGGCGGCTTCGCCGCAACGGCGGCGCGCATCGCCTTCGGATAGGCATGGATCGTGGTGAAGGTGACGCCGCCGAGCCCGCCGATGCTGGCGACCCCGCCGGCGACCGTATTGTCGATGTCGAGCAGCTTCATGTCGAGGAAGATGCGCTTTCCGCGGGCCGCAAGCTCGGCGATCAGCGGCAGCCCGCCCGCGAAAACGAGCTGCATGCCGATCTTGTAGAAGCCTGCGGCGTCCCCGATGGCATCGACCAGCGCCCGCGCCTCCCCGACGCTGCCTACGTCGAGGCCGACGATCAGCCGGTCGCGCGGCTGCAGCTTCCCGCGCATCCCGTTCAGAGCTTCCGCAGCGCCACTTCCCGCACGGCGTGGTCCGGCCCTTTCCTCAGGATCAGGTCGGCGCGCGGCCGCGTCGGCAGGATGTTCTCGCGCAGATTGACGAGGTTGATGCGGTCCCAGAGCCCTGCCGCGACCGCCTCGGCCTCGGCGTCGCCGAGATTCGCATAATCGTGGAAGTAGGAACGCGGATCGCGGAAACGGGTGTCCTTCAGGTCCATGAACCGCTCGACGTACCAGCGCCGCAGCGCCTCCTCCTCGGCGTCGAGGAAGATGGAGAAGTCGAAGAAGTCGGAGACGAAGGGTATCGCCTTGGCGTCCTTCGGCAGGTCGCGCGGCTGCAGGACGTTGACGCCTTCCAGGATCAGGATGTCCGGGCGGTCGATGACGATCGTCTCGCCCGCCACGATGTCGTAGGCGAGGTGCGAATAGACCGGGGCCGAGACTTCCGGCTTGCCCGCCTTGATGTCGGTCAGGAAGGCGAGAAGCACCCCGACGTCGTAGCTTTCCGGAAAACCTTTCCGCTCCATCAGCCCCTCGGCCTTGAGAACGGCGTTGGGAAAAAGGAAACCGTCAGTGGTCACGAGGTCGACCTTGGGCGCTTCCGGCCAGCGCTTCAGCAGCTCGCGGAGCACGCGCGCCGTCGTCGATTTCCCGACCGCGACCGACCCGCCGATGCCGATGATGAAGGGGACTTTCGCGTCGTTGGTGCCGAGAAAGCGGCGGAGCGCGTGGAACAGCCCCTGGGTCGCCGTCACGTAGAGGGAGAGAAGCCGCGACACCGGGAGATAGACCTGCTCGACCTCCTCGATCGAGACCGGGTCGCCGAGCGAGCGGAGCGCCTCGATCTCCTCCGCGGAGAGCGTCATCGGCGTATCGGCGCGGAGCGTTGCCCATTCCTCGATCGCGAAGACGCGGTAGGGCGACAGGCTGGTGCGCATGATCTGGTCCATCAGACGCCTCTCCGGGCCTTTTCCTGCAGCCCGGTCTCGGCCGTTCTTCGCGCAAGCTCCGCCGCCACCGCGTCGAAGGGGACTTCACAGACGTGGAGCAGGACGAGGAGGTGGTAGATCACGTCCGCCGCCTCCGCTCGCAGGGCGGCGCGGTCGCCGGCGACGGCCGCGACCGTCGCCTCCACCGCCTCCTCGCCGAATTTTCTGGCGCAATGCGCCGCGCCGGACGCCGCGAGCTTCGCCGTGTAGGAGCCGGGATCGCCGGAAGCGGCGCGGGACGCGACGACGGCGGCCAGATCCTCAATCCTGAATTGCGACATTCGCCGCGGCCTTTCTCCTTGCGCGCGCTCTACTTAGGACGAAATGCGGCGGACCGGTATCCCTGCTTTTGCCATGTGGGCCTTGGCCTCCGCGATGGTGTGGACGCCGAAGTGGAAGATCGACGCCGCGAGCACCGCGCTCGCGTGACCGTCGCGGATTCCCTCGACCAGATGGTCGAGGCTTCCGACGCCGCCGGAGGCGATCACCGGCGCCCTGACCGCGTCGGCAATGGTCCGGGTCAGCGAAATGTCGAAGCCGAGCTTGGTTCCGTCGCGGTCCATCGATGTGAGCAGGATCTCGCCGGCGCCGAGCGAGACCACCTCCCGCGCATAGTCGACCGCGTCCAGCCCCGTCGCCCGCCGCCCGCCATGCGTGAAAATCTCCCAGCGCGGCGTCTCGCCGTCGCCGGACACGCGCCGCGCGTCGATTGCGACGACGATGCACTGGTCGCCGAACTTCTCCGCCGCACGCGCCACGAAGGCCCGGTCGGCGACCGCCGCGGTGTTGATCGACACCTTGTCGGCCCCGGCGAGAAGAAGGCTGCGGATGTCCTCCACCGTGCGGACGCCGCCGCCCACCGTCACCGGCATGAAGCATTGCTCGGCGGTCCGCCGCACGACATCGAGCAAAGTGCCGCGGTTCTCGTGGCTGGCGGTGATGTCGAGGAAGCAGAGTTCGTCGGCCCCCGCCGCGTCATAGGCGCGCGCCGCCTCGACCGGATCGCCGGCGTCGACCAGGTCGACGAAGTTCACGCCCTTCACGACGCGGCCGTCCTTGACGTCAAGGCAAGGGATGACGCGGGCTTTCAGCATCGGAACGGTTGGGCCGGATGGGTCCTATTTCGGTGCGGCGTCGGGATAGAGTTCGCGGAGGGGGATCGCGAGCGCCAGCGACGGGATCGAAATGACAGCCTCCACACCCTCGACGATCGAAGGCCCGGCCCATGTATCGCCTTGGCGCGTCCAGAGCCAGATCCGGGGCTCGTGCTGTGAGATTACGATATAGGCCTTTAGGGAAGCGAGACCGGCATACTCCGCTGCCTTGTCGATCAAATCGATGCGACGCGAGTAGCGTGAAAGCACTTCCGCAATCAGGATCGGCTTTGTGGCTGCGAGGTCTCCGCTCCCGCCCCCAGTCGGATCAACCACAATATCGGGGTAGCGAACCCCCTGCGGCGTTTTTACGCCGAGGTCGGTCGGAAGCACGTCGTACTGGCTGCCATCCAGATGATCCTCGAGGAATCGGGCGAGCCTGCGGACCAACAGGATGTGCGCGCGTGTCGCTCCGGTCATCATTTCGATGATCTTTCCCTTGACCAGCTCGCGCTTGCCCTCGCGCCCAAGGTTCCAGCGCAGGAATGCGTCGGAGTCGGTCGGTCCGGCTTGATGAATGTTCATGAGGGTCATTCTAGCGCCCGCAGCGGCGCTCGTCCAAGCGTCGCCAGCGCTTCGCGGGGATCGACCCGCCCGTCGTAGAGCGCCCGCCCGGCGATGACGCCTTCGAGCTTGGCCGCGTCCGGCCGCGACAGCCGCTCGATGTCGGCCATCGAGGCGAGCCCGCCCGAGGCGATGACCGGGATCGAAACCGCGTTCGCGAGTGCGATCGTCGCCTCCCAGTTGATGCCGGCGAGCACGCCGTCGCGGTCGATGTCGGTGTAGATGATCGCCGCGACCCCGGCGTCCTCGAAGGCGCGGGCAAGGTCCAGGGCCGGCATGTCGGAGGTCTCCGTCCAGCCTTCAACCGCGACCCTGCCGCCGCGCGCATCGATGCCGACGGCGATCCGCCCGGGATGACCGCGCGCTGCCTCGCGCACCAGCGGCGGGTCGCGAAGCGCAGCCGTTCCGAGGATCACGCGGCTCACTCCCTTCTCGAGCCAATCG
>DASWJZ010000043.1:0-7825 GCA_036396875.1 Propylenella sp.
CGCTTTCCGCGCCTCGCGCCTCACCATGAGGGTAGTGTATTGCGATGAGGCCCGCAGCCCACAACGCCCCCGCATCCTGAGGGGAGAGCTGCCTTACCGCACGCGGCTTTCGCGCCAGAAGACGTAGGCGCCGGAAGCGACGATGATGGCGATGCCCACCCATTTCCAGAAGCTCGGGAAGTCGCCGAAGACGAGATAGCCGAAGAGCGCCGCGAACACGATCTCAACGTACTGCATCGGTGCGATCAGCGATGACGGCGCCAGGCGCGCCGCCTGCACGAACAGGAGATGCCCAGATGTACCGAGCACGCCCATGAGCACGAGAAAGGCAAGCTCCCGGGTTCCGATGGCGGATGGAGAAACGTCCGGGATGCCGAGGCTCCAGCCGAGAATGAGGCACACCGTCAGGATGGCGAGCGCCGATACGCCGGCGGTGAACTGCATGGTGAGCGGCGTGTCGAAGGACGAGAGCCGCCTGTTGAGCAATGCGTAGACGGCGAACAGCGTACCGCCGACGGCTGGCACGAGCGACAGAGGCCCGAACACGGTCCAGCTCGGCTGCACCACGATCAGCACGCCGACGAAGCCGGTGGCGACGGCAATCCTCCGCCGCCACCCGACATGCTCCTTGTCCACCACGGCCGAAAGAATGGTGAGGATGAACGGCTCGATGAAAAAGATGGCGAGCGCATCGGCGATCGGCATGTACCGGATCGCGGTGAAGAAGAGGACACTGCTGCAAGCGATCAGCGCACCGCGCAGCACATTCCACCAGAGGCGGTTGGGAACCAGGCCGCGGGTTCCCTGGAAGTAGAGCAGGAAAGGCAGGGTGAAGAGAATCTGAAGGAAGAAGCGCGCCCAGGCGATCTGCCCGGGAGAGACGGTGTCGGAGATGTATTTGGCGATCGTGTCCTGCCCGGGCAGCACGATCATGGCGAGCGTCACGAAGGCAAGGCCGCGGAGGACGGCGCGCTGGTCGGAGGCGGGTGCGACGCGCGGCGTCTCCGCGATGGAGGTCATGCCGCCTGAATGGCGGGAAACGGCGTCCGCGGCAATGGCCGCGCGCAGTCAAAGCGGCGTCAGGCCGCCTTTGCGATCAAGGACTGCAACGACGGATGGATCGAGGGCGCCTCATCGCGGATGAAGCGCAGGAGCGCTTTTTCGTTGGGGTGGAGCATGCCGTCGCGTCCCATTCGCCGCGCGAGCCATTCCGCTTCCTCCGCGGTGACCACTTCGGCCGACGCCGCGGCCGCTTCGGCGCGGGCATTCCGCTCCGCCCACGCGGCTTCGGCACCGGGCTGACGATAGGCCTGGAAGATGCCCCGCAGGCCGCCGGCCGCCATGCGTCCGAAGAAATCGGCGACGCCGCCGGAAGGGGAATCAAGCCACGTCTCGCGGCGCATGGCTTCTTCCCGGCTGGGGACGGCATAGCCCGACACCGCCATCATGAAATTGGCGATGGCCTTGACGAAAAGGTCGCTCCAGGCAGGATCGTTGTCCGCATCCGCCGTCGCGTCGTTGATGTCGAAAAGGATGTCGGCCTCGGCGCGGGTGATCGCGATATTGCGGTCGCCGCCGAAGGCGTAGAGGATGCGGCGGAGGAGCTCGGCCTCGGCGCGGCCGACGCGGCCCGGCGTCAGCGTGCCGCCAGCGGCGAGCGGGCCTTCACCGTCGACCACCGCTTTCTGAACCTGCCGAAGCGCGAATGCGACGAGCTTTTCCGGGCTCGACTTCGCCTTCTCCAGCACTTTGACCAGAAGCTCAAGCTCGGTCGCCGTCTTGACTGTGCCGTCCCGCGAGATGCGGGCCATGAGCCAGTCCGCGTTTTCCTCGCTGACGTAGCCCTGCGGGGCCGCCTGCTCGACGAGATAGTCGGTGACGGCTTCGACGAAGAGCGACGGCCACGACGGGTCGAAGTCTCGCACCGTCTCGTCGATCGCAAACAGCTTCTCGACCTCGCCGGCCTCGGCCGCCCCGTCGTGGTAAACCGTGCGTCGGAGCGCCGCTACATCCATCGGACCGATCCGGCGTGAAGCCAGGACGCGGCCGGCGACATCGCTGTCGAGCATGAAAGAATCCCCTCGAAATCTGCCGAGATTCTCCCGCACAAACGCTAAGGAAGCTTTGACGGCGCTGCCTGGGTCGTAACCGCGACCGCTGCTTGAGGGCGGCGCAGGCGACGCTCTATGGGCGGTGGGGCGCCTCGACGGCCAAGCCGGGCAGGCTCGCAGCGGGGGTGGCCGCCAATGTCGCCTTGACAAGAAGCTCCGCCCAGCCAGGATTGCGGCGTTCCAGGTAGGTATCGATCAGGAACAGGAGATCGAGCTGATCGCGGTTCGGCTCTCCCTCGGCGAAGACCATTCTCTCAAGCCGCGATATCTGCTCGCTCGTGATTGAATGCGAGGCCCGCACGTCCATGATCAAGTCGCACGCCAGCATGGCCTTCGTCCCCAGCCGATATCCTCTCTCTATCCTAATAATTCTGATTAAAACGCATGCGTTCCTGGATACCTTTCGGCAGGGTTAAGAAACGATTGCGGCGAAGAGCGCCGGTGCGACCGATTCGAAAGGATTCGGGGCACCGGTTGGGCAGCAGGGGACTCGGCCCGACGGCGGTGCCTCGGCCTCGCCGGGCCCGATCCGCGTCTGCGGGTGCGTTGCGCGATTGTCACGCCGGCGCGCGGCGTTTCCTGCTATCCTCCTGACGCAAAATCCCGGACGCGCAGGGCCCGATGCCGACGTTTCACGTAGAAATCGTCAAGCCGTCGCACTACGACCGCCAAGGCTATGTCATCCAGTGGTGGAAGAACTGGATTCCTTCCAATTCAATGGCCTGCCTCTACGCCATTGCGCTCGATTGCGCCGGGCGGAAGGTCCTCGGCCCAGACGTTGCCATCGAAGTCGATGCCTACGACGACATGAACATCCGCGTGCCGATCGAAGGGATTGCCGCGCGCATCAGACAGCCTGGCCATTCCGGCATCGTCTGCCTCGTCGGCGTCCAGTCCAACCAGTTCCCCCGGGCCATGGCGATTGCCCGCCGGTTCCGGGAGCGCGGCATCCCGGTGGCGATCGGCGGCTTCCACGTAAGCGGCTGCATGTCGATGCTGAAGGAGCTGACACCGGATCTCCAGGAGGCGCTCGACCTCGGCATCGTACTTTATGCCGGCGAGGCTGAGGAGCATTTCGAAGCGTTCCTGAAGGACGTGCATGCCGGCGCCGCCAGGCCGGTCTACAACTACATGCATGACCTCCCGAGCCTGCAGCATCAGACGATCCCCTATCTGCCGGAGCGCCTGGTGAAACGTTACGACGGGATGCTGTCGTCTTTCGATGCCGGCCGCGGCTGCCCGTTTCAGTGCTCCTTCTGCACCATCATCAACGTGCAGGGGAGAAAGTCGCGGTGGCGCGACGCCGACGACATAGAGCGCATCGTGCGGGAGAACGCGGCGCAGGGCATTAGCCGCTTCTTCATCACCGACGACAACTTCGCCCGCAACAAGAACTGGGAGCCGATATTCGACCGGCTGATCGAGCTGAAGGAGAAGCACGGGCTCGGCGTCACTTTCCTCATCCAGGTTGACGTTCTGGCGCATCTGATTCCGAATTTCATCAGCAAGGCGGCGCGCGCCGGCTGCCATTACGCCTTCATCGGGCTGGAGAGCATCAACCCCGACAATCTGGTTCAGATGAAGAAGAACCAGAACCGCATCACCGAGTACCGCAAGATGTTCCAGGCCTGGAAGGAAGCAGGCATCGTAACTTATGCAGGCTTCATCATGGGGCTGCCGGGCGACACGCCCGCCTCGATCAAGCGCGACATTGAGATAGTCCAACGCGAGCTGCCGGTCGACGTGCTCGAATTCACGATGCTCACGCCGCTCCCCGGGTCAGAGGACCACCAGACGCTCTACAATAAAGGCGTATGGATGGATCCCGACCTCAACAAGTATGACCTGGAAAACGTCACCGTCGCGCATCCAAGGATGAGCGCTGCCGAATGGCAGCAGGCCTACCGCGACGTGTGGACGTGGTACTACACCGACGAGCACGTCGAGCGAATGATGAAGCGCAACATCGCCTACGGCATCAAGCCGGTGAAAATCTGGCGGGTGGTGCTGCAGATCTATGGCGCGATGCATTTCGAGGGCGTGCACCCGCAGCAATGCGGCTATTTGCGGCTGAAGCGCCGCAGGGAGCGGCGGCCCGAACTGCCGCGCGCACCGGCGCTGCTCTTCTATCCGCAGTATGCTGCCGAAACGCTGGTCAAATATGCCCGGTTCCTCGCCTACGGCCTCAGAATGCACCGCCTGCGGAAGCGCCTGGAGAGGGACGCGTCGGTGCGGACCTATCGCGATCTCGCCACGACGAAAGTGGTCGACGCTGAGCACGAGCATCTCGAAATGTTCGAGTTGAACGAGGCCGCCCGCGCGGCCGTCGCGAAGGCACAGAAGCAGGCCGAGGGGCGGAAGCTCAGAGCGCAGAAGGCGCCCGTCATCGAGGCGGCCGAGTAAAGGCCGGGGCGGCGATCACAGCGGAATGTTGTCGTGCTTCTTCCACGGATTCGCCAGCTCCTTCGTCCGCAGCAGCCTTAGCGCCCGCACGACGCGACGGCGGGTCGACTGCGGCATGATCACGTCGTCGACATAACCGCGCTCGGCGGCGACGAACGGGTTCAGGAACCGCGCCTCGTACTCCGCGGTGTGGGCCGCCAGCTTCTCAGGGTCGGCGGCGTCCTTCCGGTAGATGATCTCGGCGGCGCCCCGCGCGCCCATCACGGCGATCTGCGCCGTCGGCCAAGCATAGTTCACGTCACCGCGGAGATGCTTCGACGCCATGACGTCATAGGCGCCGCCATAGGCCTTGCGCGTGATGACCGTCACCTTCGGCACCGTCGCCTCGGCGTAGGCGAAGAGAAGTTTCGCGCCGTGCTTGATGAGCCCGCCATATTCCTGCGCCGTGCCCGGCAGGAAGCCCGGCACGTCGACAAAGGTCAGGAGCGGGATCGAGAAGGCGTCGCAGAAGCGCACGAAGCGCGCCGCCTTCCGCGACGCATCGGCGTCGAGCACACCGGCCAGAACCATCGGCTGATTGGCGACCACGCCGACCGTACGGCCTTCCACGCGGCCGAATCCGGTGACGATGTTCTTCGCGTGCGCCTCCTGAATCTCGAAGAAAGCGCCCTCGTCCACGACTTTCGCAATCAGTTCCTTCATGTCGTATGGCTTGGTCGCAAGGTCCGGCACCAGCGTGTCGAGCGACGGTTCGATCCGATCCCACGGGTCGGCCGTTTCAATCTCCGGCAGGGGCGACGCGTTGGAGAGCGGCAGGAATCCGAAGAGCCGCCGCATCTCAAGCAGCGTCTCGACGTCGTTGTCGAACGCCCCGTCTGCGATTGACGATTTCACGGTATGAACCGACGCGCCGCCGAGATCCTCCGGCGTGACATTCTCGTTTGTCACGGTCTTCACGACGTCCGGCCCGGTCACGAACATGTAGCTCGTCCCCCGCACCATGAAGATGAAGTCGGTCATCGCCGGCGAATAGACATCGCCGCCCGCGCAGGGCCCCATGATCACCGAGATCTGCGGAATGACGCCGGAGGCAAGCACGTTGCGCTGGAATACCTCCGCGTAACCGGCGAGCGAGGCGACACCCTCCTGGATGCGCGCGCCACCGGCGTCGTAGAGCCCGATGATCGGCGCGCGGTTGCGAAGCGCCATGTCCTGGACCTTCTGGATCTTCTCGGCATGCGCCTCGGAAAGAGAGCCGCCGAAAACGGTGAAGTCCTTGGCGAACACGAAGGCGGGCCGGCCGCCGATCAGGCCCCAGCCCGTGACCACGCCGTCGCCGGCGATCCTCTTCTTGGCCATGCCGAATTCGGTGGCGCGGTGCTCGACGAACATGTCGAACTCCTCGAACGAGCCCTCGTCGAGGAGCACGTCGAGCCGCTCGCGCGCCGTCAGCTTGCCGCGCTTGTGCTGAGCGGCGATGCGCTCTGGCCCGCCGCCCTGGCGCGCCTCCTCCCGCCGCCGTTCCAGCTCTTCGATGACCTTTCGCATCGCCCCTCCCGCGCCTCGAGAAGCGTTGATTAGCACAAGCCCGGACAAACCCGGAAACCCCCAGACGCCGGCCGCCGAAGTCGACAATCGACTCGTCGGCGCCGTCGCCGTCGAGGTCGCAGGAGCCAATGCGCGGCGGCGCGTTGTTGCGTAGCTCGGGTCGAGCTGGAATTGTCGTAACGGGACCAGAGCCCGGCACTACCGAAGTCGACGATGATCTCCGTTCGGCCTCAATCGAAGTAGCCGGCAACGAGGTCCCGGGCAGACGAGCGATGCAGACGCTTCCAAACGGCGTTGTTGTAACGCGCCCACAGACCGGCGGCGCCGAGGCCTACCACGACCTCCGCCTTGCCGGTCTGGTCAAGGTCGCCGGTAACGATACGGCTCGGCGTCTCGTCGTGCAGCTTCGTCCACCAGGCGTTGTTCATGCGCGCCCGGAGCCCCAGCCCGCCGAAGCTGACAATGAGGTCGTCCTTGCCGTTGCCGTCGAGATCGCCGGTGGCCAGCGCGACCGTCGTCTTGTCGTGCAGCTTCACCCAGTGCGGCTTCTTGCTCTCGCGCCGCACCCACAAGCCATTACTGCCGAAGTCGACGATGAGCTCGTTCATGCCGTCGCCATCGAGGTCGCCGGTGACGATGCGCTTGGGCGGCGTGTTGTGCAGCCTGACCCAGGAGGCGTTGTTGTAGCGCGCCCAGAGGCCGGCGCCGGACGCGGCAGCAGACCCGACCTCCGAGTCGCCTCGGCTTTTCGGGCCCGGGCCGAGGAAGCCGGCGATGAACTCCTCGGTGAAGTCGCCGTCGAGGTCGCCGCCCTGCGAAGCAGTGGGCGAAGCGTCGCTGATTTTCTTCCAGGGCGCGTTGTTCAGCCGCTGCCACAGGCCGTCGGCGAATTTGACCACGAGGTCGTTCGGCGCATTGTCCTCGATCTTGCCACGGTCGCGCAGGAAGATGTCGCCAGTCAGGTTGGTGTCGCCCGCAACGAGGTTGGTGGCGAGGGAGTAGAACGCCACGCGGCGGCCATCGGCGCTGATCGAGGAAGGGCCGCTGGATTGGTTCGCCTGGCCGCCGCTGCTCCTGACGCTGACCCGCTCGGTCAATCCGGTCAGCCGGTCGTGCACGAAGACATCGAAAGCCTCGTTGGTGTCGCCAGCGACGAGATCGTGGGCTAGGGAATGGAATGCCACGAAGCGGCCGTCGGCACTGATCGACGGCTGCTGGCTGGGGCCCCGCGGATCGCCCCAGGTATTGGGCCTGCTGACCCACTCGGTCGTGCCCGCCTGTAGGTCACGTACGAAGATATTGTCGGCGGCGACGAGGGGCATGCCTCTGGCGAGGTCTGTGGCGCGCGACGCGAACGCAACGAAGCGGCCGTCGGCGCTGATCGACGGATGCTCGCTGCGTCCATTCCCCGGCTCGAGCCCGCCGGTGTTCACGCTCACCAGCTCGGTCGTTCCGGTCTGCCGGTCGCGCACAAAGACGTCGTCGGCGTTGTTGGCGTCGCCGGCGACGAGGTTGCTCGCACTTGAGTCGAACGCGACGAAGCGGCCGTTGGCGCTGATCGAGGGATGCTTGCTGGGTGCATTCCCCGGATCGAGCCCGCCGGTGTCCACGCTCACCAACTCGGTCGTTCCGGTCTGCCGGTCGCGCACAAAGACGTCGTCGGCGGTGTTGGCGTCGCCGGCGACGAGGTTGCTCGCACTTGAGTCGAACGCGACGAAGCGGCCGTTGGCGCTGATCGAGGGATGCTTGCTGGGTGCATTCCC
>DASWJZ010000044.1:0-4004 GCA_036396875.1 Propylenella sp.
CAATGCGCGGGCGGAGGGGATTGCCGAGAAGCCTGCCTTTCGCGGCGCCTTCCGGTATCGCCGCTGCCTGGTGCCGGCCTCGGGCTTCTACGAGTGGCAGGCGCGCGGGCGCGGCCCGAAGCAGCCCTACGCGGTACGGCCCGGCGACGCCGGCTTGATCGCCTTCGCCGGCCTCTGGGAGACCTGGCAGGGCGCCAACGGTAGCGAGATCGACACCGCGGCGATCGTCACGACCGACGCGAATGCCCTTCTCGCGCCAATCCACCACCGGATGCCCGCCATCCTTCACCCGCGCGACTTCGAAAGATGGCTGTCGCGCGCGACCGACCCGGATGAGGCTATGGCACTGTTGACGCCGCCGCCCGAGAATCTGCTCACGCTCACGCCCGTCTCGAACCGCGTCAACGCGGTCGCCAACGACGATGCGGACGTTCTGGCCGCCGTAACCGGGGACCTGGGCTCCTCCACCGTGCCGGAGCCGGCGGACGAACCGCGGCAGCGCGATCTCTTCCGGTAGTGCAGCCAAGCAGGGCCATAACGCTTGCGGGCCGACGCGAGCCGCTTCAGACCACACGTCCCGGATTAAGAATGTTGTTCGGGTCGAAGGCGCGCTTGATCCGCCGCATCAGGTCCAGCTCGATCTCGCTCTTCACCGTCTTCAGGAGCTCGCGCTTGTAGCGGCCGATCCCGTGCTCGGCGGCGATCGACCCGCCGAGCTCGGCGACGATGCCGTGCACGATCGCATGGAGTTCCGGCGCGCGCGCCATGAAGGCTTCGGCCGCTATGCCGGGCGGCTGGCTGATATTGTAGTGGATGTTGCCGTCGCCGAGATGCCCGAAGGGCACCGGCCGCGCCCCCGGCACCGCCTCCGTGACGGCGGCGCCGACCCGCTCCAGGAGGTCGGGGACGCGATCCACCGCCACGGCGACGTCGTGCTTGATGGACGCCCCCTCATGCTTCTGGATTTCGCTGACGGCATGGCGCATGCGCCAGAGGAATTGCGCCTGGTCCACCGAAGCCGCGATGGTGGCGTCGCTCACCGCGCCGTCCGCCAGCCCGGCCGCAAGCGTCGCTTCGGCCAAATCGTGCGCGTCCGCCTCGCCCCGTCCCGATGAAAATTCCAGCAGCACGTACCAGGGATTCGGCGACGCGAGCGGATCGCGCGCTCCCGGCAGGTGAGCGACGAGCATGTCGATCAGGATGCGCGGGATCAATTCAAACGCCGTCAGACTGTTCGCCGCCCGATCGCGCGCGAGCGCCAGCAGCCTCAACGCTTCGCGCGGCCCCGGCACCGCCGCGAATGCGACCGCCTGTCCACGCGGCCGGGGGAAGAGCCGCAGGACGGCGGCGGTGACTATTCCGAGCGTGCCTTCCGCTCCGATGAAAAGCTGCTTCAGGTCGTAGCCGGTATTGTCCTTCCGGAGCGCGCGCAGCCCATTCCAGATTTCCCCCGTCGGCAACACGACTTCGAGCCCCAGTACGAGGTTGCGCATGTTGCCGTAGGCGAGCACGCCGGTGCCGCCGGCGTTGGTTGAGATGTTGCCGCCGATGCGGCAGGAGCCCTGCGCCCCGAGCGTCAGCGGGAACAGCATGTCCGCCTCGGCCGCCGCCTCCTGCAGCCGCTCCAGGATGACGCCGGCTTCCGCGACAACCGTCGCGCCCGACCGGTCAATCGCGCGGATGCGGTCGAGCCGTTCGAGCGAGAGGATGACTTCGCGGCCCGTCTCGTCGGGCGTCTGCCCGCCGACCAGGCCCGTATTGCCGCCCTGCGGCACGATCGGAGTGCCCGTCTCGTTGGCGAGCCGCAAAATCGCGGCGATTTCCTCCGCGGAGCCGGGTCTGACCACTGCCGCGGCGCGACCGTGGTAATAGCCGCGCCATTCGGTCCAGTAGGGCCGCTGGTCCGCCTCGTCCATCAACACGTGCGCCGGTCCGACGATGGCGGCGAGCCGCGATACGATCGTTTCGGTCTGCTCCATCAGGGCCATGGCGGTCCCATAGGCGAAGTGGGACGGATCGTCGAGGCGGCTTGATGGTGCGGATTCCGCATGCCATTACCGGCCCCGGCGGGTTCTCCGCCGCCTGAGGACTCGAGAACCAGCGGAATGAACGCCTCGGTGAGCGCAGTGATGCGTGGGAAGCGCGGCCTCGTCATGGGAGTCGCCAACAACCGCTCGCTCGCCTGGGGAATCGCCTCGGCGGCGCGCGAGGCGGGCGCCGAGCTGGCGCTCACCTATCAGGGCGATGCGCTGAGGAAGCGGGTGGAGCCGCTCGCCGCCTCGCTCGGCGCGCATGTCGCCGGCCATTGCGACGTGACCGACCCGGCGACAATCGACGCTGTCTTCGCGGATATCGAGAGGCATTGGGGCGGGCTCGATTTCCTCGTCCATGCCATCGCCTTCTCCGACAAGGACGAACTCGACGGCCGCTACATCGACACGACGGAAGGCAATTTTCGCAGGACGATGGACATTTCCTGCTATTCGCTCACCGCGCTCGCCCAGCGGGCCGAGCGGCTAATGACGGCCGGAGGCTCGATCCTCACCCTCACCTATTACGGCGCCGAGAAGGTGATGCCGCACTACAACGTCATGGGGGTCGCCAAGGCGGCGCTCGAGGCGAGCCTGCGCTACCTTGCGGTCGACCTCGGTCCGAAGAACATCCGCGTCAACGCCATCTCCGCCGGGCCGATCAAGACGCTCGCCGCCTCCGGCATCGGCGACTTCCGCTACATCCTGAAATGGAACGAGCTGAACGCGCCGCTCCGCCGCACCGTCACGATCGAGGACGTCGGCCGCGCCGCCGTGTTCCTCCTCTCCGACATGGGGTCGGGCGTGACCGGCGAGATCGTGCATGTCGACGCCGGCTACCACGTCGTCGGCATGAAGGCGGTCGACGCCCCGGATATCGCCACGGTGATCAAGGAGTAGCGCATTCGGTGGAAGTCAGTGTGCCTTTAACCCTCCCCTTGCGGGAGGGTCGAAACGCCGAAGGCGTTTCGGGGAGGGGTAACTGCACGCAAGCTCTTCAACTCACCCCCTCCCGGCGCAGCCTCACCCGATCTCCACCACCACGCGTCCGCGCACCTTGCCGTCGACGATTTTTTCGGCCGTCGGCACGATTTGGTCGAAGCCGACCGTCGTGGTCATCGCATCAAGCTTGTCGCGCTCGAGGTCGCGCGCGAGCCGGCTCCACGCCTCTTCGCGGAGCGGCTTCGGCAGCGTCACCGAATTGATGCCGAGCAGCGACACGCCGCGCAGAATGAACGGCGCGACGGAGGTGGGCAGGTCCATGCCGGCGGCGTTGCCGCAGGCGGCGACCGCCCCGCCCGCCTTGGTCATGGCGATGACGTTTGCGAGAACCTTGGAGCCGACCGTGTCGACGCCGCCCGCCCAGCGCTCCTTGTCGAGCATTTTTGCGTCGCCCGACAGTTCGTCGCGGCCGATGATCTCGGCGGCGCCGAGCCCGGTGAGATAGGCGTGCTCCTCGGCCCGCCCCGTCGATGCGATCACGTGATAGCCGAGCTTTGCGAGCAGCGCCACGGCGACCGAACCGAGGCCGCCCGCCGCGCCGGTGACGACGACCGGCCCGCGCGGCGGCAGGATCGCATGGCGCTCGAGCGCCAGCACCGAAAGCATCGCCGTGTAACCGGCGGTGCCGATCGCCATCGCCTCGGCGGAAGAGATTTTCTCGGGCCGCCTGATCAGCCAGTCGCCCTTCACCCGCGCATAGCCGGCATAGGCGCCGTAATGCGTCTCGCCGACGCCCCAGCCGTTCAGGATCACCCGGTCGCCGGGCTTGAAATCCGGATGGGTTGACCTGACGACCTCGCCGGAAAAATCGATGCCGGGGATCATCGGCCAGCGGCGCACGACCGGCAGCTTGCCGGTGATGGCGAGGCCGTCCTTGTAGTTGACTGTCGAATGCCTGACGCGGACGACGACGTCGCCCTCCATCAGATCGTCGAGCGTCATCTCGCGCACGCCGACCGATTGCTTCTTCTC
>DASWJZ010000045.1:0-9187 GCA_036396875.1 Propylenella sp.
GACGGTCGTGCCGCAGAAGACGATCACCTTCGCGACCTCTTCCGCCGTCAGCCCCTCGCGGGAATAGAAGCGGTAGCGGATGGTGCCGCTCGACAGCGCGGCGAACCCGATATTGTGCCCGAGCGACAGGCTGACGAAGGAAGCAAGCGCCACCTTGCGGTAGGGAAGCGGATGCCCGACATAACGCAGGGCCAGCGCGTCGAAGCCGGTCAGGCACAGATAGCTGGCCGCCGCGAAGAGGAGAGCGGTTGCAAGCCGGAACGGCGGGATGCTCGCAATCGACTGGACCAGCTCGTCATAGTCGTAGCGGCTGAGCGTCCGATAGAGGAGAAAGGCCGCAAGCGCGATGACGGCCACGGCTGCGACCGGCATCAGGCGCCGCCGCCATGCTCCACGCTTCTGCTCCGGCCGATCGTCCGCGCCGTGCGGTGCGCTCGGCCGCTCGTCCTTGTCGCTTCTCAAGATGGGCATCCTCGGCGGTAACACCTCACAAACCGGCCGGGAAGCCTTCGGTTCCGGCGTCCGTCATCCCGTGCTCGAACCCCCGGCAGGGGGGCGTACGGGGGAACCGAAGGCGGCTCCCGACTGTTTGAACGGATCGGTTCAGGGACGAGGCAATGCACCGTGTCGGCTCAATCCTGGTTGCTTTTTGCGCGGCCGCCGCGGTGTCCAGCCTGGCGTCCGCCGGGCCGGCATCGCTTTATGACGGGCGCTGGGCGGTCGAGGTCGTCCCGGAAAACGGCCAATGCTCCGGACGCTACGTGATGCCGGTTGAGGTCGTCGGCGACCAGATCGTATACATCGGAAAGGGCGACGTCCGGGCGGACGGCGGCGTCGCCTCCGATGGTTCGGTGCGCGTCAGCTTCTTGAGCGCCGACGATCAGGTGGTCGCCCGCGGACAATTGAGCAGCGAGAGTTTCGGGCATGGGAGCTGGCAGTCTCCCACGGAAGGTTGCGACGGAACCTGGATCGCCCGCAAGGGCTGACGGCGCCTCCGCGGCCGCGACGGCCGGACCATCCCCGTCGATACGGGGAAAGTCCGTGGAGCGCTGCGTCATCAGGGTCATGACCTGGAACATCCATGGCGGCGTCGGCCCCGACGGAATCTGCGATCTCAGCCGCGTGATCGCCCTCGTCGAGCGCCACGATCCCGATATCGTCGCCCTTCAGGAAATCGACTCGCGCCGCACCGAGCCCGATTGCGCCTTCACCTCCATCGTGAGTGCGCTGGCCCAACATCCGGCTGAGGCGAGGGTGGTGACCGCGCCGGACGGCGGCTACGGGCACGCGGTGATCAGCCGATGGCCCATGGACGGAACACTGAATCACGACATTTCGATAGACGGCCGCGAGCCGCGCGCCGCGATAGAGACCAATATCGAGACGCCCTTCGGCGCCCTGCATCTTGTCTCGGCGCATCTCGGCCTGAGTTTCCGGGAGCGGCGGCAGCAGGCCGCAAAGCTCGCCGCGATGGCGCGCTCCGGCTCCGAGCGCTCCATTGTGATCGGCGACTTCAACGACTGGATCTCGGGCGGCTCCGTCCAGGCGGCGTTGGCGGAACTGATGCCGGGGCGCACGCAGCACAAGACCTTCCCGGCCCGGCTGCCGATGCTGGCGCTCGACCGCGTCTATTGCCGCCCGGCCTCGCTGCTGCTCCGCAGCTGGACCGACGCGAGCGCCCGCCGCGTCTCCGACCACCTGCCGGTCATCGCCGAGCTTGATCTCGGCGCAGGCGGTTCGTCGTAGGAAGCTAGACCGCGGTCAGATGCCGGATGGGCCGGCCCGGCGCCAGCGCTTCGGCGGCACGGACGATTGACTGCGCATCGATGCCGAAATGCCGGTAGAGGTCCGCGATCGTCCCGCTCTGCCCGAAATGCTCCACGCCGAGCGAGCGCGTCCGGTGCCCGTGCACCGCTCCGAGCCAGGCGAGCGTCGCGGGATGGCCGTCGATCACCGTGACGAGGCCGGCATGGAGCGGCACGTCCTGCAGCAGGCGCTCGACATGGCTTCTCGCATGGGCGAGTCCGCGCTCGCGCGCCCGCTGTGCCGCGGTCCAACCGGCGTTCAGCCGGTCGGCCGAGGTGATGGCGAGAAGCCCCACGTCGCGACGGTCCTCGCCCATCAGGCCGACCGCCTCGATTGCCTCCGGCGCCACCGCACCCTGATAGGCGACAACGATCTGCGCATTGGGCCCCGGAGCCCGCACCCAGTAGGCGCCGTCGATGATCTGCTCCGCCAGGCTCGGCGTCATTTCCCGCATCGGCTGGTCGAGCGTGCGCGTGGAGAGCCGGAGGTAGACCGAGCCGCCGGTCTCGTCCCTGAGCCACGTTTTCTCGCTCGGCTCGCCTTCGCCGTCGCGCTGCAGATAGTCGAACGCCCAGCGCATGATCACCGCCAGCTCGTCCACATAGGCCGGCTCGAACGCGGCGAGCCCGTCCTGCGCCATGCCGATGAGCGGGGTGCCGATCGACTGATGTGCGCCGCCTTCGGGCGCCAGCGTGACCCCGGAAGGCGTTGCCGCCAGGATGAAGCGCGCATCCTGGTAGCAGGCGTAGTTCAGCGCATCGAGCCCGCGCTGGATGAAAGGATCGTAGAGCGTGCCGATCGGCAAGAGCCGCTCGCCGAAGAGCGAGTGCGACAGGCCAAGCGCCGCAAGCAGCGAGAACAGGTTCATTTCGGCGATGCCGAGTTCGAAGTGCTGGCCGTCCGGCGCGAAGGCCCAGTCGTAGGTCGAGGGAATCTTCTCCCGCTTGAAGATGTCCGCCGCCGCCTCCCGGGCGAAAAGCCGGCGCCGGTTCACCCAGCCGCCGAGATTGGTCGACACCGTCACGTCCGGCGATGCGGTGACCACGCGATCCGCCAGCGCATGCTCGGAACGGGCAAGCTCGTAGAGGATGAGGCCGAAGCCCTGCTGCGTGGACATCGCGGGACTCGGGCGGAACGGCAGCGCCTCCGGCACCGGGACGATGTCCGCGCCGAGCCGGCGCGGCCCGCTTTGCGCGAACGGGACCGTGCGCAGGAAGCCGTCGATTTCCCCCGCCGGGAGGCGGAGCGCCTCGTGCTTGTCCCATTCGTGCCCCGGGCGGATGCCCATCTCGGCCTGCCACGCCTGCATCTGCGCCGGCGTCAAGAGCCCCGCATGGTTGTCCTTGTGCCCCTGCAGCGGCAGCCCGAACCCCTTGACCGTGTAGCAGATGAAGCAGACCGGCCGGTCGTGCTTCCGCGCTGCCTCGAAGGCCGCGATGAGCGACGGCATGTCGTGGCCGGCGAGGTTGGTTATCAGCCGCGCCAGCTCGTCGTCGGAACGGCTGTCGATGAGCTTGGACACGTCGCCCTGGTCGCCGATCTCGTCGCTGAGCCGCTTCCGCCACGCCGGGCCGCCCTGGAAGCAGAGCGCCGAATAAAGCTGGTTCGGGCAGGCGTCGATCCATGCGCGCAGCCCGCCGCCGCCCGGCTCGGCGAACGCCTGCTTCAGCAGCGTGCCGTATTTCAGGATGACGACGTCCCAGCCGAAGGCGCGGAAGATCGCTTCGAAGCGCTCCCACAGCCCTTCGCGGATGACGGCGTCGAGGCTCTGGCGGTTGTAATCGACCACCCACCAGGTGTTGCGGACATCGTGCTTCCACCCTTCGAGCAGCGCTTCGAAGATGTTGCCCTCGTCCATCTCGGCGTCGCCGACGAGCGCGATCATCTTGCCGACCGGCCGGCCCTTGGCCCAGCCGCGCGCCTTGACGTAGTCCTGCACCAGCGAAGCGAAGAGCGTCTGCGCAACGCCGAGCCCGACCGAACCGGTGGAGAAATCGACGTCGTCGGCATCCTTGGTGCGCGACGGATAGGATTGGGCGCCGTGAAAGGCTCTGAACCGTTCGAGCTGATCCCGCGTCTGGTTGCCGAGAATGTACTGAAGCGCATGGAACATCGGGCTCGCATGCGGCTTCACCGCGACCCGGTCCTCCGGCTCCAGGATGGCGCCATAGAGCGCGGTCATGATGGTGGCGAGCGATGCCGACGACGCTTGATGGCCGCCGACCTTCAGTCCGTCCTCGTTCTCGCGCAGATGGTTGGCGTTGTGGACCATCCAGGTGGAGAGCCACAGCGCCTTCCGCTCGATCTCGCCGAGAATGGCGAGCCGATGCCGGTCGGATGCCGGCTCCTGGTTCTTGTGCGCCATTTCGCCATCCTTCGCCGCCGGATCGGCATTCAACAGGGTTGCACTGCCGGCGGCAAGCAAGCGGAGCCTGTCATTGCGGGATTTCGACATGTCCGCCGAAGCCGAACCGCATGGCGGAGAGGAGCTTGTCGCCGAACGTCGTATCGGCGCGCGACCGGTAGCGGGCGAACAGCGCGGCGGCGAGGACATAGGCCGGCACCGCTTCCTCCATCGCCGCCTCGATCGTCCAGCGCCCCTCGCCGCTGTCGGCGACCCGGCCGGAATACTCGTTGAGATCGTGGTCGCGCGCCAGCGCGTGGGCGGAGAGGTCGAGCAGGAAAGAGGAGATGACGCTGCCGCGGCGCCAGACCTCCGCGATGTCGGGGAGATCGAGCCGATAGCGCTCCGCTTCCGGCACCCGCTCCGATGCGCGCGACTTCAGGATGTCGAAGCCCTCCGCATAAGCGGCCATCAGGCCGTATTCGATGCCGTTATGGACCATCTTGACGAAATGGCCGGCGCCCGCCGGGCCGGCGTGAATGTAGCCCCGCTCGGCGCGTTCGTCCGAGCCGTCCCGGCCTTCGGTGCGCGCGACATTGCCGATCCCCGGCGCCAGCGTGTCGAAGATCGGGTCGAGCAACTGGACGATGTCGGATTCGCCGCCGATCATCAGGCAGAAACCGCGCTCAAGGCCCCATACGCCACCCGACGTGCCGATGTCGACATAGTGCAGCCCCTCATCCTTGAGCCGCTTCGCTCGCCGTATGTCGTCCTTGTAGAAGGTGTTCCCCCCGTCGATGACGATGTCGCCGGGGCGGGCAAGCGCCGCGATCTCCTCAATGGTCCGATCCGTCGGCGCGCCCGCCGGGAGCATCACCCAGAAAATTCTCGGCTCGGCGAGCTTGGCCGCCATGTCGGCGAGCGAGGCGGCAGGGTCTGCGCCCGCTTCGGCGAGGCTTGCGACCGCCTTGCCGTCCTGGTCGAAGACGACGCATTCGTGCCTGCCGCGCATGAGCCGCCGCGCGATGTTTCCGCCCATCCGGCCGAGGCCGATGATACCGAGGCGCATGTCGATGTCCCTCTCCGCCGCAGCCGGACTTCGGAGGGAATGACCCGTCCCGTCAACCCCAGCGGAAGGCGGAGGGCGGCGCGATGCCGGCGTTCAGATGCCGCCGGTCCGGTCGGAGCGTGCGATACTGGCCTGGATCGCCCCGAGGTCCCGCAGGAGATCGGCGTCCATTTCCGAGAATATGCTGTCCTCGCGCGGGCCGGAGACGGACGTTCGCCGCGCGAACGATGCGAAAATGTCGAAGGCCCTGCGGCGGGCGCTTCTTTCGGCGCACAGGCTCGGAGCCTGATATGAATTGGTGCTCATGGCGCTTTCTCCTTGCAGGACAGCGCTATGGGCGGTCGGTTTCCGGATCGTTTCGCGGTGGCCCGGATCGGGTTTCCTCGCGGGAACAGCGCCTGTCGGCGCGGCGCTCGATGTCGCAGCGGACGGGGCGCGGAGGACGGCGCCCGCTTATCCAGGGGGACCTCGCCGCGAACCCAGGAGGCGTGCCGATGCGTTCCGTCTGCTCGTGTGATCCCCGGCGCCTGCGCGCCGGATGACCATCGTCCTCACGCCGGGAGCGGCCGCCCTCGCCGACTGGCGGGCGATCTATCGGGGCGCGCCAGTTTCTCTCGACCCCGCCTCCCGTCCGAAGGTGGCGGCCGCCGCCGATCTGGTCGCTGCGATCGTTGCTGAAGGCGCGCCCGTCTATGGCATCAATACGGGCTTCGGAAAGCTCGCGAGCGTCCGCATAGAGGGCGCCGACCTTGCGACGCTCCAGCGCAACATCGTGCTGTCGCATGCTGCTGGCGTGGGCGAGGCGGCGCCTGTCGCAATCATGCGGCTGATGATGGCGCTAAAGCTTGCGAGCCTTGCCCAGGGCGCGTCCGGCGTGCGGCTGGAAACGCTCGATTTTCTGGCTGCCATGCTCGATCGCGGGGTCGTCCCGGTGGTGCCGGCGCAGGGCTCCGCCGGGGCCTCCGGCGATCTGGCGCCGCTCGCTCACATGGCGGCCGCCATGCTGGGCGTCGGCGAGGCCTTCACGCCTTCCGGCCGCGTGCCGGCGGCCGATGCGCTTGCCCATGCCGGGCTTGAGCCCCTCGCGCTCGCTCCCAAGGAGGGCCTTGCGCTGCTGAACGGCACGCAGTTCTCCTGCGCTTTTGCCCTCGCCGGTCTGTTCGAGGCTGAGCTGGCGTTCCGTTCCGCGCTGGTGACCGGCGCGCTTGCCACCGACGCCGCGCGCGGGTCCGACGCGCCCTTCGACCGCCGCATCCACCTCCTTCGCCGGCATCGCGGGCAGATCGAGGCGGCCGACGCGCTGCGCGCGCTGATGGCGGGCAGCGCCATCCGCGAATCGCACCGCACCGGCGACGACCGCGTGCAGGACCCCTATTGCATCCGCTGTCAGCCGCAGGTGATGGGGGCGGCGCTCGACGTGCTGCGCAGCGCCGCCCTACTGCTGGCGACGGAGGCGAACGGCGTTTCCGACAATCCGCTCATCTTTCCGGCCGACGGCGAAGCCCTCTCCGGGGGCAATTTTCACGCCGAGCCCGTCGCCTTCGCGGCTGACATGATCGCGCTCGCGCTCTGCGAGATCGGGTCGCTGGCGGAGCGCCGGATCGCCATGCTGGTCGATCCGGCGCTGTCCGGCCTGCCGGCCTTTCTCACGCCGAGGCCGGGGCTGAATTCCGGTTTCATGATCCCGCAGGTGACGGCAGCCGCCCTCGTCTCGGAGAACAAGCAGCGCGCCTATCCCGCGGTGGTCGATTCCATACCGACATCGGCCAACCAGGAGGATCACGTGTCGATGGCGGCGCATGGTGCGCGCCGGCTCCTGCCGATGGCGGAGAATGCTTTCGCCGTCGTCGCGATCGAGCTTCTCGCCGCGGCGCAAGGCTGCGAGTTCCATGCGCCACTCCGCTCCAGCGCGCCGCTCGAGGCGGTGCGCGCGGCGCTCCGGGCGGAAGTGCCGGCGCTCGAGGACGACCGCCACCTTCATCCCGACATCGAGGCGGCGATCGGACTCGTCCGTAGCGGCGCGATCGTCGATGCGGCGGGCGGGGATCTCCTGCCGGCAATAGTGTGAGCATGAGCGTGGTGGATTTCCTGGAGGTCGCGCGGGGGCCTGCGCCCCTGCTGGTCAGCATCCCCCACACCGGCACCGAGATTCCGCCGGAAATCGAAGCGGGCCTCGTCTCGCCCTGGCTCGCCCGCAAGGACACCGACTGGTGGATCGAAAAGCTTTATGACTTCGCCGGCGGCCTGGGTGCGACCACGGTTCGCACCACGATATCGCGCACCGTCATCGACGTGAACCGCGACCCGTCCGGCGCTTCGCTCTATCCCGGCCGGGCGACGACCGGTCTTTGCCCGACGGAAACGTTTGACGGCGAGCCGCTCTACCGGCCGGGCCGCGAGCCCGGCGAGGCGGAAATCGCGCGCCGCCACCGGCTCTATTTCGATCCCTACCATGCCGCACTCGCCGCCGAGATCGCGCGGCTCAGAAAGGCGCATCCGAGAATCGCGCTCTACGACTGCCACTCGATCCGCTCGGTCGTGCCGCGGCTTTTCGACGGCGAGCTGCCGCACATGAGCATCGGCACCAGTTCCGGCGCGAGCTGCGATTCTGAGCTGCAGCGGCAGATCGAGGAAGTCTGCGCCGGCTCTCGGTTCTCGTGGGTCGCGAACGGCCGCTTCAAGGGCGGCTGGATCACCCGCCATTACGGCCGCCCGGAGGAGGGAGTGCATGCCGTGCAGATGGAACTCGCGTGCCGGGGATACATGGAAGAGCCGCCTGAGGTAAGCCAGGCGAGCTGGCCTCCACACTTCAGTACGCGAGGCTCGGAGAGCCTGAAGATCGTCATTTCGGAAGTGATGGATGCATGTCTCGCATGGACATCGGCGGCAGGCAGAGATATATGACTACATGTAGTCACGGAGGGTCTGCATGAAGACGGTGCAACTTAGGGAAGCGAAGGCTCGTCTCTCTGCCCTCGTCGAGGCTGCGGTAAGCGGCGAGCCGACGACGATCACCAGGCACGGGAAGCCGGCCGCCATGCTCGTGCCGCTTTCGGCCGCCCGGAAGATTTACCCTCAAGGCAAGCCCAGTTTCGCTGACTGGCTCCTCTCGATCCCCCATGAGATTCCGTTCGAGCGGGATCAGACGCCGCCTCGGAAGGTGGAGTTTTGACCGCGTATGTTCTGGATACGAATGTCGTCTCCGCTTTCGCCCCCGGTCGAGTAGGAAAACCGGCTCCCGATGCGGCGGTTTCCACTTGGGTACGCCGCAACGAAGACGACTTGTTCCTCTCGGCGATCACTCCGCTGGAAATCGAAGCCGGTTTGCTCAAGCTCGGGCGCACAGCCCCGGGGGACAGGTACATGCAGATGTCTGACTGGTTTGCGGTACTTCTTGAGCAATTCTCGGATCGGGTTCTGCCCGTTGACCTCAGCGTCGCGCGGACCGCCGCGGCCATCACTGATCGGAACGCCGCCAGAAGCTTGGATCCCGGCCTTGCGGATGTCGTGATCGCCGCGACCGCCCTTGCTCACGGGATGACGCTGTTGACGCGGAATCTCAGACACTTCATCGGGTCCGGAGTGAGCGCAGTCGATCCATTCGAACGCCTCCCCGGCTGAGCGTCATGACCCGGCTCGACAACAGCCGCGTAATCCACGCACCGCGCGGCCCGGAGATGTCGGCGAAGAGCTGGCTCACCGAGGCGCCGCTGCGCATGCTGATGAACAACCTCGATCCTGAGGTGGCGGAGCATCCGAGCGAACTCGTCGTCTATGGCGGCATCGGCCGCGCCGCGCGCGACTGGGAAAGTTTTGACCGGATCGCCGCGGCGCTGCGGCGGCTGGAATCGGATCAGACGCTGCTGGTGCAATCCGGCAAGCCGGTCGGCATCTTCCGCACGCACGCCGACGCGCCGCGCGTGCTGATCGCCAATTCGAACCTCGTGCCGCACTGGGCCACCTGGGAG
>DASWJZ010000046.1:0-25063 GCA_036396875.1 Propylenella sp.
CGCCGACTCCTTTTGATTCTCGGCGTCCCTCAAAATCCCGTCCCCTCTCGCGCTTCGAACTTTCGGCGACCGGGAGTTGAAACGTCAAGGGTCAAGGGTCGCCAGCCTCGCCCCTCACGCCTCCACATAGTCCACGGTGGCCCTCGGATCGGGGACCGGAATTCCATCCTCCACCAGTCCCTCGATGTGAAATCGGATCGCTTCGCGAATATTCTGTTCCGCGGCGGAAACCGTCGGTCCTGTCGCGACGCAGCCGGGCAAGTCCGGGACATAGGCGGAAAAATTCGCCGGCGCCTTCTCAATTACGATTGCGTAGCGCATCCACCGCTCCTTCCCGAGCCCGGCCTGCTTCAGGATACTGTTCAGGGTGCCGGGGGCAAGCTCGCCGCCAAGCCCGCCGGCGGCCGTCATCGGGTTTCATCGTCTCATCCTGACTGGCCCCCCTCAACCCTTGCCCAAACCACAATAATGACCGATTCTGCCGCTTCGAGGCTGGAGGCGCGGGGCGCAGAAAATTGGCCTGGATGAAGGATCCCTTCGCGAGCGAGGACGGCGGCCGGCTGCGGCGGCGGCTGCTCGCCTTCGACGCGTGGCTCGATTCCTCGCTGCACGAGGCCGGGCACGGGCTGCGCGACGCCTACGACACGATCTGCACCCTCTCCCGCCGGCTCGCCCCGGAGGGGCACTGGCGCTTCCTCTCGGAGGGGGCGTCGGAGGGCTTTTCGCTCGGCGTCGCCGGGGCGCTCGTCCTCCTCGCCTTCGCCGTCCCCGCCTTCGACGAGATCGGCAAGGACTGGCGCACCCAGTCGGATTTCTCCGTCACCTTCCTCGACCGCTACGGCAACCCGATCGGCAAGCGCGGCATCCAGCAGGACGACACGGTCGGGCTCGACGAGATGCCCGACAATCTGGTGAAGGCGGTGCTCGCCACCGAGGACCGCCGCTTCTTCTCGCATTTCGGCATCGACATCATGGGCACCGCCCGCGCGCTGATCGAAAACGCGCGGGCGGGCGGCGTCGTGCAGGGCGGCTCCTCGATCACCCAGCAGCTGGCGAAAAACCTCTTCCTCTCCAACGAGCGGACGCTGCAGCGGAAGATCAAGGAGGCCTATCTCGCTCTGTGGCTGGAGGCGAACCTTTCGAAGCGCGAGATCCTGAAGCTCTACATGGACCGCGCCTATATGGGCGGCGGCGCGTTCGGGGCGGCGGCGGCGTCGGAATTCTATTTCGGCAAACAGGTGCAGGAGCTCGACCTCGCCGAATCGGCGATGCTCGCCGGCCTGTTCAAGGCGCCGACGCGCTACGCGCCGCACATCAACCAGCCGGCGGCGCGCGCCCGCGCCAACGTGGTGCTGACCAACATGGTGGAGGCCGGGTTCATGGCCGAGGGCCAGGTGGTCGGCGCCCGCCGGCAGCCGGCGGTGGCGGTGGAGCGCTCGCAGCTCGCCTCGGCCGACTATTTCCTCGACTGGGCGTTCGAGCAGGTGAAGGGGCTGGTCGACGGGCGGGAAAAGGTGCTCGTCGCGCGCACCACGCTCGACATGCGGCTGCAGAAGGCGGCGGAAGCGGCGCTGGAATCGACGCTCAGGGAATCGGGCGAGGCCTTCAACGTCCGTCAGGGGGCGCTGGTCAGCATCGATCTCGCCGGCAATGTCCGCGCCATGGTCGGCGGGCGCGATTACGGCGTCTCCACCTTCAACCGCGCGGTCAACGCGCTCCGCCAGCCGGGGTCGTCGTTCAAGGCCTATGTCTACGCGGTGGCGCTGGAGAGCGGAAAGTTCGATCCCGACACGATGGTGGTCGACGCGCCGGTGTCGATCGGCAACTGGTCGCCGCAGAATTACGGGCGCTCCTACAAGGGGCGGCTGACGCTTCGGAGCGCGCTGACGCAGTCGCTGAACACGGTTGCGGTGCGGCTGTCGATCCAGACGGGCCGGCAGCCGATCGCCGATCTCTTGGGCAAAATGGGGGTGGCGACGCCGATCCGCGTCACCCGCTCCCTCGCCCTCGGCAGCTCCGAACTCACCGTCCTCGACCAGGCCACCGGCTACACGACGTTCGCCAATGGCGGCTATCGGGTGGAGCCGCGCGCGATAATCGACGTGCGCACATCCACGGGCGATCTGGTCTTCGATGCCTCCGCCAATCCGCGGCCGCTGCAGCGGGTGCTGAGCGACAAGACCGTGGTCGGGATGGTCGACATGCTGAACAGCGTGGTGGAGAACGGCACCGGCCGACGCGCGCGGCTTCCCGGCATTCCGGTGGCCGGCAAGACGGGGACCACCAACGCCTACAAGGACGCCTGGTTCGTGGGCTTCACCGGCAACTACACCGCCGCGGTCTGGCTCGGAAACGACAACTACGAATCGACCAAGCGGCTGACCGGCGGTCGCCTGCCGGCGGAGACGTGGGCTAAGTACATGCGGGTCGCCATGGCGACGGAAGAGGCAAAACCCCTCCCCGGCCTCGCGCCGTCGGAGGGCACCGCAGAGCAGCTTGTCTCGGCCGCGGACGGCGATCGGAACATCCTTGATCCAGGCGCCTCCGGGCGGCTTGCGCCTGAAACGTCGTCGGCCTTGGGGCGCCTCGAGGAGCGTTTCCGAGCCGCCGGCTCACGCCAGGTCCGCCAAGCGTCGCTCGGTCAGGATGCGGCGGCGTTGCCGTAGGCAGAGATGCGCTCGGTCCTCGTATTGCTGATCGGTGTCGCTCTCGGCCTGACCCTTGGCCTGTGGAGCGCGTGGCTCACCGTCCGCTCGCCGGCGCCCATCGACGCGATCACCATCGGTCCATGGCAGGCCTGGCCGAACGCCGGCACAACCGATGCCGACCCTTATTCGCGGGCGCGGGTGGCGCGGGTCGGCGAAATCCCGCTCGGCTCCGGCGAGGGGCTCATGCTCCTCGCCGAGACCGACGATTCGGGCCGGGATCTGACCGGCGCCTGCGACTATCGCGTTGAGGGCCAAACCCCGCCGGCGCGCCTCTGGACCATCGTCGTGGAGGATGCGGATGGCCGCGTCGTCGCTCATCAGAGCGGCATGGCCGCGCTCAGCAGCGACGTTCTGCTCCGCGGGCCCGACGGCTCGTTCCAGGTTTCACTTTCGCCACACCCGCAAAGCGGGAACTGGATTTCAACGGAGGATGCACCCCGCTTCCGGCTCGTCGTGCGCCTCTACGATACGAATGCGCGCACGGGAACCGCTCTCACGACCCTCTCGATGCCACGCATCGTCCGCCGGAGCTGCGCATGATCGACGTGGCGATTGTCCGGGGATGGAACGGTTTCAGCGTGTCGCTCGGCGAGGTGCTCACGCTTGTGGCAGTGACACTTCTCCTCGGCGGGGCGATCCATATCTGCGCCATCTTTCTCGTTCCCGCGCTCGCCCAGTCGGACGGCTGGTCCCGCCTTGCGACATTCGCCGGCAGCGACCGCTTTCAGGAGATTCCTGTTTCCAGCGCCGCTTCCGACGGGGTGGCGGGCCTTGACCCCTTGTTCGTCAACAGCGCCTGTCGGATCAGCCTCGACGAAGCCCCTGCCGGCATCACCGTCGAAGCAAGAGACCGTTTCTGGTCGCTTGCGCTCTACGACCCGCGGGGGACCATCGTCTTCAGTCTGAACGACCGCACGGCCGTCGAGGGCCGTCTCGACATGATTATCGTCAATGCCGACCAGAATGCGCGGTTGCGCGAGGCGCCGAGCTCTGAAATCGAACAATCGATCGTCGTCGAAAGCCAGCCCGGCGACCTCATAGCGCTCCTGCGCCTCTTCGCTCCGACCCGATCCGCCCGGCAGGACGCGAGAGCCATCCTCGCCGAAGCGGAGTGCCTGCCGGCCCCGTCGATCCTGGGTGAACAATAAGGTCCCCGACGGCCGCCTTGGCCATCGCGCGCCGGCCATTGCTGCTCGGGCGCAGCGAGAAGAGCGTTTCCCCGGTCTCAGGTTCGCGCCGCTGTCGATGCCCGCCCTGCTCCGGGGCCCTTGCCCTTGCGCGGCCGTCGACCTCGCCGGGCAGCCGGCTGAGAACCCGGCGCGCCGTCGTGGTACTCGATGCGAATGCCGGGGAAGATCACGATTTCGCCGCTCCCGCGGCTCGCAGGCCTGGCCCGACTTTTTCTGCCTGTCGCGAACGGCAAGATCTCGGCCATGTCGCTTCCGTCGCTGCACCAAAGCATGTCGATCTAGAACCGGTCATGGTTAACGGACCGTGAACCGCCTTCCAGGTCGACGAAATGGCGCCCTTCACGGTCCTCGATGTCGATCAGCCACAGATCCGGATCAAAGCGGATTTCGCTTTCGATGCGCGACCGGGCTTCCTCCTCGGATGCAGCCTGCGACAGCGGATGGAAGAGACGGTCTGAGGGATGCGCCTCACCGAATGCCGTCTGCGGAGCGGGCCCGTAGAGATCGAAATGTCCATCCCGGCGATCCACAATGACGAAGATCGCGCCGGCTTCGGCGTTTCCGCGTCGCGCGATCGACACGAAGGCGCCGGCCGCCTCGGCACGACGGCGGAGCGCCGCCACCCAGAAGTCGGTCCGCAGCCGCTTCCCGGTCACTCACTGTCCCATGCGCCGGCGGATCTCAGCTCGACGACAAGCGGTTCGCTGATCTCGCCGGTCACAGGCAGGCCGTGGTCGCGCTGGAAGCGCTCGATGGCGGCTCGCGTGCCGGGGCCGAAAAGACCGTCGGAGGTCAGCGGCCCATAGGCCGATCGCGCCAACGCCCTCTGGACCGCGGCAACCAGGGGATCGGCAAGGCGTGTGTGCTGGACGCCATCCGCCGCGGCTGCTTTCGCGTCCCGCCGGAAAACTGCGGCGGCGTCGGCCCGCAGTGCGGACAGCAGCATTGGAGTAACCTGCCCCGCTTCGGCAAGACCGCGCGCCGATTGGAAGGCGCGAACGGCGGCTTGCGTCTGCGGTCCGGCGATGCCGTCGACGGGTCCCGAGTAATAGCCGGCCTTGGCCAAGGCCGCCTGCACGGCCTCGACGAGTCCTTTGGCGTCTTCCCCGTCGGCAGGGGGTGCCTCGCGCGCGTTGAAGAGCGGAGCCGGATGCTGGCCGGACTGCAGGAAGGTCGCGTTGGCGAAGATCATCACGACGATCGCGAGCGAGGCAGCCGCCGCCAGGATCGGCGGTCGTCTGATCTGAAAGAGGACTATTCTCGTACGCATCGCCGTCGATCCCGGTATCAGCCCGCCCCTCGAATCCGGCCGGCACGGGGTAATCTGACGCTTAGAACCGTCTCGCCTGGAGAACGCTCGGCCACCATCGACCCTCCGGCCGTCTCGACCAAAAACTCTATCGACGCAATATCAGCACCGGCGGGCCAGTTCGACAATGCCGGGCCGGCAGCTTCCGGAAAACGCGTGCGCAGAAGCACGGCGCCCCTTACCGTCCGCACCAGCATGCGCACCTCGGCGCCCGGCGCGCTCGTTTCCGCCGTGAACCGAAGCAGCCGATGGAGAATGCGCCGGCCAAGCTGCTGATCGCACGCCGCCGCCGCTCCGTCACTGTCGCAGATCAGGCGGATGCCCTTTTCCTGCAGCCGCGGCGCGAGATTCCGCAGCGCAAATCTTGCCGCCTCATTGACGTCGCACGCCGGTTCCGGTGGCGGATAGGGGACGGTCGCCGGCAGCCTCGACGCCGGCGCCGCCGTGCCGGAAGGCGCGGCCGGCGGGCGTTTCGCTCCAGCCGGAAAATCCGGTCGCGCGGCCACCGTTGTATGTCCGACTTCTTCCCGGGATGATGCGGCACCCGTAATGCGCTCTGCATCGACGCGCTGCGCGATGAGCCCCCGCACCAGAGCCGGTCCGGCCGCGAACATCGAGGCTAGCAGCGCCGCAGCAATTCCCGCCGGCGCCTGCGCTGCGTCCGACGCCAGATACAGCGAAGGCGGCAGGACCACGAGGGCGGCCAGGAGCGCAAGGGTCATTGCCGTCGCCCGCCGATTTCGCCCGGCAGCCAGCGCGGCGGCTATCGGGAAGTATCCGATGGCGATCACCGCCGGCACGACAAGCGGCGCGCCGACACTCATCGATGCAAGCAGAAGGTGCGGCAGCGAAAGAAGCGCCACAAGAGCGACGGTTCCCACCGAGCGCGCCGCCGGGTCGGGGCGCAGGCCGTCGCGCTGGCCGGCAGCAAGTCCGAGGCCGCCTACGGCCGAAACGGCAGCGCGGCAGACCTCGAACGTCGAAAATTCCCGCGCACTCTGCCGGGCAACCAATGCCATTGGCTAACCTTTGCTCGGCGTTAATTCCGTCACGCACATTCCCCGGACGGCCTTTAACGAAGCCTGAAATACCGCGGCGGGCGTCGCTCTCAGGGCGCGCGGAAGCGCGGAAACATCGCGTCAGGGTTAAGGGAGGCTTGCGCCTTGCGGCGAGTCTCGGCGGTCGCTCAGATTCCGTTAATCGCGTTGCGCAAAATTCGCCCAGTTTCAGCGACCCTCCGGAACCTGCCGTTCATCCAGACGTGATTGAACGATCCGAATGAAAACGATAGTCTCGGGGTCAGGCATGTTCCTTGTGCGTTCGACGTTCTGGCTTGGCATGGTCGTGCTGCTGCTGCCGGCTTCGCCCGACGGCGAGCCCGCGCCACGCGTGAGCTTGGTTCACACCGCCTACGCGGCGCGCATCCTTGTCGAGGACATGAGCGGGCTCTGCAGCCGCCATCCGGATGCCTGCGAGAAGAGCCGGCAAGCCCTGATTCTGCTGAAGCGCAAACTCGAGACCGGCGCCGGCATCGTGTCGGCAGGCCTGGTGGCAGGTCAGGAATTTGTCGACCCCGCTGCGGATCACGGAACCCTGACCGCCGCCGATCTGGAGCCGCTGTGGTCCGCGGCCGAGATGCGCTGAAGGCTGCGCCCACGCACGGCTTGCCTGGATCGGAGGGCCTCCTACCTATAGTATAGGTGGGACATGACGTTGGCGCAGACATCGATCGATAGCCTGGTGACGGATTTCGGCTTCCTGGACGACTGGGAAGACCGTTACCGCTACGTCATCGAGCTTGGGCGGATGCTCCCGCCATTGGATGACGGCGAGCGAATCGAGGCGAACAAGGTAAGAGGTTGCGCCAGCCAAGTCTGGATGGTCAGCAATATCGTCGGCAATGGCGAGCCGGTTCTCCAATTCCGCGGCGACAGTGACGCCCATATCGTGCGCGGGCTGATCGCAATCCTTTTCGCGCTCTATTCGGGGCGCCCGGCGCGACAGATCGTGGAGACGGATCCGGAGCCGGTTTTCAGCGACCTCGGTTTGCGCGAGCACTTGACGTCGCAGCGCTCGAACGGACTGTCGTCCATGGTCGCCCGCATCCGCTCCGAGGCCCAGGCGGCGCTTTCTGCCGCTGCCTAGGCGATCTTCGGACGGTAGTCCTCCGCTCCCCAGCGCCTGACGCGTCTTGCGGCCGGCGCACCCGTGGCGGCGGCCGAGAGGCCATAGTGTCGGGCGAGGCCTTGCAGGGCGAGGCGAAGGACCAGCTTGGCGGAGCGCACCGGCCATCGACGCTCGCGTTCCACGGTTTCGAGCCCCTTCAGAAAGCAGCAGATGTCGATGAGAAGCCCCGACAGTTCCGGTCCGACGGTGCGCATCGCCGCATCGAAGCGAAGGCGTCCGGCAAGCGCCGTTTCGGTCAGGTCGGTCTGCGTCGAACCGTGGTGCCCGCGCCGTCCCGTGGCGACGCTGGCGGACCAGTTCGCCGTCACCCGCGGCTGCAGCTGGCCGATCTCGAAGTCGCGCCTGAGCCGCTCCGCCGCGACCACCAGATAATCGGGCAGCCAGGCTTTGCCGTCATGGCCGCGCCGCCGCGCCAAGGTTGCGACCGGGCTTTCGTCGAGATTGACGAATACGGCTCCGTCGCCTTCGGCGCCGGCCTCCACCTGGCCGTGCTGTGACCGGAATCCATGCTCCGCCATCGCCTCACGGCGGAGCCACGCCCGCGCCTCGGCGCTCGCCGCAAACAGTTCCTGCCCGTCGCGAACGATGAGCCCGAGCGACAGCAGCGTTCGCACCAGCGCCTCCGGGACGCTCGGTCCGCTACCGGAGCCAGCCCGGGCAACGGCGTAGAGGCCGTTTCCGATCGGCGAAAGCCGTGCCGCGGAATCGGCAGAAAGCAGCTGGAGAAGCCGGGCGGTCTCCTTTCGCGGCCGGGCCCTCACCGCGAGGACCCGGCAGGGCGGAAGCCTCGATGCCAGCGATCGATGGCCATCTCCAGGCAGCCGAGAATGCGCTCGGTCTGCGAATTGTCCCGGCAGTCCTCGACGCGGGCGCAGGCATGCGCGACGGTCGTCCGGTCGCGGCCGAAATTGCGTCCGACCTGGGAGAGGCTCAGTCCCAGGTGAACGTGCGCCAGGTACATCGCGATTTGCCTGGCGAATGCCGTCGAAGCCCGGCCCCTTTCGGCCGCCCGCATTTCGCCCAGATCAATCCCGAGCGCTGCCGCCACGATCCCCTCCAGGAACCGACAGGCGCTCTCGCCGCCTGGCTGTTCGTGCAGGCCGGTTCCGCTACGTCTCCTTCCAATCCTCATTTTCCCCTCCGCCGCTTTATGGGATTATTTTCCTATACCCTAACGGAAGGGAGGCGGGGATAAGTCCTGAAACGGCGCCCGCCGTCGGACAAATCGGCGGCGATCCCCCCGCCTTCGCGGGAGGCGAAAATCCTGCCTCGCAAGGAGGCAGGCCATGAATTCGAGATTACCTTTGATGCCGGGCAGCGCCGGTTCGGCCCTGGCGGTCGAGCGCGCCGCGCGGCAGGCGATCGAGCGCACGATACGCGCGGGAGTGCAAACCTATGACCGGCTGCGCGACCTGCCGGGTCTCGTGCGGATGGACCCGGCGGCCTGCGCGACGGATGCGGGTGCCCTGCAGGATCTCATCGTCACCAAGCTGGCGCGCGCACTGCGCGCGGAGAGAAGCAAGGCGCGCTCAGGGCACTGGACGTACGACCTCAATCGCCACATTGCCCTTCGTCAGGCCTATGTCGCCGAAATCGAACGGCAGGAATCCTTGCGCGGCGGCCGAAGCTGAACCCAACGCCGGGGAACCGGAACCCTACTGACCGGCGGGCTTGCGGCCCAGTCCCATTTGCTTGGCGAGAGCGGAGCGCGCCTTGGCGTAGTTCGGAGCCACCATCGGATAGTCGGCCGGGAGCCCCCATTTTTCGCGGTACTCCTCCGGCGTCAGGTCGTAGTGAGTCCGCAGGTGCCGCTTCAGCGATTTGAATTTTTGTCCGTCCTCCAGGCAGACGATGTAGTCCGGCATGACGGATTTCCGCACCGGTACGGCCGGCTTCGCCGGGACCCTCTCCTCGTCCACCCCGCTCAGCGAAGTGCGGTGGAGCGCCGCGTGGATGTGGCCGATCAGACCGGCGAGTTCGCCGGAAGGCACGGCGTTGTTGCTCACAAAGGCGGCGACGATCTCCGCCGTGAGCTCGATGAGGTTCCCCTGATCCATGTCGACGATAGGCTCCTCGTGTCAGCTCGGAGGGCGAGTTCATACGCCTCGACCGCCCACTCCGCATGGCTTTAGTAACAAACTAGAACTCAGGCAATCGGAAACGTTACGTTCCCGCAAATCCATGAGAAGTTGAAATTGTGGAGAGAGTTTGGCGCAGAAGCTCAAAGTGAGGCGGCCCCATAGCAAGTTTTCCTTTGGTAAGTGGCAAGAAGATTTCCCTTACGGCACCCTGCGGAATCCAAGGAGCCGGCGACGCCGGGCGGCTCGCGTCCGCGCCGGCAAGGGAAATTCCGCAACCGCCGGCGTGGCTCTGGCGCGCCGCGATCAAGCGGCGTGCATCCGGCCGGCCGCTCTGAAGGACTTGATCGCAGCCGATTTTTCAAGCAGGTGGGGTCTCCCGCTTCAGCGGGGCGTGACGGACCGTCAACCTGCGTGCCCTCTCCGGCAGCGGCGCGCGACCAAGAATGAGCAGCGCCGGCCTCAGTCGGTGCAAGGCCCGTACGAGTGGGGAACGAAACGCTATGAGAGCGGCAAGTCTGGCTGGTTTCCTGTTGGCGTTCTGGCTTGCGCTTTCCGGCCACTACACGCTCTTCCTGGTCGCCGCCGGCGCCGCGAGCGCGATGCTCTGCGCCTTCGCCGCCATCCGCATCGGTACTGCCGACAGGGAAGGCCATCCGGTCGAGTTCCTCGTCCGCTTTCTCCTCTATCTCCCCTGGCTTGCCAAGGAGATCGCCGAGTCGGCTTGGGGCGTGACCAGAATCATCCTCAATCCCCGTCTCCCCGTTTCGCCGACGCTCGTCACAATCACGGCCGGCCAGCGAACGGCGGTCGGCGTCGCGACATTCGCGAATTCGATCACGCTGACGCCGGGAACGGTCACGGTCGGCGTCCGCGGCAACGATCTCACCGTCCACGCGCTCGTCCGGGAGGGAGCCCTCGACCTTGAAAGCGGCCGGATGGACAGGCGCGTGCGGCAATTCGAGGGCGGAGCGTGATCTACGGCGTTGCCGCCTTCGCGATCGTTGCCTCGCTCTGCCTCGTCGCCGCGCGGGCGATCAGGGGTCCGACCGTCTTCGACCGCCTGCTGGCCGGCAATTCCGTCGGCACCCTCGCGATATTGCTGCTGGCGGTGATCGGCTTCCTGACCGGACGCCCGGAGTTTCTCGATGTCGGCCTCACCTACGGCCTGCTCAACCTGATCGGTACCCTCGCAGTGCTCAAGTTCTTCCGGCACGGCGACCTGGCCTATGACGTCGAGGACGAGGAGGCTTCGTAATGGGCCTCCTCCAGCTTGCGAGCGCCGCGCTGATTCTCGCTGGAGCGTTCTTCATCGTCGTGGGCTCGCTCGGCATCCTGCGGATGCCGGACCTGTTTACGCGCATGCATGCGGTGAGCGTCATCGACACGTTGGGCGCCGGCCTGCTGATCCTCGGCCTCGCGCTCGCGGCCGGCTCCAGCCTGGTGACGCTCAAGCTGCTCTTCATTCTTGCCCTTTTCTTCTTCACGGCTCCGGTCGTGACGCATGCCCTGGCGCAGGCCGCCCTGCACGAGGGGGTGCAGCCGCTTCTCGCCGACGATCCGAACGAGGCACAGCCGGCCGAGCAAACCCGGAGGCGGCGATAGAATCCTTCATCAACATGGCATTGCTGACGTTGCTCGCGGTGGTGACGCTCGCCATCGTTCGCCAGCGCAGCCTGTTCGGCGTCGTGGTTCTGTTCGGCATCTACAGCTTTCTCATGGCGAGCGTCATGATCGTGCTCGACGCCGTCGACGTGGCGATGACCGAGGCCTCGGTCGGCGCCGGCGTCTCCACCGTATTGCTGCTGGCGGCCCTGCATCTGATCAAGACGATCGAAATGCGCCAGAGCCGGCCAAGGCCGCTGCCGCTGCTGCTGTCGGTCGTCACCGGGGGAGCCCTCGTCTGGGGCGCGCTCGCCCTGCCGCCCTTCGGCGTCCCCGATTCGCCGATCCATCAGCATGTGGCGCCGCGCTACCTGCAGAAATCGATCGAGGAGACCGGCGTGCCGAACGTCGTCACCGCGGTGCTGGCGGACTACCGCGCCTTCGACACGCTCGGCGAGGCGACCGTGATTTTCACGGGCGGCATCGGGGCGGTGCTTCTGTTGCGGCGATCGCGGCGCGACGCCGCTGCCCGCGAAGAGCGGTCGCGATGAGCCTCGACCTCATCCTGCGGGTCGGCACCAAGCTGATCCTGCCCTTCATCATGCTGTTCGCGCTCTACGTTCAGTTCCATGGCGACTACGGCCCGGGCGGCGGCTTCCAGGCCGGGGTCATCAGCGCCGGGTCGGTCATCCTGCTCGCCATCACCTTCGGGCTTGGGCGCGCAAAGCGCATCGCGCCGCCGGCGATAGTCGACCGGATGGTGCCCCTCGGCGTCCTCATCTTCGCCGGCGCCGGAGTCGTCGGCCTTCTTCGAGGCCGGAATTACCTGGATTACGCCGTCTTCCATCACGACCCCGTGCTCGGGCACGAATGGGGCATCCTGATCGTCGAGGCGGGCGTCCTCGTTACGGTCGCCGGGACGATGATCGCCCTCTTCTACGCCTTCGTCGAGCGAGGCCGCTGATGGAGGCGCTGCGCACCCTGATCGAGCACTACAACTACGTCGTCACCATCCTGCTGATGGTGACCGGCCTCTACATCATGGTGGCGCGCAGCAACATGGTGAAGAAGCTCGTCGGGCTCGCGATCTTCCAGACATCGGTCTACCTCCTTTATCTCGAGCCGGCGAAAATCGTCGGCGGAACGGCGCCGATCCTCGATCCCGACTACACCGTCTACTCCAATCCGCTGCCGCATGTGCTGATCCTGACGGCGATCGTCGTCGGCGTGGCGACCTTGGCGCTGGGTCTGGCGATCGTGGTGCGCATCAACGAGGCGTTCGGCACTGTCGAGGAGGACCAGATTTTCGGGCCGGACCGCGACCGATGAGTTCGGTTTGGCCGCATCTCCCCATTCTTCAGGTCGTCATCCCGCTGATGGGGGCCATTCTGGCTGCATTCACGCGTCGGGGCGCGACCGCATACGCCATTGCTCTGGCGGCGAGCCTGGCTTTGCCCTTCGTGGCCGGGGCAATGCTCTGGCAGGTGCTGACGAGCGGGCCGATTTCCTACGCGCTCGGCGGCTGGGAGCCGCCCTTCGGCATCGAATATCGCGTCGACCTCCTCAACGGCTTCGTGCTGCTCCTCGTCTCGACGGTCGGCGCCGTGATCATGCCGTTCGCCTATCGCAGCGTCGGTTTGGAGGTCGATAGCGGGCGACAGGCCTGGTTCTACTCCGTCTACCTCCTCTGTCTTGCGGGGCTGCTCGGCGTCACGATCACCGGCGATGCGTTCAACGCCTTCGTTTTCCTGGAGATCTCGTCGCTGGCGACGTACGTGCTGATCGCGCTCGGCCACGACAGGCGGGCCCTTCTGGCCGCCTATCAGTATTTGATCATGGGCACGGTTGGCGCCACGTTCTACGTCATCGGCGTCGGTTTCCTCTATCTCCTCACCGGCACCCTCAACTTCGTCGACATCGCCGCTCGCCTCGGCGACGCGCCTCCCGACCGGATCAACGCCATTCTTGCCGCCCTCGCCTTCGTCAGCGCAGGCGTAAGCCTCAAGCTGGCGCTGTTTCCGCTGCATGCCTGGCTGCCGAACGCATATGCCTACGCACCGTCGATGGTGACCGCGTTCCTCGCCGCCACCGCCACCAAGGTCGCCGTCTACCTGCTGATCCGGCTGTTCTTTTCGGTCTTCGGGCAGGCGGTGGACTTCGCCGCCCTGCCGGTCGGCGAAATCATGCTGCTCCTGTCGATCGCCGCCATGTTCGTCGCCTCGATCATCGCCGTCTTCGAGACCGACCTGAAGCGCATGTTCGCTTATTCGTCGGTCGCCCAGATCGGCTACATCACCCTGGGGATCGGGCTGGCCAACCAGGCAGGGCTGACCGGCAGCATCGTGCATCTGTTCAACCATGCCATCGTAAAGGCCGCGCTTTTCGCCGCGCTCGGCTGCGTGTTCTTCCGGCTCGGCTCGGTGTCGCTTGCCGACATAAGCGGTCTCGGCCGCCGCATGCCGGTCACGCTGACGGCGTTCACCGTGGCCGGCCTCGGCCTTATCGGAACGCCGGGCACCGTCGGCTTCATCTCCAAATGGTACCTCGCCGTCGGCGCGCTGGACAACGGTTCCTGGCTCCTCGTCTTCCTCATCGTGGCAAGTTCGATGATCGCCATCGTCTATGTCGGCCGCGTCGTCGAAGTCGCGTGGTTCCGCCCGGCGAATTCTCCGGCGGTGGCGGAGGCCGCCGACCCGCCTCTCTCGATGTTGCTGCCGCTGATCCTCCTCGCGCTGGCGACAATCTATTTCGGGTTCGACACGCGGCTGACGGCGGGCGTTGCCAGCATGGCGGCGGAAATGTTGATCGGGGGCCTGCGTTGACGCTGCCGCTGTCCCCCGAAAGCCTCCTCGTACTGGCTGTTCTCGTGCCCTTTCTCGGCGCGGCCGCGCTGCCGATTTTCCACTATATCCCGAACCTGCGCGAGGCGGTCACGCTCGTCACCGCCGGCATGCTGTTGCTTGTCGTCATCGCCATCGCAACTCCGGTAATGGACGGAATTCGGCCGGAGGCGAGTGGCTTCGAAATCGTCCCCGGCATTGCGTTCGCCCTCCAGGCCGAGCCGCTCGGCCTGCTCTTCGCGCTCGTCGCGTCATCGCTATGGATCGTCACTTCCGTCTATTCGATCGGCTACATGCGGGCGAACGCCGAGCCGCGCCAGACGAGCTATTATGTGTGCTTCGCAATAGCGCTCGGCAGCACCATGGGCGTGGCGCTCGCGAAGAACCTTTTCACGCTGTTTCTCTTCTACGAGCTGCTCACGATCTCGACCTATCCTCTCGTGACTCACAAGCGCAGCGAGGAGGCGATGCGTGCCGGGCGCATCTATCTCGGCCTCCTCCTTGGAACCTCCATGGTGCTGTTCCTGCCGGCGATCATCGCCACGTTTGTCATAGGGGGGACGCTGGATTTTACGCCCGGCGGGATCTTCGCCGGCAAGGCGGACGCAACCGTGCTCGCGGTCCTCCTCGGGCTCTACGTCTTCGGGATCGGCAAGGCGGCATTGATGCCGCTGCATTTCTGGCTGCCGGCGGCAATGGTGGCGCCTACCCCGGTGAGCGCCCTGCTGCACGCCGTGGCGGTGGTGAAGGCCGGCGTGTTCTCGATCGTCAAGATCGTGGTTTACGTGTTCGGTGTTGAGACGCTCGTCCAGGCCGGTCAGTCGGGGTGGCTGACCGCTGTTGCGGGCGCCACGGTGATCGCCGCGTCCGTCATAGCGCTAAAGCAGGACAACCTTAAACGCCGGCTCGCCTACTCGACGGTCTCGCAGCTGTCTTACGTCATTCTCGGCGTCGCCATCCTGACGCCGTTGTCGGTGCTCGGGGCGGCCATGCATATCGCAGCGCACGCCTGGTGCAAGATCACGTTGTTCTTCGCCGCTGGTTCGCTTTACACCTCTGCGCACCTGACCGAGGTGAGCCAGCTCGACGGCATCGGCCGAAGGATGCCCTGGACGATGGGAGCCTTCACGATCGGCGCGCTCGGCATGATCGGCCTGCCGCCGACGGCCGGGTTCATCGGCAAATGGTTCATCCTTAGCGGCGCGCTGCAGTCGGCGAATTGGCTGGCGGTTGTGGTGATCATAGTCAGCACGGGACTGAACGCCGGCTATTTCTTGCCCATCGTATTCAGGGCGTTCTTCCGGCCCCCCGGCGGGGGCGCATCGGAAGCCGGCGCTGAATCAGATATGCCGCGGGAGGCGCCCTGGCCCATCGTCGCCGCGCTCAGCATGACGGCGGCCGGCGCGATCGCCTTGTTCTTCTTCCCGGATGTCCCGCTCGCACTATCGAAGCTCATGATCGGAGCAGAGGCATGGACGACCACTGGCTTGTAAGGCCTACGACAATCCGCCTCCTTTGGGCCGTGTTCCTGGCTGTTCTCCTCATCCTGTTGTTCCTCGATGTGCTTCGGACGGAGGCGCATTTTCCGCTCGAGGCGACGTTCGGCTTCGCTGCCTGGTTCGGATTTCTCAGCTGCGTGGCGATGATCGCCTTCGCCAAGGCGATCGCACTCTTCTTGAAGCGGCAGGACGCACATTATGACGACTAGCGTCCCGCCCTTTGTCATCCTGCTTGCCGGCGGTTTCCTGCTGCCGTTCCTGACGCCTTCCCTCCGCCGGGGCGTCCTGATTGTGCTACCGCTGGCGGCGCTGGCGCTGGTCTGGCTCATTCCCGACGGCTCGCGGCTGAACGCGGATTTCCTCGGATATCAGCTCGTGATCGTCGAGAGCGATCCGCTTGCCCGCCTTTTCGGGACGGTGTTTGCGCTGATGGCGAGCGCAGGCGCCTTGTTTGCGCTGAACCAGCGCAGCACGCTCGAACTCGCCGCCTCGCTTTGTTACGCGGGCGCCGCGATCGGCGTCGCCTTCGCGGGAGATCTCATCACCCTCTTCATATTTTGGGAAGTGATGGCGATCGCCTCTACGGTAATCGTTCTGAGCGCCGGCCCGTCCGCGGCAAAAGCGGCTCTTCGCTATGCCGTCATACACTTCCTCGGCGGCGCTGTATTGATGGCCGGCATCGCGGGAGAGATCGCGGCGACCGGTTCCGCCGAGTTCCAGCGCATGACGCCCGACACCCTGCCGCGCCTCCTCATGCTCGTCGGTTTTCTCATCAATGCGGGGGCGCCGCCATTGTCGGCGTGGCTGCCGGACGCATACCCGGAAAGCTCCTGGAGCGGCATGGTCTTCCTCTCCGCTTTCACCACCAAGGCGGCCGTTCTGGTGCTGCTGCGCGGATTTCCCGGTGCGGAGCTTCTCGTCTACGTCGGCCTCTACATGGTGTTCTATGGGATCATCTACGCGATCCTGGAAAACGATATGCGGCGCATTCTCGCATATTCGATTGTCAACCAGGTCGGGTTCATGGTCGCCGGGATCGGCCTCGGTACGGAGATGGCGCTGAACGGCGCCGCCGCGCACGCGTTCGCCCACATCATCTACAAGGCACTGCTGCTCATGTCCGCTGGGTCGGTGCTCTACATGACCGGCAGGCGAAATTGCACAGACCTCGGCGGGTTGTTCCGCACAATGCCGCTCACGACCGCATGCGGTATCGTTGGAGCGCTCTCCATTTCCGCCTTTCCGCTCACCTCCGGTTTCATTTCCAAGTCGATGATCTCGCAGGCCGCCGCGGACGAGCACCTGGCCCTTGTATGGTACCTGCTTGCGGCAGCGTCCGCCGGCGTCTTCCTGCATGCCGGTATAAAGTTTCCATGGTTCGTGTTCTTCCAGAAGGACTCCGGCCTGCGCCCGGACGAGCCGCCTTGGAACATGAAACTCGCGATGGTCATCATGTCCGGCCTTTGCATTGGTCTCGGGGTGGTACCGGGCATTCTCTACGCAATGCTCCCCTTTCAGGTCGGGTTCGTGCCCTATACGGCAAGCCACGTCATCTTCCAGCTGCAGCTTCTCCTCTATTCCGGCCTCGCTTTCTTCCTCATGCTTGGCTGGTTGAAGCGGACCGAGACGATCACGCTGGACTTCGATTGGTTCTGGCGTCGTCTTGGTCCGACGGTGCTGAGAGCCCTCGACAGGTGGACCGATAACGTGTGGGCAGAACTCCGCTTGAGGGTTGTCCGGGTGACCGAAAGCGTCCTGCACAGCCTCCACCGCCACCACGGGCCGGGCGGCGTCCTGTCCCGAAGCGTGCCCACCGGCAGCATGGCATTCTGGACGACCCTGATCCTCGCAGCCTATCTCATCCTCTCGTATATCTGAGTTCTTTCAGCGGGTTACCTCCCTTCCTTGCGGGTCGATCCGGCGGCTCTTAACTTTAGCCGGCAGCCTAACAGCGAACACCGCGGAAAAAATGAGCATGATCGAGAGGACACGAAGGGCTGCGCTGCGGAAAGCCGAGCCGGCCGCGGATGCGGCTGCCGGGACGATTCTGCCGCCCGTCGCGGCGCGACACCCGGTGATCACGACGCGCCACGGCCATTCCCGGATCGACGAATACGCTTGGCTCAGGGCGCATAATTGGCAGGAGGTGATGCGCGATCCTTCGGCGCTGCCGGGGGAGATCCGCGCCTATCTGGAAGCCGAGAATGCCTACTTCGCCGGCGCGATGGCGGACACGGAGGCGTTGCAGACTACGCTGTTCGAGGAAATGCGCGGCCGCATCAAGGAGGACGATTCGAGCGTTCCCGCCGAGGACGGCCCCTGGGCCTACGCGACGCGCTTCGTCGAAGGCGGCCAGCACCCGCTCTACGTGCGCGAGAGGCGGGGCGGCGGTTCTGAGAAAATCCTGCTCGATGGCAACGCGCTGGCGGCAGGCCGCGCCTACTTCAAGATCGGCGGCGCCTTTCATTCGCCCGATCACCGGCTTCTCGCCTGGTCGCACGACGATGCGGGCTCGGAGTTCTACACGCTCTCCATCCGCGATCTGCAGAGCTGTCGCGACCACGCCGACGTGATCGCGGATACAAGCGGCAGCGCAGTCTGGTCAGCCGACGGTCGCCACCTCTTCTATGTCCGTCTCGATGCCAACCACCGCCCGTCGCGTGTCTATCGCCATGCTCTCGGCACCTCTTCCGGCGACGATTCTCTGGTCTACGAGGAAGCCGATCCGGGCTTCTTCGTCTCGGTCGGCAAGACCCAGTCGGACCGCTTCATCACCATTCGCACGCACGACCACGAAACCTCCGAGGTCTGGATCGTTCCGGCGGATCGGCCCGACGCGTCGCCACGGCTCATCGCGGCGCGTGAGACGGCGGTCGAATACAGCATCGACGAGGCGCACGGCGCGTTCTTCATCCTCGCCAACGCCGACGGCGCCAAGGATTTCAAGATCGCGACCGCCCCGGTCGAGTCGCCCGGACGGGAGAACTGGCGCGATCTGATCCCGCACGAGCCCGGGCGGCTCATCCTGGCGCACACGGCCTATGCAAGACATCTCGTGCGCCTTGAACGGGTGGAGGGGCTCGCCCGCATCGTCGTCCGGCGGCTGGCGGACGGTCACGAGCACATCATCGCCTTCGACGAGGAGGCGTATTCGCTCGGCCTCGCCGGCGGCTACGAGTTCGACACCAACCTTTTGCGCTTCACCTATTCCTCGATGGCGACGCCGATGCGCGTCTACGACTACGACATGGAGACGCGCGAGCGGGTGCTCCGCAAGGAGCAGGAGATACCGTCCGGCCACGATCCTTCGCTTTATGTCACGCGCAGAATCATGGCGCCGGCCGGCGACGGCGAGGCGATCCCGATCTCGATCCTCCACCGCAAGGACACCCGGCTCGACGGATCCGCTCCCTGCCTTCTCTACGGATACGGCGCCTACGGGATCGCCACGCCCGCAAGCTTTTCGGTTACCCGCCTCTCCCTGGTCGATCGCGGCTTTGTCTATGCGATCGCCCATATCCGCGGCGGCAAGGACAAGGGATATGCTTGGTACGAGACCGGCAAGCGCCAGCACAAGGCGAACACCTTCTCCGATTTCATCGCAGCGGGCGAGCACCTCTGCCGCGAGGGATACACGTCGCGCGGCCGGATCGTGGCGGAGGGCGGCTCCGCCGGCGGCATGCTGATGGGCGCGATCGCCAACATGACCACCGACCTCTTCGGGGGCGTCATAGCGTCGGTGCCGTTCGTTGACGTGCTGAACACGATGCTCGACGAAACGCTGCCGCTGACGCCGCCGGAATGGCCGGAATGGGGCAATCCCGTCGAGCGCGCCGAAGACTACGAGATGGTGCTCTCCTACTCGCCCTACGACAACGTGACCGCCAAGCCCTACCCGCCGATCCTCGTCCTCGCCGGGCTGACCGATCCGCGCGTGACCTACTGGGAGCCGGCGAAGTGGGTGGCGCGGCTCCGGGCCCTGAAGACCGACGGGAATATGCTGCTGCTCCGCACCAACATGGATGCCGGCCACGCCGGCGCCGCCGGGCGCTTCGACGCGCTGAAGGAGAAGGCGATCGAGATCGCCTTTGCCCTCAAGGTGACGGGGAAGACAGGCTCGGCGCCGCTGCCGGCGCTGCGAGCGACATGAGCTTTCGTGCGATCCTCCGTCGCTTCCCGGTTGCCCGGTCGCGCGGCTCCGCTAGAAAGAGTGCCAGGAACGTCCCCCGTTCCTCAGCGGATTTCATCACAGGAGAAGACCATGGCCTTCACTCTCCCGGACCTGCCGTACGGCTACGATGCCCTGCAGCCCCACATGTCGAAGGAGACGCTGGAATATCACCACGACAAACACCACAAGGCCTACCTCGACGCAATGACGCAGATGATCGAGGGGACCCCCTACGCCTCGATGAGCCTCGAGGACATCGTCAAGAAGAGCTATTCCGACAACCCGAAGCTTTTCAACCAGGCGGGTCAGTTCTTTAACCACAACCACTTCTGGAAGTGGATGAAGCCGGGCGGCGGCGGTCGCAAGCTGCCGGAAAAGCTCGCCGGGCAGATCGACAAGGACTTCGGCTCGTTTGACGAGTTCCGCTCGAAGTTCATCGACGCCGGCAAGACGCAGTTCGGCTCAGGCTGGGCATGGCTCGCGCAGAAGGGCGACAAGCTGGTGGTCATCAACACGCCGAATGGCGAGAACCCGCTCGTCCATGGCGGGCGGCCGCTTCTCGGCGTCGACGTCTGGGAGCACTCCTACTATCTCGACTACCGGAACCTGCGGCCGAAATATCTCGAGACCTGGTTCGACAACCTGATCAACTGGGACTACGTGGCGGAGCAGTACGGCAAGGCCTGAAGACAGCCGGCGGGAGCCTCGGTCGAGCGGCGGCTTCCCGCACTCTTCAGTTGAACGGCCGGCAGGTCATCAGACCCGGAAAGATGACCGCCGACTGGACTTCGTTGATCCACCTGCGGCAGGCATATTCCGTCGGGAAGCAGCCGCGGGCGGCGATCATTCGCCGCCGCTCGGAGAAGTCCTCGTAGGTGCCGCTGAACTCGCCCAGCCACAGCGGCCGGATGCCTTGAGCGGCCATCGCGCCGCAATCGCCCGCCGGCGGAAGCGTTATCGCGCCGGCGGTCGATCCGAAGATCATCAGGAAGAGAGCGCCGCGCAACACTCGCGTAATCGTGTTCATCCGTGGGTCTCCCTGGTTCAACGCTTCTTATGGCTCTTCGCACACGCTGCTGGTATCTGAGACGCGGAGGTGGCCGATCGTCATCGCCCATCTCTGCCGTTTATAGCTTTCCGGAGGGAAATCATGCGTCGTGTGCTGCTTGGTTCTTTCGCTGCGATCGTCGGTGTCGCGTCCACCATGGCCCTTGGAGCTGACGACCCCATCCTTGCCAGGCAGAAGCTGATGTATGCCAACGGCGCGGTATTCTACGGGGTCGCCGGGGGAATGATCAAAGGCGAAATACCCTACAATCCAATTGTCGCTGCATCGATTCTGAGGACGACCAACGCGGTCGCCCACAATTTCGGCGACCATTTCCCGGAGGGCTCCGAAACCGGCCGGAAGACCAAGGCAAGTCCGCGCATCTGGGAGGACATAACAGGCTTCCAGGCTCAGCTCGCCAAGTTCAAAGAGGTCACGGACGCCACCGCGGACGCAAAGCCACAGACGCTCGAAGAGTTCCAGGCGATCGTCAGCCAGATCGGGCCGGTGTGCAAATCCTGCCACGACGATTATCGGCTTGAGGACGATTGAATGCTGAAGTGGGGCGCGGCCTTTGTCGCTGTGTTGGCGGGGGTGGCCGCGGCATTGGGTTGGTTTATCACTGCGCCCCAAGCGCTTGAAGCGGCTGAAATACCCGAACACGAAGGCGACGCGGCAAGAGGCGAGCGGATCTTCTACGCGGGAGGATGCTCGTCCTGCCATGCCTCGCCTGACGCCGAGGGGGAGGAAAAGCTCAAGCTCGCGGGCGGCCTTGAACTCGACACCGATTTCGGCGTCTTTCGCGTGCCGAACATCTCGCCCGACCCGGAGACGGGCATCGGCGGCTGGTCGACCGCGGATTTCGCCAATGCCATGCTGCGCGGCGTCTCGCCGGGCGGTTCGCATTATTATCCTGCCTTCCCCTACGCCTCGTACATACGGATGCGCATGGAGGATGTGCTCGACCTGAAGGCCTTTCTGGATACGTTGCCGCCGGTCGAGAACCGGGTGGCGGACCACGATCTCGCATTTCCCTTCAGCATCCGGCGGGGCGTCGGCGTCTGGAAGTGGCTCTATCTCTCGCCCGACCCCGTGCTCCGGCTGACCGACGCCGACGAGGCGCTGCGGCGGGGCCAGTACCTGGTCGAGGGTCCAGGCCATTGCGGGGAGTGCCACACCTCACGCGATCTCATGGGCGGGTTGCAGGCGCAGCTCTGGCTTGCGGGTGCACGCAACCCGGAAGGTCGCGGAAGGATCCCGAACATCACGCCGCACGAGGAGGGGATCGGCGATTGGTCCGAGAGTGACATCGTCGGCGCCTTGAAGTCCGGCCTGACGCCCACATTCGACGAACTCGAAGGCCAGATGGCCGACGTCCAGGAGAACTTGTCGCAGCTTCCCGACGAGGACCTTGCGGCGATCGCGGCCTACCTGAAGGCGGTTCCGCCGCTGATCGACGCCGTCCCGCGCGAGGCGGCGGCTGAGTGACATCGCTCTCCCGGAGCGACTATCCCGCCACCCCCTGGCGGCAGAGCGTATAGACGAGCGGTCCGCGGCCGAGATAGGTGATCGCCTCGTTCTGCCATACCCGGCAGGCATATTCGCTCCCGAAGCAGCCGCGCGCGGCCACCGGGTGGTAGCTGTCCTTGAAATCGTCGTAGCGCTTGCCGGAGAACTCGCCGTACCAGGTGGCGCCGGGCCCGATGGCCGCCGCGATCGCAGCGCAGTCGCCGCCGGGCGGCAGTCGCGGCTGCTCGTATTCGAAGAGCCCGTAGAAGGGATCGGCCGCGGCCGTCCCGGCAAAGCTCGCAAGCGTCAACGCGATGAGGGCGATTCTTCGCATCTGCGTTCTCCGATCCCACGACCTGCCGACAGGTCGATCTATGCCGCCTCCGTCCGAGCTATGCGTGCGCCCATTCCCAGTACATGCGGCGAGCCTTGGCGTGCGTCGGTCCGGGCTGCAACTCCCGGTCTTCAAGACGCGTTACCGGCAGGATCTTCGCGTAATTGCCGGTCGAGAATATCTCGTCGGCATCGAGGAAATCCGCGACTGTCAGCACCGTTTCAACGACCTGCGTGCCGGCGCTTCGCAGCAAGCTGATGATCCGCTGGCGGGTGATGCCGTTCAGGAACGTCCCGTTCGGCACGGGCGTCAGCACCACCCCGTCCTTCGTCATGAAGACATTCGCCGTCCCGGTTTCGGCCACGTTGCCAAGCATGTCCCGCACGAGGGCGTTGTCGAAACCGCGCGCCCGCGCCTCCAGAATCGCCCGGCCGTTATTCGGGTAGAGGCATCCCGCCTTGGCGTCGGTCGGCATGCACTCCAGCGTCGGCCTGCGGTAGGGAGATACCGTCAGGGCGACGCCGGTCGGCGACGGCATCGGCGTCTCGTAGAGGCAAAGCAGGAAACGCGTGGAATCCGGGTCGGGCGGCACCGACATGTAGCCTCCCTGCTCCGCCCAGTACATCGGCCGGATGTAAAGGGCTGCATCGGGCGGGAAGCGCTTCAACCCGTCGTGCGTCAGGCCGACCATGGTCTCAACGTCGACATCGGGCTTTAGCCCCAGCGTCCGGGCGGAGGAATTGACGCGTTCGCAATGCCGCTCAAGGTCGGGGGTCACCCCTTCAAATGCGCGGGCGCCGTCAAAGACACTCGAGCCGAGCCACATCGCATGGGTGCGCGGACCCATGATCGGCACGTTTCCCGCGTGCCATTCGCCGTCCAGATAGGTCCATGTCTGCGACCAGCCGGCCATGGAATTGTCTCCGAAGTTCCTGGCGACCAAAGCGGGTCCGGCCGCAAAGGTCAATTGGACTGTCTGACATCGCTCTGGCATGCTTCAGGAAAGCCTCCGCGCCGCCTTTAGCCCGTCCGGGAGTTCCTCAGCTTGGCCTGCTCCGTTTTCGCCTTCGACGCCTATGGCACGCTGTTTGACGTGCACGCTGCGGTCCGTCGCCACGCGGGTGAGCTCGGGCCCGATGCCGACAAATTCTCCTCGCTCTGGCGGATGAAGCAGCTCGAATACAGCTGGGTCCGGGCGCTCGCCGGGCGCTACCAGGACTTCTGGCGGCTGACCGAGCAGGCGCTCGATTTCGCCTTCGCCTCGTTCCCCTCGGCGGATCGGACCCTGCGGTCACGGCTTCTCGACGCGTATCGGCACCTCGACTGCTATCCGGAAGTGCCCGAATTGATCCGGGCGCTGAAACGCGACGGTCGGCAGCTGGCGATCCTGTCGAACGGCGCTCCTGCGATGCTGAATTCGGCCGTCTCCGCCGCCGGCCTGGACGGGTGTTTCGATGCGGTGATCTCGGTCGACACCCTCAAGACATACAAGAGCGACCCGCGTGTCTACGATCTCGTCGCCACCCGCTTCCGCGTCTATCCCGAAGCGGTCTCGTTCCAGTCCTCCAACCGCTGGGACATCGCCGGAGCGACGGCGTTCGGGTGCCGGACGGTATGGATCAACCGGACCGGCTCGCCCGACGAATATCCCGACCTCGCCCCTGCGGCGGTCCTTCCGACCCTCAATGGCCTTTTGAAGCTCTGACCGCCGTCACCGCTCGCCGGGCAGGATCCATTTGCTGACGCGCGGCGGCTGGTAGCGGTCGAACCGGTCGAGGAGCGCCCTCGGATCGGTGCCGACGAGCAGCATCTCGCGGTGCTCCTGCCGCACGAACCGTTCGCGGCACTGATGGTCCAGGAAAGCCAGCAGCCGGTCGAAAAATCCCGCGACGTTGAGCAGGCCGACCGGCTTTGTGTGATGGCCAAGCTGGCCCCAGGTCCAGATTTCGAACAGCTCCTCGAGGGTGCCGGCGCCGCCCGGAAGGGCGAGAAAGCCATCGGCGAGGTCGGCCATGAGCGCCTTGCGCTCGTGCATGGAGCTGACCGTCCGCAGCTCTGTCAGTCCGGGATGCACGATTTCCCGGTCGACGAGAGCGGTCGGCATGACGCCGACGACCTCCGCGCCGGCGGCGAGCGCGGCGTCGGCGAGCGTTCCCATGAGACCGACCGCCGCACCTCCGTAGACCAGCCGCAGGCCGCGCTCGGCTACAAGCGCGCCGAGCGCCAGCGCCGCTTCGGCGTAGGTGCTTGAGGCTCCGGCATTTGAGCCGCAGAACACGCAGAGCGACCGCATGCCGGCATCAGGTCCAGCCGACGCAGTGGGCTTCCGGTTGCAGATCGAGCGGGCCGGCCTCGCTTTCCGGAAAGATGCGCTGGAAACCGAAGGCATAAGGCGTCGGCCCGTGCTCGGCGTAATGGCGCAAGCGAGCGAGGCCTTCCTCCGTCGTCGGCCGGCTTCCTTCGTTCACCCACCAGAGAACCTGATAGGGCCCGTCGGGTTTTTCGAACCATTCCCGTCTGCGAACCATCACCGCTCGATGATCGGAGCGATAGACGAAATCGAACAGCGCCTCGGCGCTTTGCCA
>DASWJZ010000047.1:0-3312 GCA_036396875.1 Propylenella sp.
CGTACGCGTCGGCGACCATCATGGTCTCGGTGATGCGCATCACCCGGTCGACGTACGAGGTGGCGATGTGGCGGCGCGCTGCGAAGACGTCGACGGCAAGCGCCGCGACGCCCATCGCGGCGAATTGCGGCCCGTAGGTCAACTCGCGCGCGCCCATGACGCCGCCCGAGCCGTGCAGCATGATGACCGCCGGAACGCGGTTCGCGTCCGAAGCGTTCGCGGGCACGAAGAGGTATCCCTTGGCCTCGGTCGGCGGGTCGAGCTCGGCGCCCTCGCCCACGTCCTCGAGCACGAACGGGCTCGTGCTCGGGAACGTGACCAAGTGCCGGTCGATCTCGGCGATCTGCGCCCCGTTCGGCCAATGGCCGGCGAGCCGCGCAAATCCGTCCTGGGCGAAGGCCGGCGCCGCGGCGACGGTGAGCGCGGCGGCGATACCGCCGATTATTCGCAGTGCCGTCATGCTATCGGTCCGGATTCGCGCGAGTCCGGCCATTCTCCGTAGCGAAGCGAATGCGCGCAAGACACGACGCTGTCATTAGCAACTCCATACGCTCTCCCCCATGGCGGGACAAAATGTCGCGTCATGACCGGCGCGCGGAAGGCGCCAGCGAACGCGAATTCCCTGATGAGGGGTTCAGGCTTGCCCCGCCGCCCCGCAGCGCACTCGAGCCGCGCCGCTGCCATCAGCGGAGGCCGCTCGGTCGGGGAGCGGATGTCTCGGCTCAACCGCCGAGAATTGCCTTCCGCGCCCGGGCGACGACGTCCGGCGAGATCTCCAGCACCTCGCTCACGATCTGCTGAACTTCGGCCCCGGTCTTGGGCTCAACCCTGAGGCCCCGCTTGTTCGCCGCGGCGATGAAGGCCGGGTCCTTGATCATCCCGTCGAACGCCTTCCGGAGCGCGACGATCAGGTCCTTCGAGACGCCCGGCGGCACCACCAGGCCGCGGCCGATCGGGCCGAGCGAAGCAACGAAGTTGACGATCTGCCTGTCTTCCTTCGTCTTCGCGATCTCGCTCGCGAGCGGCACGTCTTTGAGGTCCGCCTCCTTGCGGAACCCGACCTGGACAATCGGGATCGCCTTGGTCGGGTGCGGGCTGTCGTCGAACCAGTTCGCGCGGTTCTTGATCAGGGTCAGCCAGGTCAGCGAGACGCCATGGACCTCGCCCAACTCCATCGCGTGCGTCGAGCCCTGGGAACCCTTATACCCCATGATGATCTTGAATTTCGTGTCGAACACGCCGTTGAGCATCTTCGGGATCAGGAAGGTCTGCGACCCCGTGCCCGTCGAGCTCATAACGACTTCGCGCTTCATCGCGTCCTCGAAGGTCCGGATGCCCGAGCGCCTGGTGACGACGATCACCGAGTTGGATTCGACGACGTTGCCGAGCCACGTGAAGCCGTCGGCCTCGTAGCGGGCCGCGTCCGGCCGCAGAAGTTGGGAGACGATCAGCGAATCCGGCGGCATGAACAGCCCCAGCCCGTCCTTCGGCAGGACGTTGTAGGCGTAGTTCGTGGCCTTCAGACCTCCGGCGCCCGGCATCGACTGAGTGATGACGTTCGGATTGCCGGGGATGTGCTTGGACAGGAACTCGGAGATCAAGAGCGAGTACTGGCCGTACGTGCCGCCGACGCTGTAGCCGAACAGGATCGTCACGGTCCTGCCGCGATAGGTATCGGCGATGGGGTCCGCCGTCGCCGTGACGGCCACCGAAATGCTGGCGATCGCCGCGACAAGGCCGCCGAAGAGCGAGCGTTTCATCGAAGCCTCCCGTTTCAACCAGAATTCCCTGTGTCTTGCCTTCGCAACCGCCCGAGCGTGACCCGAATTCGCCCGACATGCAACTTTCCTGCGTCGCGCGGCGGATTTTCTGCGGGCTTTTGATCGGATCGAGGTGGGTCGCCGGCCTTGGCGGCCGCAGCCGATCCCCGGGCCGCTTTCCCGGAGGAGCCGACGCTGGTCCGTGCCAAGGCGCCGATCGAGGGCGCGTTTGACGGCAAGGCGCGGGCGCCGGTAAGATTCACCCGTTGCCGCGCCCGCACGGAGACGCGCCATGCCGGACCAGACCCATGTCGAAGCGTCGGCCGACTTGCGCATTCCGGTGATCGATCTCGGCCCCTACCTCGCGGACGAGGCGGGCGCGCTCGAACGTACCGCGCAGGCGCTCGGCGCGGCGTGCGAGGAGATCGGGTTCTACTTCATCGCCAACCACGGAGTGCAGCAATCCTACATCGACCGCGTGTTCGTCGAGGCGGAGCGCTTCCATTCGCTGCCGCTCGAACGCAAGATGGCGGTCAAGGCGCTCGACCAGCCGATCGGCTATCTGCCGCTTGGCGGCCAGACGCAGCGGGCCGAGAAGTACGGCCAGCGCTCGCAGCATCCGGATCGCAGCGCGTCCTACTACATCCGTGAGGAATACCCCGCCGACCATCCGGACCGGCTCGCCAGGAAGCCTTGGGTGTTCGACAACCGCTGGCCGGACGATTTGCCGGGGTTCCGCGAGGGCTTGGTGGCTTATTTCGACGCGATGTCGGCGCTGATGCGGAAGCTCCTGCCGCTGCAATCGGCGGCGCTCGATCTCGGCGCGGACTACCTGCCGTCGCACGAGGCGTTCCAGCCGATGAACTGCACGCTGCGGCTCATCCACTATCCGCCGCGCGTCGCCGAGAACGCTGGCCAGTACGGCATCGGGCCGCACACCGATTTCGGCTACACCACCATCCTAGCCCAGGCCAAGAAGCCCGGCCTCGAGATCCTGACGCGCTCGGGCGAATGGATTCCGGCGCCCGCCTTCGACGGCATGTTCCTGGTCAACAATTCCGACATGATGCAGCTCTGGACCAACGACCGGTTCCGCTCGGCGCCGCACCGTGTGTTCAACCTCGAGGGCGACGAGCGCCTGTCGATCCCGTTCTTCGTCTCGCCGCGCTGGGATGTAAAGCTCGCCTGCCTGCCCACCTGCCAGGGGCCGGGCAATCCGCCGCGCTACGCGCCGATGTCGCGCGAGGAATACCAGGCGGAGCTGCACCGCACCGTCTACAAGCTGCCGGGCAAATCGGACGCGGCGGAATAGCGGAGCCAGATGCATGACCGGATCGAGCGTCATCGAGGCCGCGTCGGACCTGCGCATCCCGGTGATCGATCTCGGCCCGTACCTTGCGGGCGAGCCGGTCGCGCTCGAACGCACCGCGGAGGCGCTCGGCGCGGCGAGCGAGGAGATCGGGTTCTATTTCATCGCCAATCACGGCGTGCCGCAGGCCTTGGTCGACCGCGTGTTCGCCGAGGCCGAGCGGTTCCATACGCTGCCCATCGA
>DASWJZ010000048.1:0-16383 GCA_036396875.1 Propylenella sp.
TGAAACGCGCCTACAAGACCACGCGCAACCAGGTCACGGCCTGGTGGGACGCCTCACAGATCTACGGGACCGATGAGCGCAGCAGGCGCCGGGTGAAGCGCGACCCCGCCGATCCGGCAAAGCTTCTGGTCCAGCCGGCGGGCAGCGGCGGCGCCTACCTGCCCCTGTTCCGGCAGGCCTGCGCGGCCGGCAGCACGGGGGACGATTGCGACCCCATTCACCCGGAATGGGCGGGACAGGAGGCGACGGCGTTTCCCGACAACTGGTCGCTCGGGCTGAGCTTCTACCACAACCTCTTCGCTCGCGAGCACAACAGCATTGTCGACGCCTTCCGTCAGATGGCGGCCGAGCGGCCGGACACCGATTCGGGCCTGCGCAATCCGGCACGGCCGGCCGAGCCGATCACCTACAGCGAGATTTCCGACGACGAGCTTTTCGAGATCGCGCGCCTGATCGTTGCGGCTGAGATCACGAAGATTCATACGATCGAATGGACGACACAGCTTCTCTACAACGAGCCCCTCCACATCGGCATGAACTCCAACTGGTCGGGCGTGTTCCAGGACTTCCCGCTCGCCACCAAGGTCACGAACGCGCTTCTCGAAAGCTTGGTCGCGTCCGGCGATCCGAAGAAGGCAAACCAGCTCTACTCGGCCTTTGCCGCCGGCGCCGGCATCGTCGGGCGCGGCAACAGCCGCAGGTTCCCGCGCTTCACGCCGGATTGGCTGTCGGTGGACCGCTGGAGCCTCGACAATCCGGACGATGTGAACGGCGGCACCAACCATTTCGGCGCGCCCTTCAACTTTCCGGAGGATTTTCCCTCCGTCTACCGCCTGCACGCGCTGGTCCCGGACATGCTCGAATACCGGGATCTTGCCGATCCCAACGCGATCCGGGAGCGCGTGCCGGTCGTCGGGACCTTCCGCGGCGCCGCTACCCCCGCTCTCCGCGATCGCGGCCTCGGCAGCTGGGCGCTGAGCATGGGAAGGCAGCGGCTGGGGCTGCTCCTCCTCAACAATCACCCGCAGTTCCTGCAGAATCTGGACCTGCGCCCGCGCTTCGACACGACGATCGACGTGGCCGCCCTCGACATTATCCGCGACCGCGAGCGCGGCACCCCGCGCTTCAACGAGTTCCGCCGCCAGATCGGCTTACGGCAGCTGACGAGCTTCGACGACTTTGTCGATATGCGCCTGCCGGAGGATTCGCCGGAGCGCGCCGAACAGGTGGAGCTCGTGAAAGCGATCCGCGAAGTCTATGGACAGCACCGGTGCGATGCCTCGAAGGTCATCACGGACGCGCAGCTCGACCAGAACGGCGACCCGATTACCGATTGCCTCGGCCATCCTGACGGCAGCATGGTCGACAATATCGAGGATATCGATCTCATTGTCGGCATTCATGCCGAGACCACGCGCCCGCACGGTTTCGCCATATCCGAGACGCAGTTCCACATCTTCATCCTGAACGCTTCGCGGCGCTTGTTCAGCGACCGCTTCTTCACGTCGAGCTTCCGTCCCGAATTCTACACCAGGCTCGGGATCGACTGGGTGGTGAACAACGGTCCGACCGGCAAGCAGTGGGAAGCGGGCGAGCCGAACGGGCACAAGCAGGAGGTCTTGCCGCTGAAACGCATCCTGCTGCGGGCGGCGCCTGAGCTTGAGCCGGAGCTCAGACATGTCGTGAACGCGTTTGATCCTTGGGCGCGCGATCGCGGCGAATATTATTCACTGGCATGGAAGCCGAGGCCGGACGCGGCAGACGACCCGGCGTTCCGGCAATAGTGCCCCTCGTCGGCGCAGGAAGGGCACAAGGCGACTGCGGGAGAGCGATTGGATCGCTGGGGGGTACAGTTCATGCCGGACACGGCCAGGCAAGAAAGCGGGACGCTGCAGGCCCTGTACAGGCGAGCGCCGTGGACCCGGATACCGATCGACGCCCTGGATCGCCTGACGACGGCGCGCCACTGGATCGGATTTGCCGACCGTATCAACAGCTCGCGCTACCTGCGGCCTGACAGCACGCGGCTCTCGCGCGGCCTGCTCTATCTGACCAGGCCGGTTGGCAGGTTCACCGCCCGGCTGCGGGCGCGGTCGCCCGGTTTCCGACGGTTCGACTGGGCCGTCCGCAAATCCGTGTGGTCGGTGCTCTGGTCGGCGACGGTCGCCTATCGCTATCGTCCGCGGCGCGTCTGGAAGCCGCTTCGCGAGAAGCCGATCACGATGGTTCCGCCGACCGTCCGGCACCCCGATTTCAAGGCGGAGCAGCTGCGCTTCCCGGATGCGGTGCCGCTCGCGGAAGCGACGTTCGGCGGCGATCTCTGGGTGGAGGCCCTGCATCTCCTGCAGGAGAACTATCCGATCGACGTTCCCCACCAGGACAGGTCGCCCGCCGATCCGCGGGAGCGGATCGCCGCGGCCCATACCCGCCTCTTCGGCTGGGTGAGGAATCCGCCCAAATGGCATCCGGACCTCGTCGAGGCGGCGGCGAAGAACAATCTCCTCGGCGTGCTCGCCGTCGGCGGGCCCTTCGCCAAGCTGCTGCAGGGCGTCGATCCCGCCGCCGGAACCTACGCCATCGATCTCAGCCACATGCAGGATTATCCGGTGCGGGAAGGGCTGATGCGCCTCGGCTGCCGGATCAACTACAAGACCGATGACGGCGGCAAGCTCGCCGTTACCGACATTGTCTATGCGGGCGAGGCGGTGAAGCCGGGTGAGAGCCGATGGCCGCTTGTCGAGGAGATCGCCAAGGCGTCGCTCGTCACGCATGTGACTGTGTGGCGCCAGGGCATGGAATATCACGCCTCCGGCCTCGCGTCGTTTCCGGCCCCGACCCACAACATGCCGCCGGACCATCCGATCCGTCGGCTGCTGGCCGCGCACATGCTCGACACGATATCGGTCAGCTACTACACGCACCTGACGCTCCGCCGGAACGGCTTCGACGTGACCGGCTTCACGTTCCCGATCGAGGTGCTGTTCCGCTACTACGACGATGGCGCGCGCGATTTCGATCTTTCCCGCCTCGATATCAGGATCGACAGGAAGCGGCGGAACATACCCGACACCCTTCACTACCCTTACTACGAGCAGGCGCTTCGGTACTACAACCTGTTCGAATCCTACGTCCGCGAATATATCCTCCATTACTATCCCGACGAGCAGAGTCTGGCGCGCGACGACCCGGCGCACATCTGGTTCGAATCTCTCGACCGCACGATCATCAACGGCATCCGCGGCTACGTGCCGACGCTCGACCGGGAGAACCTGATCAAGCTGTGCACGGTCGTCATCTATTCCGTCGTCGTCGGGCACGAGGAGAATTCGCTCTGGGACTACGCCGTCGGCATGTCGAGCCTCGTCCACGCGGACGGTTTGCCGATGACGGTCGGGGAGGCGCAGTGCCTGAGCAATTTCCAGTTCCTGGTCTGCTCCGCCACCAGCGACCTCATGAACGACTTCAGCCATCTGGCGCTCGATGCAGAGGGGGCTAGGATGATGCGGCAACTGCAGACCGATTTGGCAGCCCTGCAGCGGGAAATGGAGGCGGGCCCGGACGCCTACTGGCGCCTCTATCCGAGCACGTTGAAATCGAGCGTCGCTTGCTGAGAAGGGGAGCGCAACGATGAGTTTCGAGCCCGTTCTCAAGGAGCTGAAGTTCCGTAATCTGACGGTGAAGAACCGCATTTTACGGTCGAGCATCTCCGGGCGTTTCGACAATTACGACGGCTCCGGCAACCAGGCGCGGATCAACTGGGAAACGAAGTTCGCCCGGGGAGGCTGCGGCGCGATCATCACCTCGTTCGTGCCGGTGAGCATCAGGGGCCGCGTCGTCCCCGGCTACGCAACGATCGACGACGACGACAAGATTCCGTTCTGGCGGGCCGTCGGCGACGCGGTGCACGAATATGATTGCCGGTTCATCCTGCAACTCAGCCATTCCGGGCGGCAGCAGGACATCGCCGGCGTCGAGAACCAGTACCGGAAGGCCCTGAGTTCAACCGGCAAGGTCGAATCCTTTCACGGCCTGCTCAGTCAGGCGATGACCAGGGAGGAGATCCGGCAGACGGTCGACGACTTCGCCGAAGGCGCGCGGCGTGCCCGCGAGGCCGGGCTCGACGGCGTCGAGCTGCACAGCTCGCACGGCTATCTCTTCACCCAGTTCTTCAGTTCCGCCATCAACGACCGGAAGGACGAATACGGCGGCTCGCTCGAGAACCGCGCGCGCTTCGCGCGCGAGGTGGTGCAGGCCATTCGGAGGAAGGTCGGCGACGACTTCCACCTGCAGGTGAAGATCTCCGGGACGGACTGGAACAATGCCGTTTTCTTCTGGGAGCCGAAGGGCGACGGGCTGCCGGAATCGACCCAGATCTGCAAATGGATGGTCGAGGACGGCGTCGATGCGATCCACATCTCCACCGGCAACATGTTCCCGCATCCGCGCCTTCCGATGGGGCCCTTTCCGGCGCGGGAGGGGGTCAAATGGTACGACACGATGCTGTCGAGCGGCATTCACACCCACCGCAACTATTCGTTCTTCCGCAATCCGCTCAAGCGTCCGATCTTCAACTTTCTCTGGCAGCGCACGCAGGAGCCGCACGACGGCATCGAAGGCGCCAACCTCGCCGATTGCCGCGCCATACTCGACGTCATCCGTCCGATCGCTCCCGACGTTCCATTCATTTGCACAGGCGGCTTCCAGACCGGCAGCCGCATCGCGGCGGCGATCGAGCGCGGCGATTGCGACGCCGTCTCCATCGCCCGCCCGCTGATCGCCAACAACGACATGGTCAGATATTTCGAGCGCGGCGAGGAAATCCCGGCAAAGCTGAGGTGCACCTACTGCAACAAATGCCTGATCAACATCCTGGAGAATCCGCTCGGCTGCTACGAGCTGGCCCGCTTCGACGGGGATTACGACCGGATGATCGCCGAGGTGATGACGGTGTATGAACCGAAGCCGTTCCACTAGCCGGACGAGGGCCCGATGGCGCGACAAAAGGATCCGCTGACGCCGGTAGAGGCCGCGCACCGGCAGCGCGCGATCAGGAACTGGCTGGTCGGAATTGGCATTCTCGTTCTGCTGGTGGCGCTCGTGGCGTCGCGTTACGCGTCGAACCGCCCGGTCACCTACTCGAACATTCTGGATCACTTCAAATACGGCTCGATCGGCAGCGACATCGAGAACGGGCTGCCGGTGCGCATTCTCCAGGTGCTGCCGCGCATGTTTCCCGAATACCTGCCGGAAGGAGGGCAGCGCGACTACACGGCCTTCGGATTCATACAGGAGCCGGGCCATCCCCTGCCGATCGGCTTCTCGATGCGCCGCCGCGTCATCGATCTCGCCGGCCTGAACTGCGCCGTCTGTCATGTCGGGCAGGTGCGCGCCTCGGTGGATGACGAGCCGCAAGTGATCGTCGGCATGCCGGCGAACACGGTGGATTTGCTGGCGTTCTTCGAGTTCGTCATCGCCTGCGCGGCGGACAATCGCTTTACGGCCGACAACATCATCGCGGAGATGGAGGAAGACGGCGGTCTCTTCTTCGTCGACAAGCTGATCTACCGGCTTGCCGTGCCGCGTCTGCAGGCGGGCCTGCTGAAGGTGAAGTCGCAGCTCGACGCCTTCATGTTTCCCGTACATCCGAAATTCGGGCCGGGCCGGATCGAGACCTTCAACTTCTACAAGGTCAATCAGTTTTCCGAGCACTACCCGCCGGGGTCCATCCAGGACGAAGAGCGCATCGGCACCGTCGATTTCCCCTCCATCTGGAATCAGCGTCCGCGTCAGGGGCTGAACCTGCATTGGGACGGCAACAACAGCTCCGTGCGCGAACGCAACTTCAGCGCCGCCTTCGGCGCCGGGGCGACGCGCGAGAACGTCGACAGCGACTCGTTCGACCGGGTCACCGCCTGGCTGGAAGATCTGCCGCCGCCGCCCTATCCCTATGAGCTCACCTCCGATCTGAACGTTTTGGCGCGCGGCGAGGCGGTCTATGCCCGGCTCTGCCACGACTGCCATGACTTCGACGGCGCACGCGTGGGGCAGGTCGATCCGATCGAGGCAATTCGAACGGACCCGCATCGCCTTAACGCCTACACTGAAAAGCTCGTCGAGATTCAGCTGAGCTACGGCGACGGCTACGACTGGGATTTCCAGACCTTCCACAAGACCAACGGATACGCCAACCAGCCGCTCGACGGGATCTGGGCGCGCGCTCCCTACCTGCACAACGGTTCGGTGCCCACCCTTTGGGATCTGCTGATGCCGGAGGGGGAGCGGAACGGCGGGCGCGATTCCTTCTATCGCGGCCACGGCGTCTACGACGCCGTGAACGTCGGCGAGCGGCCCGATGTCGAGGAAGTGGACGGCCGCAAGGCGTTCCGGTTCGTCGTCTCCGAGCCGGGGAACAGCAACCAGGGGCATAGCGGCGAGGCATACGGCACGGCGCTCAGCGACGAGGATAAGCGCGCGTTGATCGAATACATGAAAACGCTTTGAGCCGTGGGCGAGTATCCAAGGACCGGCGTTCGCGATCTGGTGCGGCTGGCCGGGCGACTCGGCGCCGCGAAATTTCGGCGCGCCGACCCTTCGGAGGCGCTCGTCGGCTGGCTGCGGGATGCGACGCGCCGCCATGGCAGCGCGAACATCGTCCTCAACCTGCTGGTCCGGCGCATCCTTTTCGTCTCCGAACCGGAGCTTTCCGCGCATGTGCTGGCGGGCTCCCCGTCGGAGACGTCGTTTGCCGCGGGGACGATGAAACGAAAGGCGATGACCTTTCTGGCGCCGAACGCCCTGACGATCTCCCACGATGACCAGTGGCGGGCCCTCCGCGCCTATAACGAGGCGGTGTTGCAGCCGGGCAGGGAGCATGTGCTGCATCGCTCCGTCCTGGCGCTCGTGCGGCAGGCATTCGAACGGCCGCCAGGCGGTATCGACGACATCCGCCGCTGCATGGGCCGGGTGATGCTCGGCGTGGTCTTCGGGGAGGGCGGTGCGCCCGCCCGTCTCATCGACGACATTGCGGAGCTGTTCGCGGAAGTAGGGCTGCGAACCGCGTTGTTCGGAAGCCGGAAGAACGCGGTGCGCGACCGGTTCTATGACGAACTGCGCCGCCTGTGGCGGGGCACGAAGGCTGGCGAGCAACCTTCGCTCCTTGCCCTCGGGCGGGATGCCGAGCACGGGGTCGGCGCGCCCTACCGGCGGGAGGACGTGCTGGTCGAGCAGATCCCGCATTGGATGTTCACGTTCACCCATTCGGGCGCGGACCTGCTCGCGCGCTCGCTCGCGATGATCGCGGCGCGCCCCGAGAGCCTCCGCAGGGTGCGCGAGGAGATCGAGGCGGCGGGATCGCTGGAGGACGCCGCGAACATCGGGAAGTTGCGCTACCTCGAGGCCTGCATACTGGAAACGGGCCGCCTCTATCCGCCGGTCGTGCAGACGGCGCACCGAAGCGCCGGCGATGATCGCTTCAACGGCGTGACGATCCCCGCCGGCACGGAGATGATTCAGTACTTCCCCTTCACCAATCGGGATGTCTCGCGCGATCCCCTCGCCAATCATTTTCGGCCGGATCGGTGGCTCGATCCGCAGGGCCAGGCGGCGGCGCAATATCCGAACCTGTTCCTGAGCGGCGCGCGGGCCTGCCCCGGGCGAAGCCTTATTCTCTTGGTCATCAAGGCGGCCGCCGCGAATGTGCTTCGCCGCGCGAAGGTTGGGGCGGGCGCAGGGGCCCTCGCCAGGGATCCGCTGCCCTTCTCTTTTCCGCGGGAGTCCCTTCGCTTCGGGACCTCGTGAGACGCTTCCGCGAGACATCCGCCGTTAACGACCGCCGGCGTCCGTTCTTCCGCCGCTACAAAAACCGGAACCGGCGCGCTAAGCTCCACGCTTCCTGGGGAAGATCGCGACGATGAGGCGCCCACGTGCGCGAGATCAAGGTTTTTGTTTCATCACCCGGCGACGCCCAGTTCGAGCGGATGCGGCTCGAACGCGTCGTCGAGCGGCTGAACGGCGAGCTGAACGGGGCGGCCATCCTGCGCACGATCCGCTGGGAAACGTCGTTCTATCAGGCGCACAAGACGTTCCAGGCGCAGATTCCCGAAGCGACACAATGCGACATCGTGATCGGCATCCTGCGCCACCGGCTCGGCACCGAACTGCCGCCCGGTTTCCCCAGGATGCCGAACGGCGAGCCCTATCCGAGCGGCACCGCCTACGAGGTGCTGACCGCCATCGAAGCCCGCCGCACCAATGAAATTCCCGACATCTATGTCTTCCGCTCCACCGAACCGCCGATCGTCCGCCTCGACGAACCGTCGGCGCGGGAGGTCGTGGAGCGGCAATGGGAGCGCCTGAAGCGATTCTTCGAGATCTGGTTCGTCTCCTCGGACGGGCAGTTCAAGGCGGCGTTCCAGACGTTTTCTTCCACCGACGACTTCGAGACGCAGGTCGAGCGGCTTCTGCGGCACTGGATCGGCGATCACGTCCTGCGCGAGGGATCGGTCTCCTGGCCGATCGCCACGATGGGATCGCCGTTCCGCGGCCTCGATGCATTCGGCGCCCGGCATGCGCGGGTCTTCTACGGCCGCTCGCGCGATATCTCGCGCGCGGTGGATACCTTCAAGGATGCCGCCCGCGGCGGCACGCCGTTCCTCCTGGTCGTTGGCCCGAGCGGCGCCGGAAAGTCCTCGCTGGCGCGCGCCGGTCTGGTTCCGCGGCTGACGGCGCCGGGCGTCGTGCCGGAAGTCGACATCTGGCGTGTCGCCGCGATGCGCCCGGCGGAGCGCGGCGCCGACCTCTTCCAGGCGCTCGCCGAGAACCTGCTGATGACCGCCGACCTGCTCGAGCCCGAGGAGAAGGGCCGCCCGCCGGCGCTCCCCGAGATTGCTGAGAGCGGCTATTCGACGCCGCGCGATCTCGGCGCCCTGCTCGCGCATGCGGACGCGGCGTCCATCAAGCCGATCCTGCATGCGCTTGACGGCGTTGGCAGGACGGAGCGCGCGGCGAGCGGCTATGAGCGGCCGGTCGCCACGGCGCTGCTTCTCTTGGTGGATCAGCTCGACGAATTGTTCGCTGCCGACATCGCCGAGGACACGCGCAACCGCTTTGCGGCGCTGCTCGCCGAGCTGGTCGGATGCGGACGCGTTTGGGTGATCGCCACCCTCCGGTCGGATCTCTACGAGCGCTACGGCGCCGTGCCGCAGCTCCTCGCATTGAAACGGGCCGGCGCGAGCTACGACCTGGCGCCCCCGGGTCCGGCGGAACTTGCCGAGATCGTTCGCCTTCCCGCGGACGCCGCGAAGCTCGTCTACGAGGCCGACGCGTCCGGCCGGACGCTCGACGAGCGGCTCCTCTCCGATGCCGATCGCGCCGACATGCTGCCGCTCCTTCAGTTCACCCTGAACCGGCTTTTCGAGCAGCGCGTCGAAACCGACGGGCAGATGCGGCTGACCCGTTCGGCCTACGAAGCGATCGGCGGACTGGCGGGAGCGGTCGACAAGGAGGCGGAGCGCGCGATTGGCTTGTTGGGAAGCGACGAGGTCGCGCGTCTTCCCCGGCTCCTGCGCCAGCTCGCCACGCCGAGCGTGGGCGCGGACGGGGCGCGGGACGCGGCTGCGCTGACCGTTCGCGCCGTGCCGCTCCCGATCGCCGCGCATGACGAGCCGGCGGCACGCCTGGTCGAGGCGCTCGTCGGCGCGCGCATCCTGCTTGCCTCGGGCGACAAGCAGGAGGCGACCATTCGCCTGGCGCACCAGCGCGTCCTCGAAAGCTGGACGCGCGCCAGGCAGATTATTGCCGAAAGCCGTGATTTCATACGCATCCGCGACGACGTTGAGAACCTGCGTCAGCGCGGCGTCGGTTTGATCCCGCGCGGCGTGCTGCTGGCGGAGGCGGAAAGCATCGCAAAGGGATTTCGCGACGAGCTGGCGCCGGAAACGGCATCCTACATTGCCCGTTCCGCCAGCCATGTTCGCCGGCGGCAGCAGATAACCGCCGCCGCCGCAATCGTGTTCTTCGGGTTGGCGGTCGCCGCGGGCTATCTCGGCTGGCTGTCGAACGAGCGCGCCGTGGCGGAACAGGCGGCTCGCGAAGAGTCGCAGCGGAATTTCGAAACGGCGAAGGCCACCGTCGACGGGATTATCGGCGCCATCGCGGAAGGCCTGCGCGGGACGTCCGGAATCGCCACGGAGAAGCTCCATACGATCCTCTCCGACCTCGGATCGATGGTCGACCGGCTGACCGATTCCGCCCCCGACGATATCGGGCTGCAGCAAAGCAAGTTCGCGATGCTGCTCGAGTTCGGCGACACCTATCGGGCGGCTGGCGAGAGCGACCTTGCCCTCGAGGCCTACGGCGAAGCGCTGGCAATCGCCAACAGCCTCGCGGCGCCCGCTCCGGAGAATTTCGACTACCGGCGCGACGTTGCGCGGGCGCTGGAAAAACTCGGAATCGCGCAATTGCGGGTGGGCGACACGGATGCCGCCCTGGCGGCCCTCGATGATTCACTCGAGATGGGAAGAACCCTCGCGAACGAAAGGCCGGACAACGATATTTGGCACCACGTCGCGATTGTCCTTAACGACATCGGCGACGCGAAGCGGCGTGCCGGAGACTATCCGGGAGCGCTCGACGCCTATGCCGAGGGTCTCGACATCACGCGCCGCCTCACCGTCGCCGCGCCCGATAATGCCGAATGGCGGCAGGAGCTCGCCTCAAGCCTCATCCACATCGGTGACGTGCGGGCCATCCTCGGCGACATGCAGGGGGGTCTGGCCGCGCATACGGAGGCGCTCGACACCTACCGCAAGATCTCGGCTGCTCAGCCGGACAATCCGCTGCGCCAGAGGGATGTGTCCATCAGCCTGATCAGTCTCGCCGATCTGCAACTGGGAGAAGGTGAAACCGAGAGCGCGCAGGAGGCGTACGAGGAAGCCTATGATATCCGCCGCCATCTCGTGATGGTCGACCCCGGCAATCAGGGGTGGAGGAGTGAGCTCGCCACCAGCCTCGAAAGGCTGGCCGATGTCCGCTACCGGTCGGAGGACGCATCCGGGGCGCTGTCCTCCTACCGGGAAGCAGTCGGCGTGCGCCGCCGGCTCGCCGAATCGGACCCGGAGAATGCCGAATGGCAGTATGATCTGGCGCGCGGCCTGCAGAGCGTCGGCGATGCGAGCAGCCGGACGGGCGATACTGCCGGCGCCGTGTCCGCCTATCAGGAGGCGGCCGACATCCTGCGGAGGATCACCGAAGCGGCGCCGGGAAATACGCGCTGGGACCGGCGCCTGGCGATTGTCCTGAGCAGGCTCGGCGATCAACTCTTTGCTTCCGGCGATTCCGCCGCCGGCCTGGCCGCGCATGAGGAGGGATTGGCCATTCGGCGCAAGCTGGTGGAGGCGGTTCCGGAGAATGCCGGGTGGAAGAACGAATTGCTCTCGATTCTCGATCGCGTTGCCGAATTGGCGGGGGAATCGCGCCGGACCGAGCTTGTTGAGGAAGCGGAGGCGCTCAGAAGCTCGATGTCTGCGACCCCGTGAACCCGGCGGGTCTGACTACTCGGCGGCCGCGCGGAACGGCGGCTCCGCCTCCTGCCGGCCGAGCGGCAGATAGTCCATGCCCTGGCGCACCATCGCATCCGGTTCGTAGATGTTGCGCAGGTCGATCACCAGCGGTCGCCGCATCATCGGTCCGAGTTTGCGCCAGTCGATCGACCGGAAGACGCTCCACTCGGTCAGGATCACGACGGCGTCGGCGCCGGTGACCGCCGCCTCGACGGAGGCCGCCAGGCTGAGCTGCGGCAGGTGTTCCCGGGCCGTCGCTGACGCCGCCGGATCGTAGGCGTTCACATCGGCGCCCTCGGCGATGAGCTGCGGCACGATGGTGAGCGCGGGCGCATTGCGCATATCGTCCGTTTCGGCCTTGAACGACAGCCCGAGCACCCCGATGCGGCGGTTCTGCAGCGTGCCGCCGAGAGCCGTGCGGATCTTCCTCACCATCAGCTGCTTGTGCCGGTCGTTGGCGCGGATCACCGTCTCCACGATCTCGACCGGCGAGCCGTAATCGGTGCCGGTCTTGATCAGGGCGAGGAGGTCCTTCGGGAAGCAGGAGCCGCCGAAGCCGGGGCCGGCGGCCAGGAACTTCGCGCCGATGCGGTCATCGAGCCCGAGGCCTCGCGCCAGCTCCGTGATGTCGGCGCCGGTCGCTTCGCAGAGCCGCGCCAGCTCGTTGATGAAGGTGATCTTGGTGGCGAGGAACGCGTTGGCGGCGTACTTGACCAGCTCGGCCGTCGCCACCGCCGAGGTCACCACCATCGGCCGCCCGGCGCGGACGAGCGGCGAGTAGAGTTCGTCGAGGATTGCGCGCGCCCGTGCCGATTGCGACCCGACGACGATGCGGTCCGGCTGCATGAAATCGGCAATTGCGCTGCCTTCGCGCAGGAACTCGGGGTTCGAGGCCACGGCGAAGCGCTCGTGCGAAAGATGCCGGCCGAGAATCTCCGCGACTTTGCGGCTCGTTCCCACCGGCACCGTCGACTTGGTGACGACGACCGTAAAGCCGCCGGATTGGCGGGCGAGCGCGCAGGCGGCCTGCTCGACCGCGGCGTGGACGTAAGCGAGATTGACGCCACCGCCACTGCTGTCGGTCGGCGTGCCGACGGCGATGAAGAGCACGTCGATGCCGGCCTCGGCGGCCTCGGCGATATCGGTGGCGAAGCGCAGGCGCCCGCGCGCGCCGTTCGCTGCGACAAGCGCCTCCAGTCCAGGCTCATAGATCGGCATCTCGCCGGCCTTGAGCCGCGCCACTTTCGCCGCATCCGTGTCGATGCAGGTCACGTCGTGGCCAAGTTCGGCAAGGCACGCCGCGGTCACGAGCCCGACATAGCCGGCCCCGATCACGCCGACGCGCATCGGTTCAACTGCGCTCATGGCCGACACCTAGCCAATCGCGGCGCATTCTCACAAGCGGCATTTCTGCTGTGCCCGTCACTGGCGCCAGAGCGAGATGCACGGAATTTTCGAGCGATCGCAACGGCTTGCGTACTTCCGCGCAATCTCGGTCACTTCGTTCATAAGCCCGTTCTGTAGCGTGATCGGCTCCAGGCCCATCCTGAGAAACCGGTCATGCGTCACGTGAAGTTCGTTTTCGCTGGCCTCGTTCCGCGGGTTCGGCACAAATTGTATCGGTGTTCCGGTCATCGCCGATATCATCTCGGCGAGGTCGCGGACCCGATGCGTTTCGGTCATCTGGTTCAGGATGTTGACGCGCTCGCCCCGCTGCGGGGGGTTTTCGACGGCGAGCTCGATGCAGCGGCAGGTATCCTCGATGTGGATGAAGGCGCGCGTCTGTCCGCCGGTCCCATGCACGGTCAGCGGGAATCCGATCGCGGCCTGCATCAGGAAGCGGTTGAGCACGGTCCCGTAGTCGCCGTCATAGTCGAATCGGTTGATCAGCCTCTCGTCGAGCTGGGTCTCCGGCGTCTGCGTGCCCCAGACGATCCCCTGGTGCAGGTCGGTGATCTTCACGCCGTCGTTCTTGTTGTAAAAATGGAAGAACAGCTGATCCTGCGTCTTGGTCATGTGATAGATCGAGCCGGGATTGAACGGATATAGGATTTCGCGCTCCACCCGGTCTCCCAGCTCGGTGCTCATGAACACCGTCAGGTACCCTTCCGGAATCTTCATTCCCGCACTGCCATATCCATAGACGCCCATGGTGCCGAGATGAACGAGGTGCGCGTCCACCTGCGATTCGACGATCGCGCAGAGCACGTCGTGGGTGGCGTTCAGGTTGTTGTTGACCGTATAGCGCTTGTGCCAGGCGGATTTCATTGAATAGGGGGCGGCCCGCTGCTCGGCGAAATGGACGATCGCGTCGGGCTGCTCCTCGCGGATCTTGGTCAGCAGGCGATGGTAGTTTTCGCCGACGGTGAAGCTCTCGTAGCGAATGTCGAGACCGGTCGCCTCTCGCCAGGCGCGCAGCCGCTCCGATATCGGCCTGATGGGCGTGAGCGACTCGACCTCGAGCTCGACGTCGATCTTTCGCCTGGAAAGATTATCCACAATGCTGATGTCGTGCCCCCGCCGCGAGAGATAGAGGCTGGTCGGCCAGCCGCAGAATCCGTCGCCGCCGAGCACCAGTATCCGGGCCATCCGCACCTCGCCGAGCTTCAGACGCGCCGACCGCGCCGGGCGCCTGCGGTTCCGTTCGCGGTTCCGTCCGCGGTAGCCGGGGCCTATTGCCCGCTGGGCCGAATGGAAGCAACCGGCTTTCGGATGGCGTGGATCGAGGCGCTGCTCCCTTGGCCGCGGCGCGGAGCAACGGAGCGCGCTGCCGTTCAGGGTCCTCGGCAGGTCGCGACCGGGCCCGGCGTTAGGACTTCCTTCAATTTCTGCCCCGGAACCCGCGGATTTCGTGGCAAATCTGCAACAAGGGTTTGGAAAGCTTATGGCGGCAAAGCGACGGCTGTTGCCACGGGCGAGCGGATGGATAGTGTCACCACAGGCAGCCGATCGGCGGCCGCTGTTCTTCAGGGGGCAGCACGAGGGGCGGGGGCCCGACTCGGGTGGCGACAGCCAGGTCGAAACGGAAAAACCCCAGCTCAAGCAACTTGGACTGGAGGTCTAAAATGAAACTCAAGAGCCTTCTCTTCGGCTCCGCGGCAGTCCTGGCCGCCGGCACCGGGGCGCAGGCCGCCGACCTTCCGACCGTCGAGCCGGTCGAATTTGTGCGGATCTGCGATGCCTTCGGAACGGGCTTCTACTACATTCCGGGCACCGACACCTGCCTTCGGGTGAGTGGTCAGGTGCGTATTGAGTCGCACTGGGTCAACGGAGATGCGGGGTACACATTCTCCGATCCAGACAACCTCTACGGCGTGCATGAAGGGCATGTGAACAACTGGACGACCCGCGCCCGCGGCAACGTCCGGCTCGACGCCCGCACGCAAACGGATATCGGTCTCGTCCGTGCCTACATCGACTTGCAGATGCAGATCGGTCACAGGAACACGACGACCGGGTCCTCGCTGCCTCCGGCGCTTGTGAATGACAGCGATCCGAACTACGACGGTGCGTTCGACCTTGCTGCAGCGTTTATCCAGATCAGCAACGACTGGGGCACCTACACCGCGGGTCACACAGGGTCGTTCTTCGATTTCTGGGGCTCTCACGGCTATGGAACGCGTCTGAACATCGATGACAACACGACGGAACAGACGCTCTTCGGTTGGACCTTCGCGGGCGGGAACGGCTTCTCGTTCACCATCGCGGCGGAAGATCCGGCTTCGAGCGGCCGCAAGCTGGCCGGCGACGACGACTACGAGGGCCAGGAAGCGCCGGACGGCGTGGCCAACATCCGCGTCGACCAGGGCTGGGGCTCTGCGCAGATCATGGGCGCCGTTCGGCACGTTCATGATTATTCGGGTCCTCCTTTTGTCGATGCCACCTCTGACGACGGCATCGGCTTCGCGGTCGGCGCCGGTCTGAGCATCGGCATCCCGGGCGGCTGGTCGATCGATGCCCAGGGCGGCTTTTCGCAAGGCGCGATTGCGTATATCACAACCGATCCGGGCGGCCTCGGCGATCTCGACGGCGATCCGGCGGACGACCTGAACGAGGCGTGGGCTGTGCGTGCCGGCATCACCGGGCCGCTGTTCAACCCGAACCTGAAAGTGTGGCTGGACGGCTCGTTCGTGCATGTCGAGGAAGACGACGGGGCCGACGAGTACGACGAATGGGCGGTGGTAGCCGGTGCGGCGTGGTCGCCGGTCCCGGGTCTCGCCATGGGTCCGGAGTTTGCCTACAAGTCCCTCGACATGGATGACAGCGTTGCTGACGGCGACGGTGGGCCGCCCCTTGTGTGTGCGGTTCTTGGTGGTTGCGAGGCGCAAGATTACGATGTCTGGGGCGTGATGTGGCGCATCCAGCGGTCGTTCTGATCGCAGCAGGAACTTGATCATGAAAGCCCGGCTTCGGCCGGGCTTTCTCTTGTACGGCCCGCCACCGCTATCGTTGCGCTCTCCCTCGGGCCTTGGATGAGGGGTCCCGCGCGCGCGACTGCGCCGCCCGCAAAGATCCTTTCGCACCCACGATCCAGATCCACCCGCACCGCGTCGTTCGCAAAGCGCAGAACGCTGAATCCAGAGGGCATCAGCCGCTCGCTCAGGGGAAGGTCGTCGATGCTGCCGTCATGTTCCTGTCCGTCCACGTCGACGACCAGCCGGATTGCAGGTGTCTGTCGCCGCCAAGAACCCCTTGTAACTCTCATTGTGCCGACTCTGGCATAGTCCCGTGCGCGGTGGCGGGCGAGAGACCGACAACCCTGAGGGCGAACGAGCCCGTGGATGAGCGTGGGTCATCGCCCGTCGTTCCATCGAACCCGAACAGT
>DASWJZ010000049.1:0-1844 GCA_036396875.1 Propylenella sp.
CGGATTTGCCGTCGGTCGAGCTGGATCCGCGCTTGCGCCAGCGCCGCGTCCTGCGCTGCCACGTTCCGCTCCGCCGCTTCGATTTCCTCCGGCCGCGCCGGCAGCTTGGCGACTTCGAGCTGGCGCATCGCGGCATCCACCTGCGCCTCCGCCGTGTCGCGCGCCGTCTTCGCCGAATCGACGGCCGATTGCGCCACGATGCCGCTTTCGCGGAGCTGCACCATGCGCCGGTACTCTTCGTCGAGGTTCGCGAAGGTCGAGCGGACGCGGGCGAGGTCCGCCTCAAGCACGGCGATTTCTTCCGGCCGCTTGCCGGTCATCAGGTTTGCGAGCTGCGCGCGCGCCTGCGCCAGCCGCGCCTCGGCGCCGGCGACCGCCTCCTTCTGGTCGGCATCGTCGAGTGCGAACAGGAGGTCGCCTTCGTTGACGCGCGTCCCCGCCATCGCCGGCCGCGCCACGACCCGCCCGCCGCTCTCGGCGGCGACATAGACGTAGGTGCCCTCGACGTAGCCCTGCAGTGGCGCCTCGCCCGACCAGAAGCAGCCGGAGAGGACGAGGGCGAGGATGACAACGAGGGCGGGGCGGATGGTGCGGCTTGCTCCGCAGAACCTCCCCCTTGAGGGGAGGTCGGAATTCGCGTCGGCGAATTCCGGGAGGGGGGACAATCCTGCGCGGCCGCGGCCCCTCCCCGAAAACCGCTGCGCGGTTTTCGACCCTCCCTCAAGGGGAGGGTTGGACACCGTGGGGAGGCTGCCTGCCATAGTATCACGCCCGCCCATCGCCACCTCCCACAAGCATCGCCTCGATGTTTCTGGCGAGGATGCGCTTGATCTCCTCGCGCTCCGACGGCCCGAGGGATTCGCGCCCGATCCTCCGGAGCACCAGCGCATTGGCGACGCGGAAGACCATGCCTTGACCGATGATGGTGAACGCCATGAGCTTCGTCGCGGTCGCCTCCGGGTCGGCGCCGGTGGCGACGGCGACCAGCCTTGTCGCGAGGGCATGAGCACGCCCCTGGAAGGCGTAGATGATGTCGAACGCGTCGGTCGGGTCGAGGAATTCGCGGACGATGACCCGCGCCCAGCTTTGCGCCTCGGGGCTCCCGAGCACGACGTCGACGAAGGAGGCGAGGGCGCGCACCAGGAGGGCGACCGCATCGGTCGGGCTTTCGGGGACGTTCGCCTCCATGAAGCCGAGCACCGGCCCCATCCGCAGGTTGATCTCGCCGACGATCGCTTCGATGACCGCGAGGTAGAGGCCGTCCTTGGAGCCAAAGTGATAGACGATCGCGGCAAGGTTGGCGTCCGCCGCCTTGGCGATCTGGCGCGTCGTTGCGCCCTCGTAGCCGTGGCGGCCGAACACATCGATCGCCGCCTCGATCAGCCGCTCGCGGGTCTCGCCGCCGCGGTCGCGCCGGGCGCGGGCCGTGGGCGAGCCGGCCTGTGCCGATGGGCCGACGGTAGCCTTCCGCTGAACGTTCGTCCCCCGCGCTGCCAATGGGTGCCCTTGGTCCGTTTCGTCGTCGCCCTCACGTATAATACAAACGAACGACTGAAATTGTCAATCGACCGATCAAGTAGGGTTGACAGGTACTGAAAACAAAGGCTTAGAGCCGGTCCCGTAGCCCGTACCAGAGCATGCCGGCGATCAGCGCAGGCGTGCGGAGCAGTTTGCCGCCGGGAAACGGCGGAACCGGCAGCGACGCGAAAACGTCGAGCCGCGCGGGGTCGCCGCGAATCGCGTCGGCGATGATCTTGCCGGCGAACGGAGCGAGCGCCACGCCCTGCCCGGAGTAGCCGGCGGCCGCATAGACCCCCGGCCGGACACGCCGGATGAACGGCAGG
>DASWJZ010000050.1:0-13477 GCA_036396875.1 Propylenella sp.
AAGCGCCACGCCGGCCGCCAGCCGGAATGGCCGCGGAGCCCTTCGCGGATCAGCGAGAGGATGTTGTAGCGCTGCACGCCTGCGGGTTTAGGGGCCCCGCGCCGGAGGGGCAATCGCGGAAACGGCAGTCGAGTGTCGCAGCCGCAATTGCGCGCCTACATTTTGCGACGGTACGGCGCAACACCGCGATCGATACGGCGCGTGCTATGATTATGGCTGGAGGAAGGGTGCAGGCGTGCGATGATCGGTAGAGCGCCAGTCGACGGGTGCCAGGGTTCCCTCGCGGCGATACCGGCGTTTTCGGAGCTGTCGGCGAGCGACCGGCGGCGCCTGGAGGAACGGGCGCTTAGGCTTCGGGTGCCGCGCGGCGCCAAGCTGGTGTGTCAAGGCGATCCGGCCGACGAACTTTATCTCGTTCTCTCCGGCCGGTTCTTCGTCACCCTGAACGGGCGCCCCGGCGCAATTGCCGAGATCGGCCCGGGCGAACCGATCGGCGAGGTCGCGTTCTTCGGCAACGGCGTCCGCACCGCCAACGTCGTTGCCGCCCGCGACAGCGACGTCCTCCGGCTGACGCGCGAGGCCTACGCCGAGATCGCGTCGCTTGCCCCGCGTATCGTCTCCGATATCCTCGCCTATTTCGCAAAGCGGCTCGCCGCCGTTGCCGCCGTCGCGCCGGCGCTCGAACCGAAGCCCGCCCGCACCGTGGCCGTTCTTCCGATTGGCGCGTCCTCGCTGGTGCCGCCGCCGTTCATCGCGGGGATGCGGCGCGCCTTCGCTGGGAGCCAGGCGGCAATCCTCACGCAGGATGACCTGCCGTCCGGCCGCGGCGCTTCGGACACGGCGATCACCGCCTTCCTGAACGCCGTCGAGGAAAAATTCGACCTCGTCGTCTATGCCGTCGACCGGGAGAACGGCTTCGCGCGGTCGGCGCTTCATTGCGCCGACGACCTCATGCTGCTGGCAGCCGCCGAGGAGACCGGCTCACGACCGATCGAGCTCACACCGTTCGAGAGGGAGGCCGCCGACCTCTTTCCGAACGAGCACCGGTCGCTCGTCATCTGGCGCAATGCCGCGGAGCGGGGCATTGCCGGCTCGGAGGAATGGCTGCGGCATCGCGATGTGGCGCTCCACCATCATGTCGCGCTGAACGACGACGCCGACTTTGCGCGGCTCGCGCGGTTTCTGACCGGCAGGGCGGTCGGCCTCGTGCTCGGCGGCGGCGGCGCCTTCGGGTGCGCGCATCTCGGCGTCGCCAAGGCCTTGCGCGAGGCCGGCGTGCCGATCGACTTCTTCGGGGGCACCAGCGTCGGCGCCGCGATGGCGGGGGCGCTCGCGATGCAGCGCCATCCGGACGACATTCTTAAGGCGACGGAAGAGATCTTCGTCCGCGGCCGTGCCATGCGGCGAATCACCATCCCTCTCTACAGCATCCTCGACCATCGCCGGTTCGACATGGCGCTGCAGCAGCATTACGGGAACCACGCGATCGAGGACCTCCCCGTCAACTATTTCGCGGTCTCGGCAAACCTCACCTGCAACGACATGCAGCTCCACCGGCGGGGGCTGCTCTGGGAGGCGATCCGCGCCTCGACCGCCATCCCCGGCATCCTGCCGCCCTTCATCACCAGGGAGGGCGACGTGCTGGTCGACGGTGCGCTGGTCGACAACGTTCCGGTGAACGTGATGCGCGGTCTGAAACTCGGGCCGAACCTCGTGGTCGCGTTCCGCCGGACCGAGGATTGGCGCGTCGTGGGCGGCTATGGCCAGTATCCGTCGCGCGCGGCGCTGCTGCGCGATTTGTTGCTGCGACGGCGGCGGCGCCCGAGCCTCGTCACGGTTCTGATGCGCGGCATGTTCCTGACGAGCGAGCGCGTCCAGCGGACGAGCCGACCGGGCGATTGCTTTATCGAGCCGAGCGGAGCCGCGGGCTTCGGGATTCTCGACTGGCACCGCGGCCGCGAGATCGCCGCCGGAGCCTACCGCTACACGAGCGACCTCCTCGCAAGCGACGCCAGTGTGCGCGGCCTCCTCAATCTTGGCGGTGGCGAGCTGGCGCCGCAAGCGGTCGGTGATTGAAGGGCGCGCGCTTCATCTTGCAAGAATCGGGCGGCGTGGCCGGCGGCGGCGTGCTAGGTTTCGCCCATCATGAGCGCTCTCGGATTCGCCCTTTTCGACACGGCGATCGGCCCCTGCGGCATTGTCTGGGGCGGGCGCGGGATTGCCGGCCTGCAGCTTCCCGAGCCGAGCGAGGCGAAGGCGCGAACGCGCCTCCTGCGGCGTTTTCCGGGCGCCGCCGAAACCGCGCCCCCGCCCGAGATTCAGCACGCGATCCGCCTGATCGTCGCACTTCTTCGCGGCGAAACAGCGGACCTTTCGGAGATCGCTCTCGACCTGGGTCGCGTGCCGCCCTTCGAGCGCAAGGTTTACGAGATAGCGCGAAACATCCCGCCCGGCGCGACGCTGACCTACGGCGAGATCGCGTCGCGGCTCGGCGACAAGCCTTTGGCGCGCGACGTAGGCCAGGCGCTCGGCAAGAATCCGTTCCCGATCGTCGTCCCCTGCCATCGCGTCGTGGCCGCCGGCGGCAAGGCAGGCGGCTTCTCCGCCCGGGGCGGCGTCGGCACCAAGCTCAGGATGCTGGCGATCGAGGGCGCTGCGGCGAACGGCCAGCCGGGGCTTTTCGATCGTCCGATCGGTGTCGCCTCTCGATATATCTTGCGAACAGACACCCCTTTGGAAGTCGAGGAGCCGAAGACAAAAGCAGTGACGGGAAGCCGCCAAATTCAGGGATCCTGAGGCGCACGTTCGCCATTTCTGTCCCTGGCAGCATGAAAATCCGCAACGATCTCGACAAATGGGTCCGCGCTTTGCCCGACAATTCGGTAGACAATTATGAAAGGAAGTCCGGCGACGACAAGCTCGCGAGTTCCTGATTCGCTACCGGCTCTGGCGGAGCGCGGAAATTGAGCAAGTCGCCGGATAGCTGCGCGAATTCTGCGAATGACTCGCCGCGCGGCGGCCGCACTGTCTCGACGGATATAGGCTGAGATATCCTGGAGGTCTCCAATCGCAGACCGCGAATAGACAACCTTCATCGCGTCAGGCGATCAAACGTCTCTTCGACCTCCGCATCGCTCGCATGGTCCGGTGGGCTCGCGAGCCGCCTCCGGACTTCAGCTCTCTGTTCGGGGCTTAGCTGGTATTTCGAGGGGTCGTGCGCCGCGATCGCAAGAAGAATCTCCGCCGCTTCCTCCTGGCGATCCTGTGGCAGGAGGCGCACTCTCGCCACCGCCTCGTCTAGCAAGTCGGGCATTAGAACCCCTTTCGCGCGCCACCATTGGCTGATGAATCTGGCACTGTCGTCGGACCGCTTCAAGAGCCGCTAGAACAGCCCTTCCACCAATCCGTCCTCGTCGAGCCTTATCGTCTCCGCCGCCGGCTTCTTCGGCAGGCCGGGCATGGTCATGATCTCCCCGCAGATCACCACCACGAAGCCGGCGCCGGCCGAAAGCCGCACCTCGCGCACCGGGACGACGTGGTGCGCCGGCGCGCCGCGCAGGTTCGGATCGGTGGAGAAGGAGTATTGCGTCTTCGCCATGCAGACCGGGAAGCGGCTGTAGCCCTCCTTGTCCCATTCATGCAGCTGGTCGCGTATCTTCTTGTCGGCCACCGCCTCGTCGGCGTGATAGATGCGCGTGACGATCGCGTTGATCTTCTCCCAGAGCGGCAGGTCGTCCGCATAGAGGGGCGAGAACTGCGAGCCCGACTGGGCGAGCCTGACGACCGCGTGCGCCAGCGCCTCGGCGCCCTCTGAGCCTTTCGCCCAGTGCTCGCAGAGGATCGCCTCGACCCCGTGCGACCGCGTGAATTCCTGGATCGCGGCCACCTCGTCCTCCGTATCGGAGGAGAAATGGTTGATCGCGACAACCACGGGCACGCCGAACTGCTTCACGTTGTCGATGTGGCGGCCGAGATTGGCGCAGCCCTTCCCGACCGCCTCGACATTCGGCTTGCCGAGCCCCTCCTTCGCCACGCCGCCGTGCATCTTCAATGCGCGGACCGTCGCCACGATCACCGCAGCGGACGGCGTCAGCCCGGCGACGCGGCATTTGATGTCGAAGAATTTCTCCGCGCCGAGATCGGCGCCGAAGCCGGCTTCCGTCACGACATAGTCGCCGAGCTTCAGCGCGGTTTTGGTCGCCATCACGGAATTGCAGCCATGCGCGATGTTGGCGAACGGCCCGCCGTGAATGAAGGCCGGGCTGTTCTCCAGCGTCTGCACCAGGTTCGGCTGGATCGCCTTCATCAGGAGCACGGTCATCGCCCCGTCCGCCTTGATGTCGCGCGCAGTGACGGCGCTGCGGTCGCGGCGGTAGCCGATGACGATGTCGCCGATGCGCTTCTGCAGGTCGCTCAGGCCGTCGGCGAGGCAGAGGATCGCCATGATCTCGGAGGCGACGGTGATGTCGAATCCCGCCTCGCGCGGAAAACCGTTCGCCACGCCGCCGAGCGAGCACACGATCTGCCTGAGCGCCCGGTCGTTCATGTCCATCACCCGCCGCCAGGCGATGCGGCGGGAATCGAGGTCCTGCTCGTTGCCCCAGTAGATGTGGTTGTCGATCAGCGCCGCGAGCAGGTTGTGAGCGGCGGTGATGGCGTGGAAATCGCCGGTGAAATGGAGGTTGATGTCCTCCATCGGCACCACCTGCGCATAGCCGCCGCCCGCGGCGCCGCCCTTCATGCCAAAGCAGGGCCCAAGCGACGGCTCGCGGATGCAGATGATCGCATTGTGGCCGATCCGGTTCAGCGCGTCGCCGAGGCCGACGGTCGTCGTGGTCTTGCCCTCGCCGGCCGGCGTCGGATTGATGGCGGTGACGAGGACGAGCCTGCCGGCCGGCCGGTCGGCGAGCGAGCCGATGAATTCCGCCGAGAGCTTCGCCTTGTCGTTGCCGTAGGGCTCCAGCTGCTCCGGCGGTATGCCGAGCTTGCTGCCGATCTCCCAGATCGGCTTCTTCCGCGCGGCGCGGGCAATCTCGATGTCGCTCTTCATCGTCGTCATGACCGATCCCTCGCGCCGACGCGGACGGCCTGCCGTCCGCGTCTCCTGTTCCCTCTGCGACAATCTATCCGGGCCGCCCTGACCCGGATAGCAGAAGCGACTAGCGTTTTTCGATTGACGCAAGTGCTCCGGTTGCGACATGCCCGCGAGCGGAATCGGACAGGCGCGGAGGCGACCTTGAAAGCCGACGCCTTGCGGGAACGGCATTTTTACTTCGTCCTCATCCCGAACTTCACCATGATCGCCTTCGCCATGGCGATCGAACCGCTCAGGATCGCCAACCGCATGGCCGGGCGGCTGGCCTACCGCTGGTCGCTCGTTTCGCTGGACGGCGAGCCCGCCGCCGCCTCGAACGGCATCCGGCTCAATGTCGACATGCCGCTGAAGGAAGCGCGCGAGCGCGTGCGCGGCGGCGAGCGGCCGGACCACGTCTTCATCTGCGGCTCGCTCGGCGTGGAGCGCTTCCACGACCGCAACCTCAACGCCTGGATCGCCTCGCTCGACCGCCAGAAGATCGGCATCGGCGCGCTCGACACCGGGGCCTGGGTGCTCGCCGACGCCGGCGTGCTCGACGGGCGCCGCTGCGCCATCCATTGGGAATCGCTCCCCGCCTTCTCGGAGCGGTTCCCCGAGGCGCAGGTCTATGCCGACCTCTTCGAGGTGGACGGCAATTGCTACACCTGCGCCGGCGGCACGGCCTCGCTCGACATGATGCTGCACCTGATCGGCGAGCATCTCGACGAGTCGATCGTCACCAAGGTCTGCGAGCAGGCGCTGACCGACCGGATGCGCTCGCCGACGGACCGGCAGCGGCTGCCGCTGCGGGCCCGCCTCGGCCTGCAGAACACCAAGCTGCTCTTCATCATCGAGTTGATGGAGGCGAACATTTCCGAGCCGCTCTCGCTGGTCGAGATCGCGCGCTATGCCGGCCTCTCCCGCCGCCAGATCGAGCGGCTGTTCCGCCGCAACCTCGGGCGCTCGCCGGCGCGCTATTATCTGGAGATCCGTCTCGACCGGGCGCGCCACCTCCTGATCCAGTCCGACGCGCCGATCGTGGAGGTGGCGGTCGCCTGCGGCTTCGTCTCCGCCTCGCATTTCTCGAAATGCTATCGCGAGCTCTACGGCCGCTCGCCGCAGCAGGAGCGGCAGGGCCGCGAGAAGCTGCTGGCCTGATTCGGGCGCGACCGCTCCTTCGATCAGGCCGCTGCCACGGCCGCGCGCCGCCGTCCGAGCCACAGGATCGCGAGGGCGGCAAGGGCAAGCCACGGCAGAAGCAGCATGTTCATTGCCTGCCAGCCTAAGGATTGCAGCAGAATGCCCGCGCCGAGAGAGGCCGCCAGACCGACCGCGAATATCGTCATGTCGTTGGCGGCCTGGGCGCGCCCGCGTTCGGAGGCGGCGTAGGTTTCGGTCAGAAGCGTCGTGCCGCCGACATAGAGAAAGTTCCAGCCCACGCCGAGCAGCACAAGGGCGGAGGCGAAGGACGTCAAGCCGGTGCCGCTGACGGACATGAGAACATGACCGGCGAACAGGGCGACGCCGGTGAACATGACGCGCAATACGCCAAAGCGGGCGACCAGGGAGCCGGTCAGGAACGACGGCAGAAACATCCCCAGCACGTGGAGCTGGATGACAAGCGCTGTTTCCGACAGGCCGTGATTCTGGTGCACCATGGCGAGCGGCGTCGCGGTCATCGCAAGGATCATGACGCCGTAGCCGGTCGCCGCACCGAACAGCGCGACGAGGTACGTCGGCTGGCGCATGATCTCCATCAGCGGACGCCCTCCTGCGTTGCCTTCCGAGAGCCGCGGCTGGGGGATACGAACGCCGAGCAGCAGTCCCGCCGCGACTAGCGAAACGGCCGCAAGCAGCAGGAACGAACCGGTATATTCAGGCACAAGCAGGGGTCCGCCCAGGCGGCCGAGAGCCGGACCCAGCAAGGCGGCGACGATGCCGCCGGCCAGCACGAGTGAAATCGCCCGCGGCCGGAATGCGTCGTCGGATACTTCCGAGGCCGCGAAGCGGTAGAATTGGGCAAACCCCTGATACGCGCCCACGAGCAGTGTGCCGATGCAGAGAATCATCAGCGACCCTGCGAATATGCCGAAAGCGCTGACGATGCCGCCGAGCATGCCGAGCGCCGCACCGGCAACGAATCCGTTTCGGCGTCCGACGCGGGCCATCAACAGGGAGGCCGGAAAAGTTGCGGCGGCCGTGCCGAGAAACATTGCGGCGATCGGAGCGGTCGCCAGCTGCGGGTTGGCCGCGATCTGGCTCCCGGCGAGAGCGCCCACGGTCATCACGAGAACCGAGACCGTTTGAAAGAGCGCCTGCGCTGCGGCGAGCAGCAGGACCTGTCTGTGCATGGCCTGTTGCAGCATCGGGAATCCCTCGATCAGAAGACAAGCACCCGGTCGGCTGCGACCGTTGCCTCAGCTAGGGTATCCATTGTGCTGCGGCTGGCGCTCGGCATCATCTGCTCTTCCGGCAGGCCGCGAGCATCCATGCAGGTGCCGCAGAGCAGCACCTGCCCTTTGGCCGCAATGATGCGCTTCAGCATCCGCTCGACATTGTAGTAGCCCTCCGGCGTCTTCTGTCCGGCCCGTGCCGCGAGAACCGCATCGGCCATCAGAAACACCGTGATCTCGCTACCCCCGTCCCGCTTCAGCAGCGCATGGGCGAGCCGGAGGGCATTGTAGATGCGCTCGGTCCCGTAGGGCGGATCGTTGAGGATGATCAGCGTCTTCACGTCGTCCTCCAAAGTCGGCGGACATTGACATTGCCGCAATTTCGGATAACATTCAAGCTATCAATTGATTGATAGAATAAAGAATGAGCACGTCCGATAACCCGAAGCGGCGCGTCTATGCGGCCTTCGCAGCCGTGGCGCGCGCGCTGGGCCACGAGCACCGACTCGAACTGCTGGAGCAGCTCGCGCAGGGAGAAAGATCGGTCGAGACCCTGGCGAGGCGCACCGGCCTCTCGGGGGCGAACGCCTCGCAGCATCTGCAGCACTTACGGCGAGGCGGCCTGGTCTCCGCCCGACGCGAAGGCAAGAACGTGCTCTATCGCCTGTCGGAGGGTCCCGTTGTCGACGCCCTGTCGGCGCTGCGGACGATCGCGGAGCAGAACATTGCCGAGGTCCGCGACGTTATTCGATCCTATTTCGACAACCTCGATTCAATGGAACCGATCTCCCGCAAGGAGCTTATGAAGCGACTGCGCGACGGGACCGCGACGCTGCTCGATGTTCGGCCCGAGGATGAGTATAGGCTCGGCCACTTGCCGGGGGCGGTGAACATCGCGTTGAGCGCCATCCGCGACCGCATGGCCGATCTGCCGAAGGATCGCGAAATCGTCGCCTACTGCCGCGGCCCGTACTGCGTCCTTTCCTTTGAGGCAGTCAGCCTCCTACGCAAGAGCGGCTACAACGTCCGCCGGCTGGAGGATGGCTTTCCGGAATGGAAGGCCGCCGGCCTCGCGGTGGAAATCTCGGACTGAGGGTAGATCGAGGTTGGGCATGAACTGGGTTCGGCAGATTGCAGGCGTCTTGCTGCTCCTGGCCATGGCCGGCGGTCCGCTGCTCGCCCCGTCCGCGGCCGAGGCGGCGGATCGCTTCATTGCCCACCCTGACGGCTGGCAGACCTACGTCAACGATCGCTTCGGCATGCGCTTCGACTATCCGGGCGGCATCTTTGCCGCCGCTCCGCCGCCGGAGAACGGCGACGGCCGCACCTTCACGTCGGGCGACGCGACGCTGCAGATTTTCGCCTTCCACAATACCGGCGATGAGGACGCCGGGTCGCTCAAAGCGCGCCTGATCGGCTCGCAGGGCTACGAAAACGTCACCTACAGCCCCTCCGGCGGAAGCTGGCTGGTCCTCTCCGGCTTTCGCGGCGACGACATCTTCTACGAAAAATACCTTTTCGCCGGCGGCGTCATCTCCGCCTTCGGCATGGAATTCCCCGCCGCGCGCAAGCCGTATTACGCGCCGATCGTCGAACGCATCGCCAGCGCAGTCGCTCTGCAACGAACTATGGGCTAAAGACTCGCGGATGCACGCGCGGGGCAGCTGATGCTGGCCGATCTGAAGATTATCTTCCGGCGAAGACTCGCCAAGAAGGCGTCGGCCGACTGCTTCTTCGTTATCTCGTATCCGAAGGCGGGCCGTACCTGGCACAGGCTGATGGTCGGCTACTATCTCGCGCGGCTGACGGCAGCGCGCAAGGGCGAAGCGTTCAATATTTCAAGGATGTGCCGCCGGGCCGGCCTCAGGCCGGTGATCTATTCCCACAACGACACCGGCTTCAAGGACGGCCTGAAGCCCTCGAGCCGGCTCGTCGCCTCGCCGCGCCTCTGGGAAGGCCACGACGTGCTCTTCCTCGTCAGGAATCCGCGCGACGTGCTGGTGTCGTCCTTCCATCACGCCACGACCCGCTCCTCGCATTTCGAGGGGACGATCTCGCAATTCATCCGCAAACCGGAAACCGGCATCGCCAAGGTCATGCGGGCCTACAACAGCTGGCACTCAAACCTGCGTCTTGCGGCATCGTGCCGGGTTCATTGCTATGAGGAGATGCACAGCGATCCGGCGGCGGTCCTGAGGAGCAGTCTGGAGTTCTTCGGGGTCACCACCTTGGACGACACGCTGCTGGCGGAAGCAGTTGAATTCTGCCGTCTGGAGAACATGCGGCGCTACGAGCAGGCGAATATGTTCGAGGCGAAGCAGATGCGGAACGATTCCGGCATGACCCAGGGCTCGAAAGTGCGGGAAGGACGAGTCGGATCGTTCGCCACCGATCTCTCGGCGGCGGACCGCGACTTTATCGACGCCTATATTGCCGCCGTTGGCGATCCGTTCGCGAGTTACTACGGATAGGTCGAATCCCAGAGCCGGTAGCCCGCAGAAGGCCGGTTCACGCCCTGAGCCGCTTGTTCTCCGGATCGTAGGGGCTTTCCGGAATAATCGTCGCGCGGCGCCGCTCGCCAAGGATCTGTATCTCCAGCTCCGTCCCTACCGCGCCGTGCTCCGGCCGCACCATGCCGAGCGCCAGGCTCTTGCCGAGCCGCCAGCCGTAGGCGCCGTTCGTCGCCCGGCCGATGAGCGCGCCGCCCTTCCACAGCGGCTCGGAGCCGCGCGCATCGGCGTCGGTGACGCCGTGCACCTCCATCGTCACGAACTTCCACTTGTCGCCGTCGGCATGCGCCTTGACCAGCGCGTCGCGGCCGACGAACTCGCCCTTGTTCGGGTGCACGAAGCGGTCGAGCCCGGATTCGTAAGCGGTGTATTCGATCGACAGTTCGCGCGGCATGAGCCGGTAGGATTTTTCCACCGCCATCGAGGTCATCGCGCGGATACCGAACGGCTTGATGCCGAACTCCTTCCCCGCATCCATGACGAGATCGAAGATCGCGTTCTGCATCTCGATCGGGTGGTGCAGCTCCCAGCCCAGCTCGCCGACGAAATTGACGCGGAGCGCATGCGCCTCGGCATGGCCGACGCCGATCTTCTTTCCGGTCAGCCACGGGAAACTTGCATTGGTGAGGTCCGTGTCGGTGAGCTTTTGCAGCACCTCGCGCGAACGCGGACCGGCAAGCACCAGCACGCCCCACGCGGTCGTCACCGGATACATCTGCACGCCGCCGTCGCCGGGCAGCGCCTTCATGAGATAGTCGTGGTCGTGCCGCTCGTAGGCGCCGGCCGAGACGAGGTAATAGCCGTCCGGGCGGGCCTTGTAGATCGTGAATTCCGAACGCACGCCGCCGTTCTTCGACAGCATGTGGCAGAGATTGATGCGCCCGACCGCCTTCGGGATGCGGTTGGCCATCAGCCCGTCGAGCCAGGCCTCCGCCCCCGGCCCCGTCACGTAGCACTTGGCGAAGGCCGACATGTCGAGCAGCCCGACATTCTCCATCACGTGCCGGCATTCGTTGCCGACATGCTCGAAATAGTTCGAGCGCCGGAACGACCAGCGTTCGCGCACCTTTCCGGTATGGTCGGCCGGCGCATGATTGTGGTTGGTCAGCGTGTCGTCGACGTCGAGCTCGCTCTCCGGCACGAAATAGCCTTCTGGCGCAAACCAGTTCGGCCGCTCCCACCCGTAGACCGTGCCGAAGATCGCCCCGAGGTCGCGCATGCGGCCGTAGCAGGGCGCTGTCTTCAGCGGGCGCGCGGCGGCGCGCTCCTCGTCGGGATAGTGCATGGTGAAGACGTTGCGATACGCTTCCTCGTTCTTCGCCTTCAGATAACCGCGCGTGGCGTAGGGCCCGAAACGGCGCGGATCGACGCCCATCATGTCGATCGACGGCTCGCCCTCCACGATCCACTCGGCAAGCTGCCAGCCGGCGCCGCCGGCGGCGGTGACGCCGAAGGAATGGCCCTCGTTCAGCCAGAAATTCTTCAGCCCCCAAGCGGGGCCGATGATCGGAGAGCCGTCCGGCGTATAGGCGATGGCGCCGTTATAGACCTTCTTGATGCCGACCTCGCCGAACGCCGGCACGCGGGCGATCACCGTCTCGATATACGGCATCAGCCGTTCCAGATCCTCCTGGAAGAGCTCGTATTCGGCGTCCTCCGCCGGACCGTCGACGTAGCAGACCGGCGCCCCCCTCTCATAGGGGCCGAGCAGCAGCCCGCCCGCCTCCTCGCGCATGTACCAGGAGGAGTCGCTTTCCCTCAGCACGCCCATCTCGGGCAGGCCCTGGCGCTTCCGCTCCTGAATCGCCGGATGCGGCTCGGTCACGATATACTGGTGCTCGACCGGAATGACCGGGATGTCGAGCCCGACCATGGCGCCGGTCCTGCGCACGAAATTCCCGGTCGCCGAGACGACGTGCTCGGCGGTGATGTCGCCCTTGTCGGTCTTGACCAGCCATTCCCCCGCGGGCGTCCGCTCGATGCCGGTCACCGTCGTATTGCGATGGATCTCGGCGCCGCGGCTCCGCGCGCCGCGGGCGAGCGCCTGCGTCAGGTCGGCCGGCTGGATGTAGCCGTCGTCGGGATGCTGGATGGCGCCCAGAATGCCGTCCGTCTCGCAGAGCGGCCAGATGTCCTTCACCTCGTCCGGCGTCAGCACGTTGACCTTGACGCCGATCGTCTCGGCCACGCCGGCATAGTACATGTACTCGTCCCACCGGTCCTTCGTGCGGGCGAGCCTTATATTCGAGCAGACGGCGAATCCGACGTTCTGGCCGGTCTCCGCCTCGAGCGTCTTGTAGAGCGCGACGGAGTATTTGTGAATCTGGCCGACGGAGTAGCTCATGTTGAAGAGCGGCAAGAGCCCGGCGGCGTGCCACGTGGAGCCGGACGTCAGCTCCCGCCGCTCGACGAGCACGACGTCCGACCAGCCCTTCTTGGCGAGATGATAGAGCGTCGAGACGCCGACGACGCCGCCCCCGATGACGACGACCCGCGCTTGCGATTTCATGTGCCGCTTCCCCACCCGGGCGGGTATCGAACCCCGCTTCAACACTTAGACACCGCCAGGCAGCGTGACTGGCATGCCTACGACACCAGCCATCCGCTAAGCGGCAGGCTGCCTCACAGCCGCCTCACACCGCGGCTTGACTTTCCCGGTGTATGTTCCATTTTGACTAGTCTAATCGACCAGTCAAGGAGACCACCGTGCGAAAGATCCAGTCCTCGGAGGCGAAGGCGCGTCTCGCCGAGCTTCTCGACGATGTTGAGCGCGGCGAGACTATCGTCATCACTCGCCACGGCCGGGATGTGGCGCGGCTCGTGCCGGAGAAGGCACGACGTCAGAAAGACATCGACGAAGCGATCGAGGGGATAAAGCGTCTGCGCAAGGAAACCGGACGGATCACGCTCGAGGAGATTCTCTCCGCCCGTCACGAAGGACACAAATACTGATGCCGTTCGTGCTCGATGCCTCCGTGGCATCGGCCTGGGCGTTCGAGGACGAGGACCACCCTATCGCGGCGATCGCCTTTGAACGCATCCAGAGCGACGAGGCTGTCGTACCTGCTCTCTGGTGGTTCGAACTGCGCAACGCGCTGATCGTGAATGAACGCCGTCGGCGACTGACCGAAACTCAGACCGAACGGTTCTTGCGGCTGCTCGCTCGCTTCCACCTGGTCGAAGACCGTGCACCCGGGGAAGCGGCGATCCTCGGATTCGCTCGACTACATCGCCTCACCGTCTACGATGCCGCTTACCTTGAGCTAGCAAACCGGGAGGGCCTTCCCCTCGCCACCCTCGACAACGCGCTGGCGAGCGCGGCTCACGCCGAAAACGTGGCGCTGATCTCCTGAGCTGGAACCCGATCTCCGGCCGCGCGATCATCAGCCAGAAGATGGCGAGCACCGCGGTGAGGCGCTCGGGTCCCGCCACGTCGAGCGCCACGCAGCGCGGAGCGCCGGGTTCGAGGAAGAAGAGGATCGTGCGGACGAGTTCTTCGC
>DASWJZ010000051.1:0-9020 GCA_036396875.1 Propylenella sp.
CGAGACCGAGGAGAACGAAAAAGAGATCGAGGCCTCGAAATTCGACCTCTCCTACATCGCGCTGGACGGGACGATCGGCTGCATGGTGAACGGCGCCGGCCTCGCCATGGCGACGATGGACATCATCAAGCTCTACGGCGAGGAGCCGGCGAACTTTCTCGATGTCGGCGGCGGCGCCTCAAGGGAAAAGGTGACCGCCGCCTTCAAGATCATCACCTCCGACCCGAGGGTAAAAGGCATCCTGGTCAACATCTTCGGCGGCATCATGCGCTGCGACATCATCGCGGCGGGGATCGTGGCGGCGGTGAGGGAGGTGGGGCTCAAGGTGCCGCTTGTCGTCCGCCTCGAGGGCACGAACGTCGACCAGGGCAAGGCGATCTTGCGCGAATCCGGCCTGAATGTGATAGCCGCCGACGACCTCGACGACGCGGCACGGAAGGTCGTGGCCGCGGTCAAGGGGCTTCGCTGATGTCCATTCTCGTCGGCAGGAACACCAGGGTCATCTGCCAGGGCATCACTGGTACGACGGCGACGTTTCATACCGAGCAAGCGGTCGCCTACGGCACGCGGATGGTCGGCGGCGTGACCCCGGGCAAGGGCGGGCAGACGCATCTCGGCCTGCCGGTTTTCGACACCGTTGCCGAGGCCAAGGCAAAGACGGGAGCCGACGCGAGCGTCATCTACGTGCCGCCCGCCTTTGCCGCCGACGCCATCGCCGAGGCGATCGAGGCGGGGATCGAGCTGATCGTCTGCATCACGGAGGGGATACCCGTCCTCGACATGGTGAAGGTGAAGCGCTCGCTCTGCGGCTCGAGGAGCAGGCTGATCGGGCCGAATTGCCCGGGCGTGCTGACGCCGGAGGCATGCAAGATCGGCATCATGCCGGGCTCGATCTTTCGCCCCGGCTCCGTCGGCATTGTCTCGCGCTCCGGCACGCTTACTTATGAAGCGGTGTTTCAGACGACGCAGCAGGGCCTCGGTCAGTCCACCGCCGTCGGGATCGGCGGCGACCCCGTGAAGGGGACCGAGTTCATCGATGTGCTGGAAATGTTCCTGGCTGACGACAAGACGCAGTCGATCATCATGATCGGCGAGATCGGTGGCGCCGCCGAAGAGGAAGCGGCAGAGTTTCTCCGCGGCGAGGCCCGCAAGGGGCGAAGGAAGCCGATGGTGGGGTTCATCGCCGGGCGGACGGCGCCTCCCGGACGCCGCATGGGTCATGCCGGCGCCATCATTTCCGGTGGCAAGGGTGGCGCGGAGGACAAGATTGGCGCTATGGAAGCCGCGGGCATTCGCGTCTCGCCCTCTCCGGCCAAGCTGGGGGAAACCCTGGTGGCGCTCCTGCGGGATTGACGGGGGCCGGCGAGACCGGCCCTTCGTTTGGGATGGCTCCGGCGGAGCCCGCAAATGAAAGGGACGGGGCAGCTGCCCCGCAAGCGTTGGATGGCACGACACGACCTGAACGAAGCCTTTGAGCGCTCCTCCTTTCTGTATGGCGGCAACGCCGCCTATCTCGAGGATCTTCACGCCCGCTATCAGGAGAATCCGGCCGCCGTCGACGTCGGCTGGCAGGACTTCTTCGCGACGCTGAAGGACCCGAAGGAGGCGGTGATCGCCGAAGCGCGCGGCCCCGATTGGCGGCGGAGCGACTGGCCGATCCATGCGAACGGCGAGATCGTCGCCGCCTTCGATGCGAACTGGATGCCGCTGGAGCGGCAGCTCGGGGAAAAGATAAAGGCGGGCGCCCAGATCCGCGGCGCCGAGGTCAGCGACCAGCAAGTCTTTCAGGCGACGCGCGATTCACTCCATGCGCTGATGATGATCCGCGCCTATCGCATGCGCGGCCACCTGCACGCCGACCTCGATCCGCTCGGCCTCGCTCTGCCGCGCGATCACGAGGAATTGCACCCGGCGACCTATGGCTTCACCGAGGCCGACTACGACCGCCCCATCTTCATCGACCGGGTGCTCGGCCTTGAGTTCGCGACGATCCGGGAGATGCTCGCGATCCTCCGCCGCACCTACTGCTCCACCCTCGGTGTGGAGTTCATGCACATCTCCGATCCGCAGGAGAAAGCCTGGATCCAGGAGCGGATCGAAGGGCCCGACAAGGGCATAACCTTCACCGATCAGGGCAAACGCGCGATCCTGAACAAGCTGATCGAAGCGGAGGGCTTCGAGAAGTTCATCGACGTCAAATATACCGGCACAAAGCGCTTCGGGCTCGACGGCGGGGAGTCGCTGATCCCGGCGCTCGAGCAGATCATCAAGCGCGGCGGCGCCCTCGGCATCCGCCAGATCGTGCTCGGCATGGCCCACCGCGGGCGGCTGAACGTGCTCGCGCAGGTGATGGGCAAGCCGCATCGCGCGATCTTCAACGAGTTCACCGGCGGGTCGGCCGCGCCGGACGAGGTGGAGGGTTCGGGCGACGTCAAATATCACCTCGGCGCCTCGTCCGACCGGGAGTTCGACGGCAACAAGGTGCACCTCTCGCTGACCGCCAATCCCTCCCACCTGGAGATCGTCGATCCCGTCGTTCTCGGAAAAGCGCGCGCCAAGCAGGATCAGATGAAGGATACGAAGCGGGAGCGGGTGCTGCCGCTCCTCCTTCACGGCGACGCGGCCTTTGCCGGCCAGGGCGTCGTCGCCGAATGTTTCGGCCTGTCCGGGCTGCGCGGCCATCGCACGGGCGGCTCGCTGCACGTGATCATCAACAACCAGATCGGGTTCACCACCAATCCGCGCTACGCGCGCACGTCGCCCTATCCCTCCGACGTGGCGAAGATGATCGAGGCGCCGATCTTCCACGCCAATGGGGATGATCCGGAGGCGCTCGTATACGCCGCCAAGGTGGCGACGGAATTCCGCCAGAAGTTCCACAAGCCCGTCGTCGTCGACATGTTCTGCTATCGCCGCTACGGCCATAACGAGGGCGACGAGCCGGCCTTCACGCAGCCGATCATGTACAAGGCCATCGCCTCGCATCGGACGACGCTTGAAATCTATTCGGAGAAGCTGGTCCGCGAGAATGTGATCAGCGCCGAAGAAATAGGCGCGGCGAAGCAGGCGTGGCGCGACCATCTGGAGCAGGAGTTCGAGGTGAGTCAGGCCTATCGGCCGAACAAGGCCGACTGGCTGGACGGCGCCTGGTCGGGGCTGACGACGCCGCAGGCGGGCGACGAGCGCCGGGTCGGCGAGACAGCGGTTCCGCTGGAAAGGCTGAAGAGCATTGGGCTGAGGCTCGCCCGCACGCCGGACAATTTTAGCGTCCACCGCACGATTCGGCGCTTCCTCGACAACCGCAGGAAAATGATCGAGGGCGGGGAGGGGATAGACTGGGCGCTGGGGGAAGCGCTGGCCTTCGGCTCGCTCCTGAAGGAGGGCTTTCGGGTCCGGCTGTCGGGGCAGGACGTCGAGCGCGGCACCTTCTCGCAGCGCCACTCGGTTCTCTTCGATCAGGTGACGGAGAAGCGCTACACGTCGCTCAACCATTTGGGCGGCGACCAGGCCAGCTTCGAGGTCATCAACTCGATGCTGTCCGAGGAGGCGGTGCTCGGCTTCGAATACGGCTACTCGCTCGCCAAGCCGAACACGCTGACGCTCTGGGAAGCGCAGTTCGGCGATTTCGCCAACGGCGCGCAGGTCGTGTTCGACCAGTTCGTTTCGTCGGGAGAGCGAAAATGGCTGCGGATGTCCGGCCTCGTCTGCCTGCTGCCGCACGGCTACGAAGGCCAGGGGCCGGAGCACTCCTCGGCGCGTCTTGAGCGCTTCCTGCAGATGTGCGCGGAGGACAACATGCAGGTGGCGAACTGCACGACGCCCGCGAACTATTTCCACATCCTGCGGCGGCAGATGCATCGCAGCTTCCGCAAGCCGCTGATCCTGATGACGCCGAAGTCGCTGCTGCGTCACAAGCGCGCCGCCTCGCGGCTCGACGAGCTTGGCCCGGGCTCGGCATTCCACCGCCTGCTCTACGACGATGCGGAGATGCTGCAAGGCGAGGCGATCAAGCTCGCCCCCGAAGATCGGATGCGCCGCGTCGTCATCTCGTCCGGGAAGGTCTATTTCGACCTCTACGAAGAGCGCGAGAGGCGTGGCGTCGACGACGTCTACCTGCTTCGCGTGGAGCAGCTTTACCCATTTCCGCTGAAGGCGATGTGCGAGCTGCTTTCCCGCTTTCCGGCGGCCGAGATCGTCTGGTGTCAGGAAGAACCGCAGAACATGGGCGCCTGGACCTTCGCCGAGCCGCGCATCCAGGCGGTGCTCGAGGTGATCAAAGCGGGGCACAAGAAGGTCCGCTATGCGGGGCGCCCCGCTTCTGCGTCGACGGCGACCGGCGTTGCATCAAAGCACATCGCCCAGCGCGACCAGCTGCTCGAGGAAGCGCTTGGCGGCTGAGCGGGCGTTATCCTGAGGAGCGACGGAAGGGACGATGGCTCTGGAGATCAAGGTACCCGCGCTCGGCGAGTCGGTGACCGAAGCGACGGTCGGGCAGTGGTTCAAGAAGGAGGGCGATGCGGTCGCCCGCGACGAGCCGCTGGTCGAGCTGGAAACCGACAAGGTTACGATCGAGGTGCCGGCGCCCGTCGCCGGCCGGCTCGAGACGATCGCCGTGAAGGACGGGGAGACGGTCGAAGTCGGAGCGCTGCTCGGCATGCTCGTAGAAGGCGGCGACGGCAGGGCCGCCCCGATCAATGCGGGACCGGAGCAGCCGCAGACGCGCGCCGAGGCGAAGGCGGCGCCGAAGCGCGAAGACGAAGCGCCGCCGCGAAAGGGCGAAGCCGCAGCCGCCGGCGCCGCGATGCCGCCCGCCCCTTCCGCGCGCAAGCTGATGGAGGAAAAAGGTCTTTCGCCGTCGGAGGTCGCCGGGTCCGGCAAGCGCGGCCAGATCCTGAAGGGCGATGTGCTGGAAGCCCTGACCCGGGCCGCCCCCGCGCCGGCGGAGGCGCCGAAGGCCGCCCGCGCTCCGGCGCCGTCGGAGGAGGCGCGCGAGCAGCGGGTCCGGATGACCAGGCTCCGCCAGACCATTGCGCGCCGGCTGAAGGAGGCGCAGAACCAAGCGGCCATGCTCACCACGTTCAACGACGTGGACATGGGCGCGGTGATGGAGCTCAGAAAGACCTACCGCGACCTCTTCGAGAAGAAGCACGGCGTGCGGCTCGGCTTCATGGGCTTCTTCGTCAAGGCCGTCGTGCACGCGCTGAGGGAGATTCCGGCGGTCAACGCGGAGATCGACGGGGAGGACCTCGTCTACAAGAATTATTACCACATCGGTGTGGCGGTCGGCACCGACAAGGGGCTGGTCGTGCCGGTGGTGCGCGACGCCGACGCGATGCCGATCGCCGAAATCGAAAAGACGATCAACGATTTCGGCAGGCGCGCCCGCGACGGACAGCTGAAGATCGAGGAGATGCAGGGCGGCACCTTCACCATCTCCAACGGCGGCGTCTACGGCTCGCTCCTGTCGACGCCGATCCTGAACGCCCCGCAATCCGGCATTCTCGGCATGCACCGCATCGACGAGCGGCCGGTCGTCCGCAACGGGCAGGTCGTGGTGCGGCCGATGATGTATCTGGCGCTGTCCTACGACCACCGCATCGTCGACGGGCGCGAGGCGGTGACCTTCCTCGTCCGCGTCAAGGAGGCGATCGAGGACCCGCAGCGCCTGGTGCTGGACCTGTAAAATGGTTCCCGCGACGGAAGGGTTCTGGCCCTGAGGCCCAAACCCTTGTCGCGAGGGGTCTATTGGGGGGAGGAACCGAGAGGGCTCATTCCCGCCGGCGCCGGTTTTGGAGCCGCGGATGCTGGATCCATGAGGCTGACCACCGACGGCAACGCGCCCGCATCCAATGGTTTGACCGAGAAGGAATCCACTTGGTAGGCGTGCCCGCCGGCGTCCGCTATGTATGCCGCGGCCATCACGGGACCGGAGGCGTAGGTCGCATCGTTGACCGTGCAGACAAGCTTGCCGTTAAGCCGGAAGGTATGGGACGCGCCGTTGCTGATCACCTTGACGGTGTTGAGCCCGTTCACGTTAACGCTGCTCTGTTTGGTGCACAGATTCGTCGCGGCGCCGCTGTTGGTATTGAAATTGAAGTTGCTGGCCCTCCATACCACGGCCTGGCCGGGGGGATCTTCCGGTTCTCCTGTGCATGTGCCGAACTCATTGGTTCGACATTTGTTGTAGGCGAACCAGTAGCCCGAGACGACCTTTGTCGCATAATCGAGCGTCGTCTTGAGGAACACGCCGGTATTGGAGAAAAGGGTGGTACCTGGATCCGTCCGGGTCATGCTGGCGACGACCTCTAGCGCCGTATTGCAGCTGGCGACCGCCGAGCCGATCCATCCCTGCATGATCGGCGTCTGCCGGTAGCGCCCGTTCGAAATCGCCCAGGTGCCGCGGAACGGCGCCCAGTCGCGTGCCTGATTCACGTTGGAAAAATTCCATGTCCGCGTGGCGTTCGCCGGTTTCTTGAGGAAATTGAAGGCGCCGAGAAGGTCGATCCGCGGCCGCGCAGGCGAGAGTTCGACGGGATCGCCGCCCGTTACGAACCGTTCATGAACCGTCTTGCCCGAGCAGGTCAGCGCCTCGAGAATTTGGTCCAACGTCGCCGTGGGTTTCGCATTCCTGAGCAGCGCCCACGCGCCGGCCACATGCGGGGCGGCCATGGACGTGCCTGTCTTCGCCTTGTAGTCGTCCCCCGGCACGGCTGCCTTGATCCCGGTGCCAGGCGCCATCAGCTTCACCAGTGACGAGTGATTGGAGCTGCGCCAGATGAGGTCCTCCTTGGTGGTGTTGCCAACCTGGATCGCGGTCGAGATGCAGGCAGGTGCGCCGATGAAGCCGGTGAAGCTGTCGTTTCCCGTCGCAATCGTCGTCGCGATGCCCGCTCCGCGGAGATTATCGATGGCCATCTTCCTCTCGGGAAAAGTTGCATCGCACGCCGCGTCGTATTTTCCACCGCCGATACTCATGTTGACTGCCGCGATCTTGTACGTGTCACGGAGCGCGTAGACCCGCTCCAGGCCTCGGATCTGATCCCGTTCGCGCGAGACCGGCTTGTTGTTGGCGTTACGTGAAAAGACCTGGATGGCAATGATGTTGGAATCGCGCGCCACGCCGTCGAACTTGTTGGAGTTGCCCGCGGCAATCGAGGCGACGTGCGTGCCGTGGTCGCATCCGGCTATCGAACAGGGCTTGCCGGAACCGGGATCGGTGGTTTGCTGAACCTGGCCCGGACACAGCGAGCGGAGAGCCGGCGGATTGTGCGTCGAGTAGCAGGCCTCCGACTTCACCTTGGTCTTTAGCATCGGGTGCGTCTTGTCGACCCCGGTGTCGAGGACGGCCACGACGCGGTTTGTGCCGTTGAAGCCCTTCGCGAAGACGTCGTCGGCATGGATAAGTTTGATGCTGTCGCCAAGCAGCGGAACGTCGGGGATGTCCTCGTGGACGCTGACGACTTCCGGGTCGGCAAGCAGCCGGCGAAGCTGCGCCGGACCGACGCGCATGGCCATGGCCGGGATGAAGCTGAAACGGTCGGCGTCGTCCAGAGCAGAGGCAGCGCCCAGCACTCGCTCCGCCACGCGGTCCTGAATGCCGCGGAGCCTCGCGCGCTGCGCTGTGGCCTCGCTTGACGACAAGGTGTGTTCCATTCGCATTGTCGTGCGAAGTGATATGATGACATTGATCTCGCCTTCGTCGCGGGCCCTCGCCAGGAGCTGCGCCGCCGGACCATTTGCCCGGAACGCGGTCACGTCGTCAGTGTAGACGATGACCGGATTTGGCGTGACCGCAGCCGGTGCGCCGTCTTCAACGGCGAAGGTCGTGCTCGCGGCCAGGAGGAAGGTCGCAATCACTGCCCCACGCAGGCCGATGCGGGCAGAAGCGTGGATTCCCATCAATGACATAACGCCCTCCCAGAGCTAGCTTAATAGTCGCGCTTCTTCGCACGTTTCAAGGCTGGGCCTTGGAGCCGCCTTGCACTTTGATTCAAGTCAACTTTCGACCTCCGATGACGACGGCGGGGTTGCACGCAGACGTGCTCCCGCCAGCGAGCAGAGCTGCTCTGCGCATACCCGCGAACGGCGGCTGCGCACCGGAAGGATGTCATGGACGCTCCCCACCCCCGGCACCTATCGTTTCCCGGCTTTTTAATCAAATGATCGGGGCGGATCAAGTCGAAGGAGATTCACCTTAATAGTCTCGAAACTGACACAAAGGATTTCGACCCATTGGCAGCTGAAGCCCGATCGAACAACCCTTCAACGGCGAAGTGATAGTCACTCGAACTGGCGGGAGCAGACGCTCCGCGGCTCGCGTGGCTTGCGCAGCGGGCGGGAAATCGTGTTGAACCCGGGCTGGCTTATTCGAACCCGTCGACCTCTGAAAGCCGGAGAGAGGATCTCATGGCCCAATACGATCTCGTCGTCATCGGCACCGGCCCCGGCGGCTATGTCTGCGCCATCCGCGCCGCGCAGCTCGGGCTCAAAGTCGCGGTGGTGGAGAAGCGCGCGACCCATGGCGGCACCTGCCTGAACGTCGGCTGCATCCCGTCGAAGGCGCTGCTTCATGCCACGGAGATGTTCGAGGAGGCCGGCCACGGCTTCGAGAAGCTCGGCATCAAGGTCAGCCCGAAACTCGACCTCGCCGGCATGATGGCCCACAAGGACGCCACGGTGAAATCGAACGTCGACGGCGTCGCATTTCTCTTAAAGAAGAACAGGATCGACGCCTTTCACGGGAGCGGGCGCATCGCGGCGCCGGGCCGCGTCGAGGTGGCGTCGGCCGACGGCGGCACGCAGTCGGTCGAGACCAAGGCGATCGTGATCGCCACCGGCTCGGAATCGACGCCGCTTCCGGGGGTCGCGGTGGACGAGACGCGCATCGTCACGTCGACCGGCGGGCTGGAGCTGAAAAGCGTCCCCAAGCGGCTGCTCGTCGTCGGCGCCGGGGTCATCGGGCTCGAGATGGGCTCCATCTGGCGGCGGCTCGGCTCGGAGGTGACGGTGGTGGAGTTCCT
>DASWJZ010000052.1:0-15787 GCA_036396875.1 Propylenella sp.
AGCGCCAGCATCAGCGCCGAAGCGCCGTCGGCGTTCTCCTTGCGATCGAGCCGGGCCGCAATGGCGAGCATCTTCTCGGCGTCCTTCGCCTCCTTCTCGGCGACGGCGACGCGGATCGGGTCCGGCATGGACATCGGCGGACAGGAGGCGGTCGGCTTGAACGTGGTGCCGGCCGCGGGCGTGGAGTTGAAGACGTAGCGCTGGCCGCAGACGTCGACCTTCGGCGGCTGTCCGACGACCTCGAAATGATCGTAGCCCTCCTTCAGCATCCGCCAGAAGGGCATGTTCGGGTCCTTGCGGTGCCTTGCCATGTTCTCCGGCGTCATCCGGAACGGGAAGGCCTGCACCTGGAAATCGCGCTGCCCGCCCTGGAAAGCGAGGCGGCCCAGCGTGTAGATCTCCTGGATGTTCTCGTCCGTCATGGAATAGCAGCCGCGCGACGAGCACGCGCCATGCACCATCAGCTCCGCGCCCGTGCGCCCATGCGCGCGGTCGTAGTCGTTCGGGTAACCCATGTTGAAGGCGAGATAATAGTTCGAGTCCGGATTCATCTGCGCCGGGCGGATCGTATAGAAGCCCTCAGGGGCCTGGCGGTCGCCTTCCTTCTTCTTGGGGCCGAGCACGCCGGACCAGGCGCAGATCTCGTAGTCCTTGAGGAGGGCGTACCGTCCGGTCGCCTTCTGTTGCTTCCAAACCTCCAGCTCCGCCTCTTCCTTGAAGATGCGGACCAGGATCGGCGAGCGCAGCTCCATGCCCTTGCGATCCACAAGTTCGCGGGTCTTGCTGTCGAGCGGGCGCATATGCTTGGGCAGGCTTCCGCCATAGTCGGAGCATCCGGCCAGCGCCAGAGCCGCAAATCCCGCCGCCAACAGGCCAACGCGCCGGACCTGGTTGAAGCCGACCATCGCTACTCCCTACACGCGGCGGCCCCCGGCCCCGCCTCGCCAGACTCTGCGTATTCGATAGTTACCGAAGCGTTAGCGGTACCGCGCGCAGCCATGCCCCTTCCTGAAGTCGCTTCGCCAGCAAAGGCCATTGTCTACTGAATCGACCGGCCGATGGCGAGGAATTTTTCGCGCCGCATCCGCTTGATCTCGTCCGGGCCGACCCCCGCAAGGTCCCGCAGCGCATCGGCAATCACCGCTCCGGCTCGGTCGATCACCTGGTCGGGATCGCGGTGTGCGCCGCCGACCGGCTCCTCCACGATGCCGTCGACTATCCTGAGGGACAACATGTCGTTCGCCGTGATTCGCATCGCCGTGGCTGCGTCCTGGGCGCGGGCGGAATCGCGCCAGAGGATTGAGGCGGCCCCCTCCGGAGAAATGACGCTGTAGATCGCATGCTGCAGCATGTAGACCCGGTTTGCGGTGGCGATCGCGATGGCTCCACCGGAGCCCCCCTCCCCGATCACGACGGCGACATTCGGCACCCCGAGCCGCAGGCATGCCTCGGTCGACCGGGCGATCGCCTCCGCCTGGCCGCGCTCCTCCGCGCCCACGCCGGGATAGGCGCCCGCCGTGTCGACCAGCGACAGGATCGGGATGCCGAAGCGGTCGGCCAACTCCATGACCCGCGTCGCCTTTCGATAGCCCTCCGGCCGCGCCATGCCAAAATTGTGCTTGAGGCGGGTCTGCGTGTCCTCGCCCTTTTCCTGCGCCAGGACCGCGACCGGATCGCCGCGGAAACGGCCGAGCCCCGTCACAATGGCCTTGTCATCGCCGAATTTACGATCGCCGGCGAGGGGTTCGAAATCGGTGATGAGGCGGCGAATATAATGCTTGGCGTGCGGCCGGTCGGGATGGCGGGCGACCTGCGTCTTCTGCCAGGGCGTGAGCTTCGCATAGATGCTGACGAGCGAATCGCGCGCCTTGGCTTCCAGTGTGGCGATCTCCTCGGCAACTGAAACGCCCTCGCCGGCCTCCAGCCGCTTCAGCTCCTGGATCTGTCCCTCCAGGTCGGCCACGGGTTTTTCGAAGTCGAGAAATGTCCGCATCGGGTTCCCTGCCCCGCGGATGAACCCGGTGAGGCGGCTCGGAATTGCCGCGGAAACTGGCTGCGGGGCACCGCCAAGTCAAGTTGCGGACGGCTACTCGACCAGCATCTCCCGCAGCTTCTCGGGCCACGCCGCCTGGGTCCGGCCGGGGGGAAAATGATGCCCGCCCGGGATTTCGCGGGCAAGACCGGATGATGAACAGGAAGCGGGCTCAGGCGCGCCGCGCTTCTGCGAGAGGATGGTGCTCGTTCACGAGCTGCTTCAAGCGCTCGTCCAGCACATGCGTGTAGATCTGTGTGGTCGAGATATCGGCGTGTCCGAGTAGTGTCTGCACCACACGAAGGTCGGCGCCGCCGGAAAGGAGGTGCGTCGCGAAAGCGTGGCGCAGCACATGCGGCGACACGCCTTCCGGATCGAGACCGGCCGCCGCGGCGACCGTCTTCAGCTCGCGCGCGAAAGCCTGCCGCGTCAGGTGACCCTTGGCGCTGTCGGCGGGAAAGAGCCATTTTCCGTCCGGCTGCCCGGTCGCGGCGCAAGCGTCGCGATAGGCGGCGAGCGCCGCGTGGGCGGCGTTGTTGAGCGGGACCAGACGCTCGCGGCCCCCCTTGCCGGTGACGGCGATGAACGGACGGCCGCTCCGCCCCGCCGAGGCGGGCAGGCTGACAAGCTCTGAGACGCGCAGCCCCGTCGCATAGAGCAGTTCCAGGAGCGCCGTGACGCGCCGGGCAGCGAGATGACGTCTCGGAGTCAGATCGGGGGCCGCCGCCCGATCGCGCGCCGCGGCGAGCAGCCGGTCGACATCCGCGACCGACAGGATCCTCGGCAATGCTCGCCGCGCTTTTGGCGGCTCGACGATGTTGGTCGGATCGTCCTCCCGGATGCCCTCCGCGACCAGATAGCGGAAGAATTGCCGCAGCGCCGAGAGCCGCCGCGCCTGCGAGGCCGTGGCAAGCCCGCGGCCGGCAAGCCCCGCAATATAGGCCTGAACATCGGCGTGCCCCGCATCCGCAAAAGCAACGCATCGGCTCCGGAAATCCTCAAGGTCGCGCCGGTAGGCCGCGAGCGTGTTGAGGCTCGCCCCGCGCTCGGCCGCCAGCATCTCCAGGAAGGCCTCCAGCAGGCCGGCGGCCCGAGCGGCAGCCGCGCGGCCGGATGTCGCGCTACTCAAGGCTGCAGCCGGTCGTTGGGGACACGCACCGTCATCTCCCGCTGGTTGGGCTCGACCAGCGTAACCAGCGCGATCATCCCGCCATAGATGATTGCCGCAAAAATTCCCAGTACAACGAGCAGTCGGATCAGACTCGGCATCGCACCCCATCCTGACCGATTCGGCCAGGTCCGTCCGCCTTTGCGGCAAGTGTGAGGGGAGACTGTGGCCGGTGCTTGACACGTAGGGTCGTGCCGGAGCACGACGCCCGCCGGAGGTTCGATACATGGAGGCGCGCCACGCCGTCGCCGACGGCGAAATGATCGACCGCGTAAATCGGCGCCTTGGCGAACGATGCATCGTGCTTATCGGAATGATGGGGGCGGGCAAGAGCAGCATCGGCCGCCGCCTGGCGGGCGCGCTGCATCTGCCGTTCCTCGACGCGGACGCGGAAATCGAAAAGGCCGCGAATCTCACAATCCCGGAGATTTTCGAGCACTACGGCGAGGCCCATTTCCGAGAAGGCGAACGCCGAGTGGTGGCGCGCCTCCTCGGCAGCGGCCCCGCGGTCGTCGCGACCGGCGGCGGCGCCTACATGAGCGAGGAAACGCGGCAGCTCTGCCGCAAGGCGGGCGTGACCGTATGGCTCAAGGCCGATATCCCCGTGCTCCTCGACCGCGTGCGCAAGAAGGGGACCCGGCCGCTGTTGAGTAATCCCGATCCCGAAGCGGTGTTGCGGCGCCTCCTGCTCGAACGAGAGTCGGCTTACGCCTCGGCGGATTTGATCGTGGCCTCGCGGGAGGGGCCGCATCAGTCGGTCGTCGCGGAGATCATCTCCTCGCTGGATGCGAAGCTGAGGGACCGGCCGGGACCGTGAGCGCGGAGCACATCCGTGTCGATCTCGGCGCGCGGAGCTACGAGGTTTTGATCGGCCGTGGCCTGATTCATGAAACGGGCGAGCGGGTCCGGGGCCTGGTTCCAGGCCGCAAGGTCGCCGTCGTCACCGACGAAAACGTGGCTGACCGGCATCTTCCGGCTTTGCGGGCGTCGCTCTCCGCCGCAGGCATCGCAGCCGTTGAAGTGGTCGTTCCGCCCGGAGAAAGCTCCAAGAGTTTTGCGCGGTTGCAGGCGGTCGTCGATGCGATACTGGAAGCGCGGGTGGAGCGGGGAGACGCCGTCGTCGCGCTCGGCGGCGGCGTTGTCGGCGATCTCGCGGGCTTTGCCGCCGCAGTCACGCGGCGGGGCATTAGCCTGATCCAGGTGCCCACGTCGCTTCTCTCGCAGGTCGATTCCAGCATCGGCGGCAAGACCGGCATCAACTCGCGGCTTGGAAAGAACCTTGTCGGCGCCTTCCATCAGCCGGCGCTGGTGATCGCCGACACGGAGGTGCTCGACACGCTGCCGCGGCGCGAATTCGCCGCTGGCTATGCCGAAGTCGCCAAATACGGTCTCATCTCGGATGCCGGCCTGTTCGCATGGTTGGAGGCGAACCGGGCGGAGGTTTTCTCAGGCGGGGGGGCGCGCACCCGCGCCATCGCGGAAAGCGTGAAGGCAAAGGCCCGCATCGTTGCGGCGGACGAGCGGGAGACCGGCGAGCGGGCGCTTCTCAATTTCGGACACACGTTTGCGCATGCGCTCGAAGCTGCGTGCGGATATGACCCGCAGCGGCTCGTGCACGGCGAGGCCGTCGCGATCGGCCTCGTGCTCGCCCACGATTTCTCGGCGGAGAACGGTCTGGCGCCGGCAGCGGACGCGCACCGCGTGCGGGCGCACCTGAAGGCGGCGGGCCTTCCGGTGGCCATCGATGAGATCCCCGGTCCCCGCCTCCAGGCCGACGCATTGATGCACCATATCGGGCAGGACAAGAAGGTGACCGGCGGCCGCCTTACCTTCATCCTTACGCGGGGCATTGGACGGGCCTTTATTGCCGACGATGTCCCGCCGGGTGACGCAAGAGCCTTTCTCGAAGCGCGAACCGGGAGCGGGGCGACTTCCTGACCGCCCGCGGGTCGTCGTCCGGCCTGCCTCGACGCGCGGACGCTGCCTACCGCGGTGTCCAGTGGGATTGGAGCAGGCGGCGCTCTTCATCGTCGTCGACCCTTCCGCCGGCGCCGGCGGCGTCGAGATAGGCATCGACGCTTTGAAGCGCCGCGTTCGACGCGGTCTCGTATCCGTCAACTGCGGGATCGGCGACTGCGATGTCGATAGTCCAGTTGCCGTCGCGCCGGCACGCCAGCCCGCGCCATCCGGTTTCCGAGGCGGATGTGAGGACGAAGGTGCGGCAGAACCCGTCGGCCGCCACGTAGCTGGCCGTCGCTTCGAACGTGGCAGGCTCGTCGGCAGAGCCCAACGCGAGCGACCGCTTTTCCCCGCTCGGCGCCTCTTCCAGCAAAGCCGCGATCCGTTCTTCGGAGGCGAACAGCGACGGCCCGCCGCCCTCACCGAGCGTCAGCCCGAGGCCGATCGCGATGCCCGCCGCGGAAGCGGCAAGCGCGACCGCCCCGAGCGGCAGCCAGCCCAGCGCCCACCGCCCGGAGGCCCACGCGAACCGCCCCCGTCGCGCCGAGGCCGCCACCAGCAGCCGTTCGGGCACCGGCTCCTCGATGACGCTGCCGAAGGCTGCCTTGGCGAGGGCGCGCGTTCTCTCGATCTTGGCCAGCCGCTCCTTCAGGGCGGCATCCTTTTCCACCTGATCCACGACGGACGCCGCCTCGGCGCCGCGAAGCTCACCGTCTGCCAAGGCCATCAAGGTCTCTTCGGTGATGTCCATTCCATTAGACTCCTTTCATGAGCCGGTGGCCATCCGCCGGCTCCAAAGCCGCGGCAAGCGCCTTTCGGGCGCGGGCCAATCGGCTCATGACGGTGCCGACCGGCACCTGAAGGACGACGGCGGCCTCGCGATAGGTCAAATCTTCGATACAAACGAGGACAAGCACGTCGCGATGCTGTTCGGGCAGCGCCGCGATTGCGGTGCGGACCTGCGCGAGCTCCAAGCTCGCCTCGGCGGTCCGGCCGTCGTCTCCCGCGATGTCGAGTTCCGATACGTCAATTCCCGGCTCCGGTCGCTTCCGGCGCAGCGTGTCGATCCAGAGATTGTGCACGATCCGGAACATCCAGCTATCGAGCCGCGTGCCCGGCTCCCATGTGTCGATCCCCCGCAGCGCACGCTCGCAAGCGCCCTGGACAAGGTCGTCCGCGTCCGCGCTCGATCCCGCAAGGCCTCTGGCGAAGCGCCGGAGCCGCGGCAACAGCGCGACGATCTGGGTCTGGACGTCAGCGGCCATTTTTGGTCTGCTTTCGGCGTGGTCTCCGTGAGAACGGCAAAGCGGAGCCATTATTCCCCCGTCATTAAAAGATATCCGGGAATGGCGGGAATATTCTCTCGCCGTTGGCGTTTTGCGAATGATTGGTTCGGCGAGGCCGATGATGCGACCGCTCGTTTTATTCCTGGCTTTCGTGCTCGCTCTTCCTGCCGCCTACGTGGCTGAAAGCTCCCTTGTTTCGGTCGCCTGGGCGGACGACGACGATGACGGCGGAGGCGGAGGCGGTAGGGGCCCCCGCGAGAGCGGAGGCTCCGGCGGCAACTCCGCGCGGGACTTCATCCTGCAGCAGATGAAAAGGCCGGTGCGGCGGGCGCGGCGGGTCCGTGCGGCTCCGCCTCCCCCTGTCGTCAATCCGAACGAGCTGATCGTGGCTTTCGTCTCCGGGGAAGAACTCGATCTGATCGAGCAGGACGGATTCCAGATCATGGCGCGCGCAGAGAATGCGCTCCTTGGCGGCGAAGTAGCCCGACTGCAGATGCCGGCCGGCATCAATCTCGACACGGCGCGCGAACGCGTGCGCTTGATCGCGCCCGCCTCCGTTCTGGACGAGAACCACCTCTATCGGCCAGTCGAGATGCCTTGCAGGACCGGCAACTGCCCCGCTTTCGAGATGGTCGGTTGGGCGGTGCCGCCGCAAAGCTGCTCCCTCGCCCCGGTGATCGGCATGATCGATACCGACGTGAACGAGGAGCACGAGGCCTTTTACGGCCAGTCGCTGGAAGTCGTCTCCGTCCTCGCCGAGGACGAAAGAAAGTCCTCCGCGGTGCACGGAACTGCGGTCGCAGCGCTCCTGGTCGGAAGCGAAGCGAGCCGCACGCCCGGACTGCTGCCCAAGGCGCATCTCGTGGCGGTCGAAGCATTCCATCGCGACCAGGCGGGAGACGCATCCGACGCTTACAAGATCGTGCTCGGAATAGATGCCCTCGTCCGCCGCGACGTCGGCATCGTCAATATGAGCTTCGGCGGTCCGCCGAACGCGGTGCTCGCGGGATCAATATCGGCGGCGGCGGCGCGCGGCATGGTGGTCGTAGCGGCAGCCGGAAATCGCGGTCCGAAGGGGGACCCGGTCTATCCCGGCGCCTATCCCGACGTGATCGCGGTCACCGCCGTCGACCGTTCGCAGCGAGTCTACCGGCAGGCAGGCCAGGGCGACCACATCGATTTCGCCGCCCCCGGCGTGCGGCTGTGGACCGCCGCGTCCATCTCGGGCGGTCGCTTCCGCACCGGCACATCCTACGCGGTCCCCTTCGTGACCGCCGCGGTTTCAGCATCCATCGCCAGGGCCGGCGCGGCCCCCCAAACCGTCGCTCACCGGCCGGATGGCGAGGAACCGGCGCAGGGCCCCGAGGCGGTGATCGAGCAGCTGTCGGAAGCGGCGGTCGACGTCGGCGAGCCGGGCCGCGACCCGGTTTTCGGATGGGGGATCGTGCATGCGCCGGCGTGCGGCCCTGCCTAGGATTTCGGCGGCGAGGGCGACCAAGGCCTTGCCGAGACAGGGACGAGCCCCGAAATAAGGCTCAGTTCCGCGCCGGCTCTCCAGGGGCCGTGGGATGTACGGCGAGGGCGTGCACCGGACCGGCAAGCTCTTCCGCCAGTGCCGAATTGACCATCCGATGGCGCTCGATCCGGCTTTTGCCGGCGAATGCCGACGCGACGATGCGGACCCTGAAATGCGTCTCGCCGCCGGCGATGGAGCCAGCATGGCCGGCATGAAGATGCGATTCATCAATGACGCTCAGGCGTTCCGGATGGAACGCCTCTGCCAGCTTGGTCTCGATACGGGACTTGACCGACACGATGCAGCAACCTTCCATGTTCCAAACTGAGCGCCTTGAGAGCGCTGCGCGGCGAATGCATAGTAGTGAGATGAAGCTCGACTCGGCGTATTTCAACAAGATCCGCATTGACGCGGGCGAGCCGGAGGCGTCGCCCGCGCTGCGGGGCTGCGAAATGGTGGGCTGTGTCGGCGCCGGCACGCACCGGGCGCCGAAAGGCCGGCACGCCGAGGGCGAGTACTACTGGTTCTGCCTCGACCACGTCCGGGAATACAATAAGTCCTACAACTACTTCTCCGGCATGAACGACGCCGCGATCCAGGCGTTTCAGAAGAATGCAACGACCGGGCACCGCCCGACCTGGCAGATGGGCGTCGGCGCCGGGCGTGAAAACGGCTCCCGGCTCGATCGGGGAGCGACGGTCCGGTGGTCGGGGCGCGCGGAGGACCCCTTCCGGCTGTTCGGCGAAGGGTTCCAGACGCGCCGGCCGGAGCAGGAGCGCCGCCGGGTGCACAACATGCACGCCAAATCGCTCCGCACCCTCGGCCTTGAGGAGACGGCTACGGCGCAGGAGATCAAGGCGCGCTACAAGCTGTTGGTGAAGCGCCACCATCCCGACGCCAATGGCGGCGACCGTTCGCTGGAGGACCGCCTGCGAGAAATCATCCAGGCGTACAGCTATCTCAAGAGCGTCGGTTTCTGCTAAGTCCCGGCGCCTCGATCGAGGGCTTCGGACGTTTCGTCCCGAGAGGTTTGATATGATTGCGACCGCCGATCAATTGCTTGCGGTTCCGGATATGACGGTGTCCGCACGTCAGGTATTCGGCATCGAGACGGAGCTGGAAGTTCCGGCCTTCTCGGAGCCGAACGAGTACGTGCCGGATCTCGACCAGGACTATCTCTTCGATCGCGAGACCACGCTCGCCATCCTGGCCGGCTTTGCGCGCAACCGTCGCGTCATCGTCACCGGCTATCACGGCACCGGAAAATCGACCCATATCGAACAGGTCGCGTCGCGGCTCAACTGGCCGTGCGTGCGCGTCAATCTCGACAGCCATATCAGCCGTATCGACCTGGTGGGCAAGGATGCCATCGTCATCAGGGACGATCATCAGGTGACCGAGTTCCGCGACGGCATCCTGCCGTGGGCGGTCCAGCACAACGTGGCGCTCTGCTTTGACGAATACGACGCCGGGCGGCCCGACGTGATGTTCGTCATCCAGCGCGTGCTGGAGGTGCAGGGCCGCATGACGCTCCTCGACCAGAACCGCGTTATCCGGCCGCATCCCGCCTTCCGGCTCTTCGCCACCGCAAACACCGTCGGCCTCGGCGACACGTCCGGCCTCTATCATGGCACGCAGCAGATCAACCAGGGGCAGATGGATCGCTGGTCGATCGTGACGACGCTGAACTACCTCCCGCATGACAGCGAGGTCGATATCGTGCTGGCGAAGGTCCACTCGCTCCGCACCCCGAAGGGCCGCGACCGGGCGAGCCGCATGGTGCGCGTCGCCGACCTCACGCGAAGCGCGTTCATGAACGGCGACATCTCCACGGTCATGAGCCCGCGCACGGTCATCACCTGGGGGGAAAACGCGGATATTTTCGGCGACCTCGGCTTTGCGTTCCGCGTCACGTTCCTGAACAAGTGCGACGAGCTTGAACGCCCGCTGGTGGCGGAGTTCTATCAGCGCGCCATGGGCGTCGAGCTGCCGGAATCCTCCGCCAACGTGGTGCTCAGCTAGAGGTCGCATGACCACGAGGAAGCGCGAGGCGCCGACCGAGCCCTTCAAGCGGGCCGTTGCCGTCTGCATCCGGGCCATCGCCGGCGAACGCGAGCTGGAGGTCGCCTACGCGGCCGACCGTCCGCTGCTGGTCGGCAACAAGGTAAGACTGCCGGAGCCGCCGCGCCGGCTGACGACGCAGGAGGCGGCGATCACGCGCGGACTGGGCGACGCGATGGCGCTGCGCCTCGCCTGCCATGACGGCAAGGTGCATCGGCGCTTCTCCCCCCAGGGCCGGCAGGCGAGAGCCATCTTCGACGCCGTCGAGCAGGCGCGCTGCGAAGCGATCGGGTCGCAGCGGATGGAGGGGGTGCGCGGCAACCTCGCCGCCATGCTGCAGGACCGTTACCATCGCGGAAAGTTCGGCGACATCAGCGAGCGGTCCGAAGCGCCGATGGAAGACGCGATCGCGCTGATGGTGCGCGAACGGCTGACCGGCGCGACGCCGCCGAAGAGCGGGCGGAGGATTGTCGATCTCTGGCGCGACGCGATCGAATCGAAGGCGGCCCGCGAGCTTGACCGGCTCGAAACCATGGCGGACGACCAGCACGCCTTCGCCGAGGCGGTGCGCGACCTCCTCGTCTCGCTCGACATGGGCGATGAGCTCGGGCCGGAATCTGACGGCGAAGACGACGACAGAGGGGACGAGGCGGAAGGCGCGCCGGAGCATAACGAGGCGGCGCGCGGCGAGGCCGATCAGGAGCTGCAGGAATCCGCCGACGAGGAGAGCGAAATCTCCGGCGAAGAGGATCAGACGGGCGAAGCGGAGGATTCCGACACGACGGCGGAAGATTTTTCCGACGACAACGGCGCGGCCGACAAGGACCCCTCCGGCGAGGCCCGGCGTCCTGATTTCAGCGGCCGCAACGAACCGGAGATCGACTACAAGATTTTTTCCAACCGGCACGACGAAATCGTGCATGCGGAGGACCTCTGCTCGCCGGAAGAGCTGGACCGGCTGCGCGCCTTTCTCGACAAGCAGCTCGCCAACCTGCACGGCGCCGTCACGCGGCTCGCCAACCGCCTGCAGCGGCGCCTGCTCGCGCAGCAGAATCGCGCCTGGGACTTCGATCTGGAGGAAGGCATCCTCGACCCGGCGCGGCTCTCGCGCGTCGTCGTCGATCCGTTTTCGCCGCTGTCCTTCAAGCAGGAGCGCGAAACCGCGTTCCGCGACACGGTCGTCACGCTGCTCCTCGACAATTCGGGCTCGATGCGGGGGCGGCCGATCACCGTCGCAGCCACCTGTGCGGACATCCTGGCGCGCACGCTGGAGCGCTGCGGCGTCAAGGTCGAGATTCTCGGCTTCACCACGCGCGCCTGGAAGGGCGGGCAGTCGCGCGAGGAGTGGCTGCGGGCCGGGAAACCCTTGCAGCCCGGCCGCCTGAACGACCTTCGTCACATCGTCTACAAGTCGGCCGATGCTCCGTGGCGGCGCGTTCGGCGCAACCTTGCCCTCATGATGCGCGAGGGGCTGCTCAAGGAGAACATCGACGGCGAAGCCCTCGACTGGGCTCATCGCAGGCTTCTGACGCGGCAGGAACAGCGCAAGATCCTGATGGTAATTTCCGACGGCGCGCCGGTCGACGACGCCACGCTCTCGGTCAACAGCGGCAATTATCTGGAGCGGCATCTCCGCTATATGATCGAGCAGATCGAGGCGCGTTCCCCCGTCGAGCTGATCGCCATCGGCATCGGCCATGACGTGACCCGCTATTACAGCCGCGCTGTCACTATCATCGATGCCGAGGAACTTGCCGGCGTGATGATGGAGAAGCTGGCGGAGCTCTTCGACGAGAAGCCGCCGGCCCCGCTGCGGAGGCGCCGGCCAAGGCGCGCGGCTTGAGGGCCCCTGCCCTTGCCGTTCTCCTTTCGCTGCCGCTCTCGCCGGCGGTGGCCGAGCCGCTCCCGCTTGATGTCGAGCGGATCGAGACCTTCGCGATCGCCGGTCCGGACGAGCCTGGCGGCCCGCTCGAATTTCTCGGCGGGATTCGCCTCACGTCGTCCAATCGCGATTTCGGCGGCCTTTCCGGCATCGAGGTGCTGGAAGGCGATGTCGCCTTCATGGTCAGCGACACCGGACGCCTCGTACGCGCCACGCTGGTCCACGAGAACGGGCGGCTGGTCGGCATTGCCGAGGCGGAGATCGACAGCCTCTATCCGGACGGCAACGCCGCCAAGTCGGTCTCCGACACGGAGGATGTCGCCTTCGACCCCGACGACCCGACGCGCGGCGTGGTGGTGCGCGAAAGGCAGGCGAACGCCATGCTCACGTTCGAGATGAGCGGCGGCAACCCGGCGAACTTCCAGCCGAAGACGGTCGGCGCCGCCGACCGTATCCTGCGGTCGAACAAGGGGCTGGAGAGCGTCGCTTATGCGCCCGCCGCTTCGCCCGTGGCGGGTGAGATCGTGGCGATCGGCGAGGCGCCGCCACCCGGCTCCAGGCATATCCCCGGTTGGGTCGCAGGCGTCGGCGCGTTCGAGATCGTCGCGCACGACGATTTCGAGATCAGCAGCGCGCGCTTTCTGCCTGACGGCGACCTTGTCCTGCTCGAGCGGCGTTACATTCCGGCCTGGGGGATCGACGCGCGCCTGCGGCGCATACCGGGAGAAAGCGTCGAGGCAGGCTCGCTGCTCGACGGCGACTACATCCTCGACGCCGGAATGACGAGCCAGATCGACAATTTCGAAGGCCTCGCCGTGCATCGGGATGAAGCCGGACGGACCATCCTCACGCTTGTGTCGGATAACAATTTCAGCCTCCTGCAGCGGACGCTCATCCTCCAGTTCGCGCTTTCCGACGACTGAGCTCCGGCGCTAGGATGGCGCTGCGATCCGAAGCCGGAGAACGCCATGAGCTCCGTCGCCGATCTCGTCGAACCCGGGCATCTCGCCCACTATGCGACGGCCTCGAACCTGCGGCTGGGCGAAGGCATCGCGCGGAAGGGCGGCGTGCAGCTGCTCGAATTCGGGCCCCTCGTCGTCAAGGCTCGCGTCTCCGACGGCGAGCGCCGCACGACCGAGCTCCGGTCGACCCCGCAGGGGCTTGCCTGGCAATGCACCTGCAGCAAGCGGCCGGATCTTTTCTGCAAGCATTGCGTGGCCGTCGCCGTCGTGGCGTGGGAGGAGGCGCCGGCCAGTCGCGCGAAGGGATTGTGATCGGGCCGCGGCGACCAGCTTAGGTCGCGGCCGGCCGCAGCGGCACGAACCATCCGACGATCAGCCGGTAGGGGACAAGCGCCACGATCGCGATGAGGAGCTTCACCGAGAAGTCGCCGGCGGCCCAGGAGATCCAGCGCGCGGTCTCCCACGGATAGAGGCCGAGGAAAGGAGCCGGCTCGGCTGCGAACGGATCGTTCGCTCCCAGCAGCACGAATGCCGGCGCAAAAGCGAGCGCGAAGAACACTGTCGTGTCCGCCGACGACCCGATCAGGCTCGAGAAAGCCGGCGCCTTCCACCATGAACGGTATCGGAGCCGGTTGAAGACGCCGATGTCGATAAGCTGGCCGACGAGGAATGCCGTGCCCGAAGCGATGGCGATGCGCGGCGTTGACAGCCAGATTGACAGCACGACCGCCACCGCGAACCCGCAATAGACCACCCGCCGCGCCATCTGAGGCCCGAGCAGCCGGTTGGTGATGTCGGTTACAAGAAAAGCGAGCGGATAGCTGAAGGCGCCCCAGGTCAGGAGGTCGGCCAGGTCGAGACGGCCGACCCGCGCGTGGAAAGGATACTGTACCAGAACGTTCGAGAGCACGACGACGGCCGCCATGGCGGCGACCGCAATCGAAAGAACGGCAGCTTCCTTTCGTAGCGGCAAGAGGGTCAGGCCGCTTCGGCGGCCTTCTCGCCTTCCGCCAGCTTGGCCAGCACTTCTTTGCGCAGGAGCCTGGCCCGCGGCGAAAGATCGTCTTCGCGCGCCTTGGCGAGAAAGGCGTCGAGACCGCCGCGATGCTCGACAGTCCGCAGCGCCGCCGTGGAAATCCTGAGCCGCACGGTGCGCTCCAGCGCATCGCTCAGCAGCGAAACGCTCTTCAGGTTCGGCAGGAAGCGGCGCCTCGTCTTGTTGTTGGCGTGGCTCACATTGTTGCCGGTCAGCACGGCCTTGCCCGTCAGTTCACAGCGGCGCGCCATATCGAAAGACCTCTTCAAAGCGGGAGCCGGCAAAATGCCTTGGCGGCGCCACAGGGGACGCGACGGCGGCAGCCAGTCCGATCTGTTCCGGAAGCGGCCCTTCCTATAGGGATGCGGCCATTCCGGGTCAAGGCTTGCGCCCCCTTTCGCCCTCCTTTCGGGGCAGGGAAGAGCCGCAGTTTCGACCAAATGGCGGCGTAGCCACCACCCCGCCGGCCGAGGAGGCGATTCCCTGACGACCCGCGTGATCGCCATCCTGCTTCTCGCACTTGGCCCGGCGCTCTGGCAGTCGGCGTTCGCTGCGGCTCCGCTTTCGGTTCGCACCGAATATTCCGTTTCCATTCGGGGGATCCCGGTTGGAAGGGCGGAACTCCGGGCAGACATCGTCGACGGCCGCTATGCGCTTGCCTTTTCCGGCGGGGTCAGGGGCCTCGCCCGCCTCTTCTCCGACGCGGAGACCACCGCGCATGCATCCGGACGCGTCGCCGCGGACCGGTTGCGGCCCGACGAATATACGCACGTGTGGATTGAGGACGACGAAACCGAATCGGTCGACATGCGCTTTGCCGGCCTCGGAGTCACCGACATAGCGCTCGATCCGCCGCGCAACAATCCGGAGCGCTACGTGCCGATCACCGCCGAGCAGAAGGCGGACGCGCTTGACCCGGTCAGCGCATTTCTGTGGCCGGCCGCCGACGGCGGCCCGGCCGTCTGCGCCCGCAGGCTGCCGCTGATCGACGGCAAGCGGCGGTTCGACATCACGCTCTCCTTCGACCGTGAAGTCTCCTTCGCCACGCGCGACGGATCCTATTCCGGGGCGGCCGTCGTCTGCCATTTCCGCTATCGGCAGATCGCCGGGCACAGACCGGGGAAGAAAAGCTCCCTCTTCCTCGCGGACAGCGACGACATGGAGGTCTGGATGGCGCCCGCCGGCAACGGACTTGTGGCGCCGGTGCGCATCCAGGTGCGCACCCGCGTCGGCCGCATCGTGCTTGAGGCGACCGGGTTCCGCGCCGAGGAGACCCCGCCGAGCGTGCCGGAATGAACCGTCGGTGCTAACGGTCGCACTGCCTTCGATGGGTCCGAGGCAAGGTTCAACCGCCGACAGAGGGGAGGCGCGGCGCGCGACCCACGACATCTTGTGAGAACAGACACCGAAACGGCGGAGAAAGCCGATTCGTCTGCCGTTTGTTCCAAGATCGGTCCTATCGTGAACGAAGGTCCTCTGCGCCGTTGGCGTCCCGTTCAGAAACCGGTCACGAATGCCGCGCCGGCCGCGCGGACAGTCCTTGGCCGGGAACGCTCGACATCCCGAGCAGGCCTCGCGCCGGATCATTTTGCTCCGTCTTTGTTCGATGCCCGTTCCCAGCGTGAATCAGGCCCATATATCCCCTTGGCGTATGTGGGGCAGATATGCTAGGGCGGCGGAATGCTTATTCCTGTACCTTGGTGGGGGAGCGTGTCGCTTGTCGGGGGAGGTCTCCTAGTGGGGGCCTTTGGCCCCAGCGTGCTCCCCGCCGAGTATCATGCCTTGGCGGTCACAATCGGCATTGGCCTTGGCACGATCGGCTTTCTGTCTACGATCCCGAATATGTTGGCGGCGTGGGAAGCGCCACGGCGGGTGAAGATGGGCT
>DASWJZ010000053.1:0-5518 GCA_036396875.1 Propylenella sp.
AGGGTGCGCCCGGCGCCCCGCCCGCGTCAAGGCGGCCATTCAGCGCCCGGTCGACGCTTGCCCGCCGCGTCAGGTCAAAAATGGATGATGGCGTCGCTGTAGGCGGCGACCCTCGGATCGTGCGTCACAAGCCGAAGCGGCTCGGCCAGTGCCTGCGCGACGAGAAGCCGATCGAACGGATCGCCGTGAAGAGGCGGCAACGTTTCGACCGCGGCGGCATGTTCGGAAGTGATGTCGAGCAGCACGAATCCGCCCTCCCGAAAGTAGCCAACCGCTTCGGTGCCGGAGAACGGCGGCGCGTCGGCTTTGCCAAGCGCGTGCTTGATGGCGATCTCCCAGACGCTCACCGCCGATACATGAACACCGTCCTCAGCGGCCGCGATGAGCTCGCGCACCCGATCGCTCAGCAATTTGGGAGAGACCAGCACCCAGATTGCGACATGCGTGTCGAGAAGAAGTCTCAACTTAGATGTCGCCGTTCAGGAAGAGCTCGGCGATTTCTTCGTCATGGGCGTTGAAATCCTCCAATGACATCGGCGGATACTTTCCCTCGAGAAGCCCGATCTTCACACCCTTGCTCTTGGAGGCTGTGACAGGGACGATCTTTGCCGCCGGCCTGCCGTTCCGCGCGATGATGATTTCGGTCTCGGCGCCGCTCTCGACAGCCTCGACGAGGCGGGAAAGCCCCGTCTTGGCATCCAGCATGTTGACGGTGCGCATTGCTCAGCTCCTTAGCTAATCTTGGCTAAGGTAATCCGCCGATCTCAACCTGACAAGCCGCGCATGCTGGCAGCGTCACGGAATGGATTGCCGGGTCAAGCCAGGTCAAGCCCGGCAATGACGACTACGTAGGTGACTTCTGCCCGCGCCGCACCACCGCCTCAAAAGCTCCACCTTCGCGCGTTGGCGAGCAAAAAATCGCGGAAGACGGTGACGCGCACGGAGGCGCGCAGTTCTTCCGGGTAGACGAAGAAGGAATCGAAGCTCGGCGCCTGGTGGTCGGAGAGGACGGCGACGAGGCGCGATTCGGGCCCGACGATGTAGTCGGGCAGCATGGCGATGCCGACCCCCTTCTCCACCGCCTGGCGGATGGCGACGAGGTTGTTCACCGAGAGCGCCGCGGGGCGCGGATTGCCCGGCTCGCGTCCCGCCGTGCAGAGCCAGTTCATGTCCTTCAGGTAGGTCGGCGCGTTCTCCCCGAACACCACGATGCGGTGCTTGTCGATGTCGTCCGCCGTCTTCGGCTGGCCGAAGCGCTCGATATAGGCGGGCGAGGCGTAGACGTGGAAATGCACCGTGAACAGCTTGCGCTGGATCAGGTCGGGCTGCGTCGGGGCGCGCAGCCGGATCGCCACGTCAGCCTGGCGCATCGCCACGTCGAGCTCCGAATCGTCGAGGATCAGCTCCAGGTGGATGCCCGGATAGAGGTCGATGAACTCGTTGAGGCGCGAGGTGAGCCAAGTGGAGCCGAGGCCGACCGTGGTGGTGACGCGCAGCGTCCCCGTCGGCTGGCCGCGCGAATCGACCAGCTGCGCGCGGACGTGTTCGAGCTTCAGCATGATGTCGCGGGCGGCGCGCATCAAAAGCTCGCCCTCCCCGGTCAGGATCAGGCCGCGGGCGTGGCGGTGGAAGAGAGGGGTGCCGAGCTCCTGCTCGAGCGCGCCAACCTGCCGGCTCACCGCCGACTGGCTCATGTTGAGCGTCTCGCCGGCGCGGGTGAAGGAGCCGGCCTCCGCCGCGGCGTGAAAAATCCTGAGCTTGTCCCAGTCCATCTGCCCCCTCTGGACCGTTAGCTTCAATGCGGGAAAGTTCAAATGCGCGCTACTCCGCGGCTTCCCGCGCCGGTTCCATACCGTAGAGGTACTTTTCCGCCTCCAGCGCCGCCATGCAACCGAGGCCCGCAGCCGTCACGGCCTGACGGAAGACGTCGTCGGTCACGTCGCCGGCGGCGTAGACGCCGCGGATGCCGGTGGCGGTGGAATCGGGCGCCGTCCACAGATAGCCGTTCGGCTTCAGCCTGAGCTGGTCCTTGAACAAGGCGACCGCCGGCTCATGGCCGATGGCGACGAAGACGCCGTCGACGGGCCGCTCCGAGACGACGCCGGTCTTGACGTTGCGGAGCCGCGCGCCGGTGACCGCCGGCGGGAAGCCGGTCTGCCCCGTCACCTCCTCGAGCACCGTATCCCAGACCACCTCGATGTTTTCGCGCGCGAAAAGCCGCTCCTGCAGGATGCGCTCGGCGCGGAACGCGTCACGCCGGTGCACGACGGTCACATTCTTCGCGAGGCGCGAGAGGTAGAGCGCCTCCTCGACGGCCGAATTGCCGCCGCCGACGACGAGCACGTCCTTGCCCTTGAAGAAGAAGCCGTCGCAGGTGGCGCAGGCCGACACGCCAAATCCCTTGAAGCGCTGCTCCGACGGCAGGCCCAGCCAGCGCGCCTGCGCGCCGGTGGCGATGATGACGGCGTCGGCGGTCCATTCGTCGCCGCCGTCGAGCGAGACGCGGAACGGCTCGGTCTTCAACTGCACGGCGACCGCCGTGTCGAAGACGATCCGCGTGCCGACATGCTCCGCCTGCGCGCGCATCTGCTCCATCAGCCAGGGCCCCTGGATCACGTCGGCGAAGCCCGGGTAGTTCTCGACGTCGGTCGTGATGGTCATCTGCCCGCCGGGCTGCGTGCCGGTGATGAGGACGGGATTGAGGAGGGCGCGCGCCGCGTAGATGGCGGCCGTGTAGCCGGCCGGACCGGCGCCGAGGATCAGGATTTTGGCGTGGTTCGCCATCACCGAAGCCGTCTAAAGCTGGGTAGTCTGAAGCAGAAGCTTGTAACCTCCCCCTTGAGGGGAGGTCGAAATTCGGGGCGGTCGAGCGGGACGCGAGAACGCCCGAATTTCGGGAGGGGGTGAATGGCCGAAAACTGGTCGACCCCCTCCCGAAATTTGCTCAGCCTGTGGCCTCGCAAATTTCGACCTCCCCTCAAGGGGGAGGTTAACCGCGGCTGCGATGGCGATTCCGTCCGATCCGATCATGAGCTAGCTCGCCTTGCGGAAGGGATTGAGCTTCTTGAACGCGGTGGAGATGCGGTGCCGTCCCTGCTCGCGGGCCACCACCGACTTGTCGGTCACCCAATTCATCTGGACCGCGCGGCGCCGGCCCTGGAAGGGCTCGTGCCCGTGCCAGGATTTTTCCGAGCGACGGAAGGCGAGCAGCGTCCCGCCGTGCGGCGGCACCTCCTCGGCATAGTCGTTCAGGTCGGCGCCGCTGCGCAGGATGCGGAGCCGGCCGCCGTCCTCGTCCCAGGCGTCGTTCATGTAGAGGAGCACGGTGATCAGCTTGCTGGCGGAATCGGTGTGGATCTTTCCGTCGCTCGCCCGGCACTCGCCGCGGACCGTGAACATCGTCGGCCGCGCTTGCAGGTCGATGCCGAACTTGTCCTCGATGGCGTGGCGGAAATCGGGTCCGTTCAACTCGTCGAGCAGCGACTTGAAATGGCCGCGGATGTCGAGCTCCGACAGCGGGTGCGACCCCGCGCCCGGCACGTCGGGGTAGTCGGAGACCACCTCGGGAAAGCGCCCCACGAAGCCGGGCACGACGAGGTAGTCGTAGGGCTCGGTCTTCAGCGGCGTGGCGCGAAGAGCGGGAATGTCGAGATAGGACATGGTTCTCCGATGACGCGCGCACCGAATCCCCGGATCCGGCCCGCCGCTCAGATAGTGGATGGCGCGGGCGGCATCAAGCTGAGAGCCGGCTGCGGCGGCTGCGGGACCCCGGCGGCAGCCGATTCCCCCGCCGTCGCGAACTGGACAGGGGATGGCATGTCGTCTACATCGGCCGCGCGGCCCAAGTCGGGATTGTTTTGGGCCCGCGACACAAGGCTTGGCAATGCGCAGTCTGACGAACGAGACCAAGGCGACCCTGCGGAAATCGGTGCTTTCGGCAAAGTCCGATCCGGCGCCCTACCGTCACTGGTTCCTGAAAAGCGTGTTCCCGCAGGAAGTCTACGGCGAGCTGAAGGACATGCCCTTCCCGGTGGCCGATCTCGCCGGCGTTTCGGGCACGCGCGAGGTGCACAACGCCGACCGCGTCTATTTCGCCGGGGAGAACCTGGAGAATTTCGCCGGCGCCCGCGCCGCCGCCGAGGCGTTCCAAGACGCCGAAACCGTCGCGCTCTTCGGCAAGGCTTTTGGCGCCAATCTCGAGGACACCTTCCTTCGCATCGAATACGCGCAGGACACTGACGGGTTCTGGCTGAAGCCGCACACCGACATCGGCGTGAAAATGTTCACGATGCTGATCTACATGTCCGACGATCCGCGCCATGCCGGGCTCGGCACCGACATCTACGCCGACGAGAACACGCATGCCGGCCGCTCGCCGTTCGAGCCGAACGCCGCGATGATCTTCGTTCCCTCGCCGCACACCTGGCACGGATTTGAGAAGCGGCCGATCGAAGGCGTCCGCCGCTCCCTCATCGTCAATTACGTGACCAACGAGTGGCGGGCGCGGGAGCAGCTCGCCTATCCGAACACGCCCGTCCAGGCCAAAGCCGCCGCCTAGGTAGGCAGCCACCCGGCGCGGCGGCGGACGGTCGCAGTCCTGCGCGTTCGGCGGACGCTCAGTCTGCGGCCTGCCGCGCGAGCATCGCCCTGAGCCGCGCCGCGGGCTCCGCGGTCGCGTTGACCGGGCCGGGCCCCGCAAAACTCCAGTCGAGGTCGTCGCCGGCGATCGGCGAGACGAGCTTCTCGCGAACGATCCGGGCGAGGAACGATTCGTGCCGCCGGCCGCGGCCCTCGAGCGGGAGGATGTGGACGGGGCGTCCGGTGGCGAGCGCTTCGGAAATCATCGATATGGATTCGCCTGTTACGATCAGCCGTTCGGCAAGCGCGAGAATGCCGAGATAGGGGTTATCGCCCGCGCCGTTCCACATCGTTGCCCATGTCTTCCCGGCGATCGCGTCCGCGATCAGACGCCTCGCCGCCTCGCCGGTGCGGCGGGAGGGCGTGATCGCGGCGCCGAGGCCATGCTCCGCGTGCGCCTTGGCCAGCACCCTCAGCAGTCGGGCGGTGACGGCGGCGCTCAGCCGATAGTTCGCGTTGTCGCCGCCGATCAGCACGCCGGCAAATTGCGGCCGGCCGGACAAGAGGCGCTCGCGCCACGCGCCGCCAGCCCGGGCCAGAACGTCCGGGGTCACCGGATGCAACGCGGTCCCGACCGTCACCACATTCCGGCCGGTGACGCCGTCATGCGGCATGGCCACGACGAGATCGAACCTCGCCCGCGCCAGCTCGGGGTTCTGCACAAAGGCTGCGAGCGCACGGCCTCCCGACAGCCGCTTCACGAGGAGTGCTGCGCCCGCGGCGCGGCGGCCGCAGCAGACGATGAGACGGGGCCAGGGCGGAGAGAGCGGATCGCTGTCATCGCCGATCGCCGAAAGCGGCAGGGGCAGAGCGCCTGAGGGCAGCCAGCGCCACGGGGCGCGGATGCTGACGCGTTTTTCGACGAGGGGCAGGCCGATCG
>DASWJZ010000054.1:0-14250 GCA_036396875.1 Propylenella sp.
GAACCCACTCTTCCACAGAGTGGTTCACCGCGCCGTGCTCGTAGCCCGACTTGTCCAAATCCCGGTAGGTCGGGAATTCGTCGGTGCTGATTGTCGAGCCAGCCTCAACGTTCTCGCGAATGATGGGCTCAAGGGTGAAGATCGAAAGGTCTGGAACGGGACCGGCGACGATCTTGCCGCCGCGTTCCACCATGCCAAATACGAGCGTCTTGTTCGTTCCCTTGCGGCGCATGTCCTCTGGCCGTTAGCGACCACCGACGCGGGTTACACCTTCAAGGAGTTTCAGGCGGAATATCCCGATGACGCCGCCTGTCTCGCGAAGCTCATGGAAATCAACTACGGCGGCACGCGGAGCTGTCAAGGGATAAATACGCTGCTTGGGCATCGAGCCGGAGGGCGAAGGCAGCTTTATAACGGCCGGCGGAAAATCACGCCGGCGAACCATCCGGTGAACACGGCGAGGGCGACGCAGACGAGCCCGTAATAGAGCGGATAATCGTCGGCGGAGCGGGCGATCCGCTCCGAGAATCCGCCCTTGGCGATCGACAACGTATCGGTCCGCCCGGCAAGAAACGTCTGGCTGCGGAACAGGTAGACGCTGACGCGATACTCGCCGGTCGGGATGGCGCTTGGCAGGAAGAAGGTGGTGCGAAAGACGTTGGGGGCTAGGAAGTCCACGGCACCCTGGCGCTCGACGTAGAGGCCATGCTCCGCCTTCAGCGCGATCAGCGCCTCGGCAAAGAGCTGCGCCGTCGCTTCGGCGGCGGCTTCCTGCACGAAGGGATGGCTCCGTACGCCGAGGCGGTACACCGAGAGCTGCGACGGATCGAGGGCGCCGCTGAAGTTCTCGCTGAGATGCATCACATAATAGGAAGGGACCTCTTTGAACTCGCGCGAGGTACGGTTCGCCCACACGCCGAGCAGCCGCTCCTTGCGCCGCACGATCACGTCCTCCTGCGGCCCCTCGACGACGACCGCGACTTCGTATTCGGCGTCCTCGTCCGGCGTGCCCCGAATGGCGCCGAAGACGACGATCTGCTCGCCGGTGAAGTTCGAGGTGATGCGGACAGCCTCATCCGAAAGCGCCGCGACCAGGCTCTCGGCGAACGCCGCTGCCGGCGCGAGCGCAGCAATAGCGACGATTGCCGCGACGAGCCCGCCCTTCATATCGCGCCTCCGACGATCGCCAGCGAAAAGATGCTTTCCGGCGGCAGGAAGAGGCTGAGGAGCACGCGAAGAGCGACGGCGAGCACGAAAACGGCAAGCAGCGCGCGGAGCTGTTCGCCGCGCAACGCCTGCCCCACCTGCGCCCCGAACTGGGCGCCGACGACGCCGCCGGCGATGAGGAGGATCGCCAGCATGACGTCGACGGACTTGTTGGCGGTCGCGTGCAGCACGGTCGCGACGGCCATCGTGATGAGCGTATAGGCGAGCGACGTTCCGATGACGACGTTGGTGGGGACGCGCAATAGGTAGATGAGCGCGGGAACCATCAGAAAGCCGCCGCCGATCCCCATCACGGAGCCGAGGAAGCCGATGCCGGCGCCGAGCGCAATGACGGGAACGACGCTCACGTAAAGCTTGGAGCGGCGGAAGCGGGTCTTCAAGGGAAGGCCGTGGACCCAGTTATGGTGCCCGGTCCGCCGCGTCACCGCGGGGCGGCCGCTCCGCGCACGCCACAGGGCGCGCACGGACTCCCGCAGCATGATGGTGCCGACCGAGCCGAGAAACGCGATGTAGGAGAGGGCGATGATGAGGTCGAGCTGGCCGACGGAGCGCAGGGCGCGGAAGGCGAAAACGCCGAGCGCCGAACCGACGAGGCCGCCGGCCCCGAGGAGCAGCGTCATCTTCTCGTCGATGAGGCGGCGGCGCCAGTAGGCGATCGAGGCTGAGGTCGAGGATGCCACGATCTGCGGCGTCACGGTCGCCACGGCGACGGCAGGGGAGATGCCGGTGAAGATGAGGAGCGGCGTCAGCAGGAAGCCGCCGCCCACGCCGAACATGCCGGACAGGAAGCCCACGGCCCCGCCCATGCCCAGGAACAGGAACATGTTGACGGTAAGCTCGGCAATCGGGAGGTAGAGCTGCACGCCGGCGCTCGAAAAGTCTCTTTTGCGTTAGGTTGGCCCCGCTACGAATAAGCGCCGCCGGCGCGGCGCTGTCAAACGACGAGCCCCAGGGTTGTCCTCTTCCTTCCTAGGTGGAGCGCTCCTGCAACGCGGCGACCAACCCGTTGTCGATCAGCCCCTTCGCCGGAAGACCGGCCTGCTCCCGGAACCGGGTGATCGCCTCGATGGTCTGGCGCCCGAGCAAGCCGTCCGCCGGGCCCGGATCGAAGCCCCGATCCGACAGAAGCTTTTGGACGAGCGCCACGAGATCATTGTCCGTGCGAACTTCGACGCTGCTCGTATCCTCGCCCCATCCGTTCTCCGGCAGCATCATCTCGTTCGCTTCAATGATCAGCGGCAGGGTCCTGAACGCCGCCGCGGCGGCCTTCGCCTTCTCCAGATCGGACTCCGACAGCGCCGCAGCGACGATATCGCGGCGCCGCAGCGATTCCTCGTCGCCCGAGGAGGCGGCGATGGCGAACCATTTGTAGGCTTCGATCAGATCCGGCTGCACGCCGAGCCCGCGGGCATGCAGGATCGCCAGATTGAACTGGCTGTCGCGCACGCCACGCTCCGCCGCCTGACGGAAAAGCTGGGCGGCATGTTCCAGGTCGGGCGCGCCGCCCGCGCCTTCCGCATGGAGGACGGCGAGATTGTGCATCGCCTTGACGTTGCCGGCCTCCGTGGCGCGCGCGTACCATTCCTGCGCCTTGGCGGCATCCTTCGGCACGCCGAGCCCCTTCTCGTAAATGGAGCCGAGCCGGTACTGCGCGGGCGCGAGCCCTCTCTCGGCTGCGCGGGTGTACCATGTGACCGCGGCGGACATGTCCGGCGGCACCCCGCGTCCCTCGGCGAAGCGCGCGGCAACGTCGAAGGCCGCAAGCGGATCGCCGGAGATCGCAGCGGCGCGGAGCCGGTCCGGGCCGATCGCTTCGGGCAGCGCGATCTCGTCGGCGTCATCCATGGCCGGCGCCGACGCTGCCGGCGGCAAGGCGGCGACATCCTGCCCGGCGCCCGGCTGCGCGGCGGTCCCGGGCGAGGCTGGTTCCGGCAGTTCAGCGCCGGATGCGACAGGAGCGTCAGGCCCCTCCACCTCCGCGGCTGCCGTTTGTCGGGGTTCGTCGGCCGGGGGAGCCGGCGCCGGCTCGGCATCGCTCAGCTCGGGCCGCTGCGGCGCCGCGGCATTCTCGGCGGCTGCCGGAGCCGTCGCCTGCGCCGGCCGCTCGGGCTGCGAAGCGACAGGGCTCGGGGCTACGGGCGCCGTCGCAGCGGTCTCGGGCGGCACCGAAGCATCCGCGGCGGGGCGGGCAGCATCCGGACCGGCAGTGACCTCGGTCTCTGACGCCATCTGATTGCGGATGATCTGCACCGCCGCGACAGCGGTGGCAATCGCAAGCACGCTCGCAAGCAGGATCCGCTGGCGCGTGCTCCCCGAGCGCCGGAGCCCGGCGAAGCCTTTGCGATGGACGGCGGCGTCTTCCTCATCGGCTTCCGCGGCAGCGGCGCGCGCCGCGCGGCGCGCCGCCTTCAGAAAATCGTCGTCCGCCGACAGTTCACCCAACCCTTCGTCCATGTCCGCGGCGGCAAAGGCAGAATCCTTCGCTACGGCCCGGCCCCCGCCGCGGCTACCGGACATCCGCGCGGTGTCGGAACTCGGCGCGCCGGCCAAAGCGGAACTCAGCGGCGAATCCGTTCCGGGCTCGAGCGGTAAGTCGACGGTGTCTTCGCTGTCGTCGAGATCGGGCGAGAAGGATTCCGCCCGGCCGCCGGTCGCGCGCCGGAGCAGTTGGCGCGAGGTCAGACGGCCAAGCAGTCCGCTCGGCGACGCGTCGCGCGGCTCCTGCGGACCGGCGGCCTGCTGAGCCCCTCCGGCGAGCGGCCCCAAGGGAAGTCGGAAGTCGGACGCTGCGCGCCCCGCGGGGGGAGGCTCCAAAGGCCGCGCCTCGGGCGGCCGGCGCTCCCCCTCCAGGGCGAGATCGGCCTCCTGCTCCAGGAAGGCCATCCGCTTGACGACGGCTTCCAAAGTGTCCTGGACGGCTTCCAGCGAATCCGCCGTCTTTTTGTCCGATACCTCCGCCGAGCTCTTCAAGGCGGTCACGTCGCCGGAGAGGGAGCGCGCCAGCCGGGCGACGGCATCCGCCTCATCGTCGACAGCGTCGCTCCTGTCCTCTTGGGGCGCCTGGAAATGATAGGAATGCCGCGCGTCGTCGAGACGCTCCTCGATGCCTTTCAGGCTCTTTTCAATGTGCGCAAGCGCAAGCCGGCTGTGGCTCGGATCGTCGAGGAGGCTGGCCAGCCGCTGGATCTGCTGCTCCAGGTCGGCGGCTGTCGCGGGCGGGCTTTCGGGCAACCGGTCGAGGCGATCAGCCAGGGTGCGGAGCACGTGGCCCAGATTGGCCTCGCCGTCTCCAAGGCCCGGGAGCGAACGCAGCTCGCGCCGCAGCGCCACGATGTCCGAGCGCAGCTCGGCGATCTCGTCGATCGAGATGATGTCATCGTCCGCGTGGGCAGCGGCGGCGTAGGCGGCGGCCACGTCGTCGAGCTTGCGCTCCAGCTTCGCGAAGCGCTCCTCCGAGATAGCTGCCGGAGCGGCCGACGCAATCCGCTTCTCGAACAAGGCCAGCCGCTGCTCGGAGACACCGCCGAGCGCGGCTTCGGCCACAGTTCGCTCGAGCCGCTCGAAGCGATCGTCGCCGATGACGCTGTGGGCGCGCTGCATCAGCTGTTGTTCGAGCCGGTCGAACCGATCGCCGGGCGGCAGCGCCCGAACGGCGTTCTCGACCCGGTCGAAAAGCTCCTTCAGCCGGCCCGGCTCGATGCTGCGTCCCTTCAGAAGCTCCAGGCGGCTTACCACGCCCTCCAGCTGGGTGTGGAGCGAGCGCGGATCGTGCTTCGCCGCGATGGCAGCAAGCCGCTCCTCGATCGCGGCGAGGCGCGTGGAGAGCGGCTCCGTTGCGCCGACGGCGCCCAACGCCGAGACGCGCTCGGCGATCTCCTCCAGCTTCTGCGCGAAGGGACCGAGATGAACCGTCGATTCCTGCGCGCGGTGGGCGAGCTCGGCGAGTTGCGCCTGCATCACGTCGAGCCGCTCTTCCAACGGCGTCAGCTGCGGCTGCGCCAGGCGGTCCGTCTGCTCGGCGAGCGAGGCGGCCATCTGTCCCAGCCTGCGGTCGATCAGCTCGATTCCGCGCCGGGTCGAGCCGGCGTCCTGCGCCTCCATCACGGCGGAGAGCACGTCGATCTTGCCGGTCAGACTCGCCAGCGCCTCCGCCGCTATGGCGTCTTCGCGCTGCTCGACGGCCTCGGCAAGTGCCGCAAGCCGCGCATCGAGTCTTACCAGCGCATCGCTGCTGAAGCGGCGGTCTTCGTCAAGGAACGACCCGATCTCAGAGAGCCGCTCTTCGAGCCCGGAAAGGTTCCGCTTCAATCCGGCCTCTCCGGTGGCGGCAAGCTCGCCCGACAGGTCCGTCAGCCGCTCGTCGAGGTCGGCTGCGGCCGCAACGCCCTGCCGCCGAGCCTCTGCAAACTCGCTCGACAGCGCCTCCAGCTGGCGCTCGATCCGCTCCATGACGGCGTCGCTGCTCAGCTCGGCGGGAAGGGATTCAAGCCGGCCGGCAAGCTGCTCGATCCGTTCCTCGACCCGGGCGACCTCGCTCTGCGAGGCCGCCGTCGCAAGGCTCTGCTTCAGATCGTCGACACGGTCGAGAAGCGTTTCGGGCGACGAAAGCTGCTGGACCAGTCCCTCCATCCTGTCGAAGCGCTCCAGGATGGCGCCCTGGTTCTCGCGGATCGCGTCGAAGCCCGGTATCTCGACCTCGACCTCGCTCAACCGCTCTGACAGCCCGGCCAGCCGGTCCTGGATATCGCCCAGGCGGTTCGCGGCCATGTTGCGCGCCGCAGTGACCTTCACCTCGACTTCGTCGAGACGACCGCCGACCTGATCCAGCGCATCGGCCACGGAGCGTCCGTCGCGGTCGATATCCTGGACCTGCCGAAGCAACTCCAAAAGCTCGGCGCGGACCGGCTCGATCTGGTTGTGGTCGCATCTTTTCTGCAGCGCCTCGATGCGCACCTCGATGCGCGAGAAGCGGCGCATCATTTCGGCGGCGGCGGCATCGGCCTCGGCACGCGCCGCGGCCTCCGCCCGATGGAGCGCCGCGTCGGCTTCCGCCTGGCGGCGCGCCTCGGCCCGTCGCCCTGCCTCCGAAGCTTCATCCGCCGCGCGCCCGTCCTCATCGATCTCGCTGCGACCCAGCGCTTCGGCGACGGCATCGGCCTCGGCGCGGCGATCGTCGCCGGCGTGCGCGAGCGCTGCCTGCGGATCCACCGCAAACGTTGGATCGGCGCGCGGCGGCTCCGGTGCCGCGGGTGCGGGCGGTGTGGCGGCACGCTGCTTGAGGCGGTCGCTCAGCGCTTCCAGACGCGCCTCGAGCCTGTCGAGGCTATAGGTCACGAAATCGGCGTCGCGGGCCGGCGCTCGATCGTCCGGATGCCGGGGGGCGCGCGACGCGCGGCCCTGGCGCTCGATCGCCATCAGGCCCTCCGACAATTTTTGCACGGCCCGCTCAAGCTCGTCGGCGCTCATCGCCGGCGGCCGCGGCTCCAGCCGTTCCGCGACGCGCTGACGGCTTCCGTGCCCGATCTGTGCGAGCCTGCCTTGCTCGTCGAACCTCGCCTCGAGCAGGTCGTCCAACGGCAGATCCGCGTTTTCGCCGGACACGTCACGCACTGACTCGTCAAATCCTCGGCCCGCCGTTGCGCTCCACGAGGTTCGCGCGCTCATCCTAGCTCCTTGGACGGAATTTAGCGCACAAGCACGCCATTCCTGACCACGAATCGGCCCAATTCCGCCTCAACTTGAAGATGATCGTAACGAAGGTAAACAGGTGGTTAACCCGCCCCGGATATTTCCTGAAAATTAACCTACAATGTTGTCTCTTCCTTTGCAGCCTCGATGCGGCGACCGCCGCCCGCGACTGCCCTGTTTGACACTGACGTTAACGTAAGCTAGCGGCAGGCGCGGCAGAAAACCGGTGCGGCCGTTGGCCGGCCCGGGCCACATCCGGGACCACGGCATGAAGACGACATTCACGATCGGCGACCTAGCGCGCGAGTTCGGCGTCACGCTCAGAACCCTTCGCTTCTATGAGGACAAGGGCCTGCTCGCGCCGAAGCGGCAAGGGCAGAACCGCCTCTACAGCCGCCGCGACCGGGCGCGCCTGAAGCTTGTGGTGCTCGGAAAGAAGGTTGGATTCTCGCTGGTCGAGATCAAGGAGATGCTCGATCTCTACGACCTCAAGGACGGGCAGGTTACGCAGCTCAGGGTAGCTCTCGACAGGTTCGGCCGGCAGATCGAGATCCTGCGCCGCCAGAAACGGGACATCGAGCAGGCGATCGACGAATTGTCGCGTACGATCGAGGTGGTGTCCGGCATGCTGCGCGACCGCGAGGCGGACGAGGGCGCCGGGCTGCCGCGGGAGGCGGCCGAGTAAAGAACCTGCCACACGGGACGCCGGTCGGCCTGGGTGGAACGTCACTAACAAGGTGCCGAATGCCGATCTACAAGGCTCCCGTCGACAGCGTTCTCTTCCTGCTCGGCGACGTGCTCGGCTACGAGCGCTATGCGAACCTCCCCGGGTTCGCCGATGCCCCGCTCGATACCGTCGAGGCGATCCTCAACGAAGCGGCGCGCTTTGCGGAGGACGTGCTGCAGCCGCTGAACCGCTCCGGCGACATTTCCGGATGCGTCCGCCATTCCGACGGCTCGGTGACGACGCCAAGCGGCTTCAGGGAGGCCTACAGGACCTATGCGGACGCGGGCTGGGTCGGGCTTTCCGCCGATGCCGAGCACGGCGGTCAGGGGCTGCCCTATACGCTCGCCGCGATCCTCAACGAATTCATCGCCTCCGCCAACATGGCGTGGGGCATGTATCCGGGCCTGACGCAGGGAGCCATCGCGGCGCTCGACCACCACGGCTCGGAAGCACAGAAGGCGCTCTATCTGCCGAAACTCGTTTCGGGCGAATGGTCGGGCACGATGAACCTGACGGAGCCGCATTGCGGTACCGACCTCGGGCTCATCAAGACGAAAGCCGCGCCGGCGCCCGACGGCAGCCACCGGATCACCGGCCAGAAGATTTTCATCTCCGCCGGCGAGCACGACCTGGCCGAGAACATCGTGCATCTGGTGCTCGCCCGCATCGAGGGCGCCCCCGAGGGCGTGAAGGGAATCTCCCTCTTCGTGGTGCCGAAATTCCTTCCCGGTCCGGACGGCAATCCCGGCGACCGCAATGCCGTGTCATGCGGCTCCATCGAGGAAAAGATGGGCATTCACGGCAACGCCACCTGCGTCATGAACTATGACGGGGCGACCGGATGGCTGGTCGGCGAGTCGGAGAAGGGGCTCCGCGCCATGTTCACCATGATGAACGAGGCGCGGCTCGGCGTCGCGGTGCAGGGTCTGGCGCTGTCGGAGGTCGCCTGCCAGAACGCCGCGGCCTACGCGAAAGAGCGGCGCCAGGGACGCGCGCTGACCGGCGCCAGCGAACCCGGCGAGCCGGCCGATCCGATCCTCGTTCATCCCGACATCCGCCGCATCCTCATGTCGATTCGCGCCTTCAACGAAGCGGCGCGCGCGCTCGTCCTGTGGACCGCCCTGAAGGGGGACGTCGCACGGCGCTCCGGCGACCCGGCCGACCGCCTGGCGGCGGACGACCATATGGGCCTCATCACGCCGGTGCTGAAGGGCGTGCTCACCGATCGCGGCTTCGACAATACGGTCGCCGCCCAGCAGGTTTTCGGCGGCCACGGCTACATCGCCGAGCACGGCATGGAGCAGTTCGTGCGCGACGCCCGCATCGCCATGCTCTACGAAGGCACGAACGGCATCCAGGCGCTCGACCTGGTCGGCCGCAAGCTGCCGAAGGACGGCGGGCGGGCCCTGATGGCGTTCATGAACGAGGTCGCCGCCTTTCTGAAGGAGAACGCCGACGACGCCGACCTCGCCCGCTATCTCAAGCCGTTGAAGCAGGGGCTCGACCATCTGCAGCAGGCGACGATGTGGCTGATGCAGAACGCGCTCGCGAAACCCGACAATGCGGGGGCCGGCTCGACCGACTATATGCACCTCTTCGGGCTTGTGGCGCTTGGCTACATGTGGGCGCAGATGGCGCGGGCGGCGAGCGGAAGGCTGCGGGAGGGGGCGGACGGCCGCGCCGAATTCTACGCCGCCCGGCTCGTGCTCGGACAGTTCTTCATGGAGCGCGCGATGCCCGGAACGGCAGCGCATCTCGCCCGAATATCGGCCGGCGCCGGAACCCTGATGTCGATGCCGGCCGAGGCGTTCTAAAGGATTTGCGCACGCTTCGCGCCGCGTGCCCTGCGGCCTGTCGCGAGAACGACGACCTTCCGCCACTTCGGAAGCCTCAGCCGTCCGCCGCGGTCGAGACCCTATCCCCAGAGTTCGGCGCGGCGGCTGGTTTCGCCTTATCCCGCAGGTGACGCGAGAGCTCCCAGATCGCATTCGCATTGAGCGGCGTGCCGGCCACTTCGACCCCGAGCGCATTCGCCACGGCGTTGGCGATCGCGGCGGCGGGCCCGATGGCGCCGCCCTCGCCCATCCCCTTCGCGCCGAGCGGGGTCAGCGGCGTCGGGGTTTCGATATGATGCAACTCGATCGGCGGAAGCTCGGGCGCCGAGGGCATCAGATAGTCGGCGAAGCTCGTCGTGAGCGGCTGGCATTCTTCGTCATAGACGAAATGCTCAAGCAGCGCGGAACCGATCCCCTGCACGATGCCGCCCCGCACCTGCCCGTCGACGATCATCGGATTGAGGATCGTGCCGCAATCCTCCACCGCGACGAAGCGGCGGAGCTTCAGCTTTCCGGTGGCGATGTCGATTTCAACCACCGCCGCATGCGCGGCGTTCGAATAGGTGCCATCCGGCGGCCCGTCGAGGCTGCAACGCGCCTCAAGCCCCGGTTCCATCCCCGGCGGGAGAAGATCGACGTTCCTGAGCGCCGCGCGGGCGAGCCTGGAGATATCCACGAACCGGCTTGCGTCGCTCTTCAGCTGCGCGCGGCCCGCCGCCAGTTCGATCTCCTCCTTCTTCGCCTGGAGGAGGTGCGCCGCGATGGCGCGCAGCTTGTCGGCGATCGCCGTTGAGGCGTTGTGGACGGCGCCGCCGCCGAGCGCGGCGCCGCGGCTTCCCCAGGTGCCGACCGAGTAGGGCGAGTTCAGCGTGTCGCCATGGCGGACGTGCACGTCCTGCGGCCGCACGCCGAGCGCATCGGCGGCGACCTGCGCCAAAGTCGTCTCATGGCCCTGACCGTGATTCTGGAGTCCGATATCGACGATCACGCTGCCGTCGGGAGCCATCTCCACGCGCGCGGCGATGTAGCCGGTCTCGATCGGAACCCGCCGCCGGGTGAAGTCCGGCGTTCCATGCGCGCTCTGCTCGATAAAGCACGCAATGCCGACGCCGATGCGCGTCGTCGGCGATGCGTGCGACGCCTTCGCTGCCTCCCGGTCGGGGCCGAGCAGATCCCGGATCAGTTCGAGCGACGCGGCGTAGGACCCCTCGTCGTAGGTGAAACCGAGCGCATTCCTGTAGGGGAATTTTCGCACGATGTTCTTCAGCCGGAGCTCGATCGGGTCGAGGTCGAGTTCCCCCGCGATCTCGTCCATCAGCCGCTCCAGCGAGAACACCGCCGACGGCCGCGCCACGCCGCGATAGGTGCCGACCGGGCATTTGTTGCTGGCGACGGCGCGGAACGTCGCTTCATAGGCCGGAAAGTCGTAGGGGCCGGGCATGACCTTGGCGGCCATTCCAGGATCGCTCGCAGCCGTGAACGGGAAGGTCGAATAGGCGCCCGCGTCGACGGTGATGTCGGCTTTGAGGCCGAGCAGGATGCCGTCGCCCGACACATAGGCTTCCAGCGTGTGGACATGGTCGCGCGCGTGGATGCTCGCCATCAGATGCTCACGGCGGTCCTCCGTCCATTTGACCGGACGTCCGGTCCGGATCGCCAGCCATGCGATCAGGACCTCCTCCGCGAAGACCTGGCCCTTGATGCCGAAGCCGCCGCCGACGTCCGGGGCGATGACGCGCAGCTTCGATTCCGGCCAGTCCAGCTCCTCCGACAGGTAGGTGCGCACGAGGTGCGGGATCTGGGTGGACGACCAGACGGTCAGGACGCCGCTTGCCGGATCGACTTCTGCGACGACGCCCCGGCACTCCATCGGAACGCCGGCCTGACGCTGCGTGCGATAGGTGCGCCGGATCACATGCGCGGCGTTCGCCCGCGCCTTCTCCAGGTCGCCGCCCTTCATCTGCCGCTCGACGAAGATGTTGTCCCGCCAGCCGTCGAACATCGTCGGCCGCGTCGCGTCCTTCGCATGTGCAATGCCGGCAATGACGGGAAGCGGCTCATAGTCCACCAGAACCAGCTCGGCCGCGTCCTCGGCGTGATAGGCATCGTCGGCGAGCACGGCCGCCACCGCCTCCCCGGCGAAGCGCACCTTGCCGAGCGCCAGGATGGGCTGTTCGGAGCGCTTCATCTCCGGATAGTCCTGGTGCGCCGTGATGGTCAGGCCCGCGGTGTCGTCGCCGGTGAAAATGCTGGTCGGGAAGCCGATGCCGTCGAGGGCGGACGCGTCGACGCCGAGTATCTTTCCATGCGCGATGTCGGCGCGCACCAGCGCCGCGTGGAGCATGTCGGGGCGGCGGATGTCGTCGATGAAGCGGGCGTAGCCCGACAGCAGCCGCGCATCTTCCAGCCGCTGGACGCGGGCGCCGACATGCCTCGGGCGGTCGGGCGACCGAGCCATCACGCCTCCCTTTCGGCGAGCCCGTCGCCGATCGCCTTGCGCACTGCCGCCACGATGCCGTGATAGCCGGTGCACCGGCAGATGTTGCCGCTCATCGCGTCGCGGATCTCCGCCTCGCCGGGCATGCGCTTGCAGGCGATCATGTCGCTGACGAAGGGCTCGAGCGCCATCAGGAAGCCCGGCGTGCAGTAGCCGCATTGGAGCCCGTGCTCCGCCATGAACGCCTTCTGCAGGCGGTGCTCGGCCTTCCGCCCCCCGAGCGCCTCGACCGTCGAGATCGCGGCGCCGTCGCACTGCACCGCGAACGTCAGGCACGACAGCCGCGGCTCCCCGTCGATATGCACCGTGCAGCAGCCGCAGACGCCGTGAGCGCAGCCGATATGCACGCCTGTCAGGCCGACATCCTGGCGAAGCATGTCGGCGAGGAGCTTTCGCGGTTCGACCTCGACCGACCGCTCGCTCCCGTTCACCTTGAGCGTGATCCGCGTCATCCAGTCTCCGCGGCGCGGGCGACGGCGCGCGAGACCGCCCGCCGGGTGAGCTCGGCGATGAGCGCCCGGCGGTATTCGGCGGTCGCCCGCAGATCGCTCGGCGGCTCCTGACTTTCCGCAAACTCGACGGCGGCCTCGGTCACATCGGCATTCTCAAGCGAAGCGCCCGCAAGAACCGCCTCGACTGGCGCGGCGCGGACGGGGACGAGATCGGCGCCCGCGCACGCCACCCTCGCCTTCTCGATCCTGCCGTCCTTGAGGGCGAGCGCGACGCCGACGGCGACGATGGCGAAATCCCCCTGCCGCTCACTGAATTCCTCGAACGCTCCGGAGGAATGCACCGGCGGGCGCGGAAACTCCGCCGCAACGATCAGCTCCCCCGGCCGCAGCGCCGTCACGAAAGCGCTCTCGAAGAACGCCTCCGCCTTGACGCGGCGCTCGCCCTCCCGCGAGGCAATGACGATGGTGGCGTCGTAGACGACCGCCATCAGCGCAAGCTCCGCGGTCGGATCGGCATGCGCGATGCTTCCGCCGAACGTGCCCCGCCGTCGGATCGTCGGATGCGCGATGAAGCGGGTGGCGTCGCGCAAGGCCGGCAAATGCCGTGCGATCAGCGGATCGGCCATGAGTTCGGCGTGGCGCACCAGCCCGCCGACCCGGATGACCTCTCCCTTCGTTGTGATCCCGCCGAGCGGCAGATTGTTGATGTCGACGAGATGACTCGGCTGCGCGAGGCGGAAATTCATCATCGGGACAAGGCTCTGCCCGCCGGCGAGCGGGCGGGCCTCCTCGCCGAGATCGGCGAGAAGGTCCAGAGCGTGCTCCAAACTCCTCGCCCGGTGATACTCGAACGGACTCGCCCTCATCAGGTGCACTTATCCCAAGCCGCCGGCTGATAGCGTTGCGGAACCCGCGTCATTCGTCAGCGCTGGCGCGAGCCTGATGTACGGGATTCTCGTTCCGGCACGCTAGTTGTCGCCGCGTCGTGTATGCAAGTGAAAAATCATTGTGGACAAGATCGGGCATTTCGACGACGCCCATCCTCTTGACGCGGCCTCGATCTGCCCCGTCACATGCCGAACAGGAGAGTTTCAAATGAACGCCGGTGACCGCAGCAAGCTGCTCGAGACGATCGAGCAGAATCGGGACAAGGCCGTCGCCCTGCTCCGCAACATGATCGCGATCCCGAGCGTCACCGGCGACGAGGCGGCGATCCAGAAGTTTCTGGCCGACTACATGGCCGGCATGGGTCTCGACATCGACATGTGGGAGACCGATTGGGAGAACTTGAAAAAGCATCCGGGCTACCGCCCTGTGGCGCGCGGATATGAAGGGCGCCCGAACCTGGTCGCCACGCTCAAGGGGAGCGGCGGCGGCCGATCCCTCCTCCTGAACGGCCACACCGACGTCATTCCGGTCGGCGCCGGCTGGACCGACGACCCATGGTCGGCGACCATCCGCGACGGCCGCATCTATGGCCGCGGCTCCGCCGACATGAAGAGCGGCGTCGCCAGCCATATCGTCGCGGTCGAACTCATCAAGGCCGCCGGTGTGAAGCTGAAGGGCGACGTATACATCAACGTCGTCGTCGACGAGGAAGTCAGCGGCCACGGCACGCTCGACACCGTGATCCGCGGCTATCGCGCCGATGCCGGCATTTCCGGCGAGACGAGCGATCTGGCCGTACAACCCGCCTGCATCGGCCGGATATGGTTCGAGATCGCAATCGCCGGCAAGGCCGCCGGCATTCAGAAGCGCTATGAAGGCGTCAGCGGAATCGACCTCGGCAACAAGATCGTCAAGGCGGTGCAGGACCTGGAGGCG
>DASWJZ010000055.1:0-1727 GCA_036396875.1 Propylenella sp.
CCGATATTGACCACGTCGGCGAACCGGCCGCCGGTCCCGGCGACAACGCCCGAGCGGACGCCCACCGCGAAGTCGCTCATGCGGGCTAGGACGGCGTGCACGTCGGGCACGACGTTGCGGCCAGCAACCCGGTAGACGTCATCGGAGGCGGCGCGCAGTGCCACATGCAGCGCCGGACGATCCTCGGTGACGTTGATCGGCTCGCCTGAGAACATGCGGGCACGGTATTTCTCGACCTCCGCCGCCTCCGCCAAGGCGACGAGATTCTCCATTGTGGGTTCGTCAAGCAGGTTCTTGGAATAATCGAGCAGGACGTTGCCGACCGACAACGAGAACTTGCGGAAGCGATCCGGATCGTCGGCGAAGCGTTGCCGCATCGACACCGCCGACGCGGCGCGGCTCTGCGTCTCCAGCGCAGCGAAAAGCTTGATCATCGCGGCGTTCACGGACTCTCCCATCCCCCGCCCGGAGGCAGCAACGCTACGCCGGAAAATCCTCGGGAAAACGGGGTTTACGGCATCCGCTCACTTCAGCCAAGCCGCGATGCGCTCCACGCCCTCGGCCATGTCGGCCTCGGTTCCCGAAAACGAGAACCGCATGAAGCCGTGTCCGCGAGCCCGGTCGAAATCGGCGCCGGGCGTCGCCGCCACGCCGGCCTCCGCCAGCATGCGTCGCGTGAATTCCGCCGAGTCGTTGGAAAAGCGGCGGATCGATGCGTAGACATAGAAGGCGCCGTCAACCGGGTAGATCTCCTCGAAACCGATTCCTGGCAGCCGGTCGAGAAGCAGCCGCCGGTTGGCAGCATATCCGGCCTTTATGACGTCCAGTTCGCCGGTCGCGTCGAAGGCGGCGATGGCGGCCCTCTGCGAGATATCGGGGGCGGAGATGTAGAGGTTCTGGCCGATGCGCTCGACGGCGCGCACCAGCGACTCCGGCACCACCATCCAGCCAACCCGCCAGCCGGTCATGCAGTAGTACTTGGAGAACGAATTGACGACGATGGCATCCTGCGAGTAGCGGAGGGCAGTCGCCGCCTCTCCTGCATAGATGAGGCGATGGTAGATTTCGTCGGAGATGAATGTGATTCCGAGCGCCTCCGCGGCTTCGATCAGTGCCTCGAGCGCGGCCGGCTCCATCAGCGTGCCGGTCGGGTTGGCCGGACTCGCAATCAGCACCCCGGCCAGCGGCGTGGCGGCGTGGACCGCCTCGAGTGTGGCGGGCGTGAGCGCATAGCGTGTCTCGGCGTGAACCGGAATCTCGACGATCTCGATGCCGAGCGCGCCGGCGATGTTGCGGTAAGCCGGATACCCGGGGGCCGTGATGGCAATCCGGTCGCCGGGATCGAACGCGGCGAGATAGGCAAGATTAAACCCGGCCGACGAGCCGGTGGTAACCGCAATGCAATCCTGCGGCACGTCGACCCCATGGGCATCGGCATAGTACCGCGCGATGCGCGCCCGCAGCCGCCGAATGCCGAGCGCTTCGGTGTAGGCGATGCGCCCATCGGCGAGCGCCTCGTGCGCCGCCGCGATGACGGTTTTCGGCGTCGGCGCGCCGGGCTGGCCGACCTCCATATGGATCACCCTCTCGCCGGCATGCTCGCGGTCGGCCGCCGCCCGCATGACGTCCATGACGATGAACGGCTCGATGTCGCTGCGGCGTGAAGGTTGCGGGGGTCTCAGTTTCAGGGGCACAGTCGGCTCGGCTTGCTTAAAAGGGGGACCCGA
>DASWJZ010000056.1:0-2422 GCA_036396875.1 Propylenella sp.
TTCCAGAAGGTCACCGCGGACGCTCGGCAACAGGTGGTACGATCGCATCGATGGCTCGTCGATCAGTCCATCGACGATTGCCAGTCCGGCTTCGGGTCCAAGCGCAAATGAGACGGCGACGGCGCGGTTCAGCTCCACCACCGGAGACGGTGCGACCGCCGCGAGCGCTGCATAGAGCGCCGCGATCCTCGCCCAATCGGTTTCATCGGCCGTGGCCGCGCGCGCGTGACCGGCGGCGATGGCGGCCTGTAATGCGTATTGGCCCGCCGCCCCGCCAAGCTTCTCGGCGCGCTCCAGCCCCGCCAGTCCTCGCCGAATGTAGAGCCGGTCCCAGCGGCCGCGGTTCTGATCGAGGAGCAGAACAGGATCCCCGTCCGGCCCGGTACGGGCGCCAAGGCGGGATGCCTGAATCTCCATCAGCGCGACGAGGCCGTGGACCTCGGGCTCGCCGGGCGCGAGTTCGGCGAGGATGCGACCGAGCCGCAAGGCCTCCTCGCAAAGCTGCGGCCGCATCCAATCGTCGCCGGCGGTCGCCGCGTAGCCTTCGTTGAAGATGAGATAGATGACCTCCAGCACGGACGCGAGCCGTTCCGCCCGGTCGCTGCCGCGCGGCACCTCGAACGGCACGCCGGCTGCCGCCAGGGTGCGCTTGGCGCGCACGATGCGTTGGGCGATCGTCGATTCCTGACTGACAAAGGCTCGCGCGATTTCCTCCGTCGACAGTCCGCCGATGAGGCGAAGCGTCAACGCCACGCGGGCTTCGCCGGAGAGCACCGGATGGCAGGCAGTGAAGATGAGACTGAGAAGATCGTCGCCGATATCGTCGTCGATCTGAGCGGCGTAGTCGGGGACGGCCTCCTGATCCACTTCCATGTCGCGGCCGATCTCGGCGTGCTTGCGCTCGGCCATCTTCCGGCGGCGCAGGCGGTCGAGCGCCCGGTTCTTGGCGGTCGCCATCAGCCACGCGCCGGGCTTTTCGGGGATGCCGGCCTCCGGCCAGCGCTCCAGCGCAACGACCAGCGCATCCTGCGCCAGTTCCTCGGCGAGGCCGACATCACGCACCATACGCGTCAGCCCGGCGATGACTTTGGCGGATTCGATGCGCCAGATGGCGTCGATGGTGCGGTGCGTCTCGGCGGCCGTCATGGCCGCCGATACAGCACTCCAGCCCTAGCGGTGCAAGCCGGACCGTTCGGCTAGCCGGGCGGTGGTCCCTCCATGATCTGCCGAACCTCGACCGTGCCTTCCCACCCCGGCCAATGCTGCTTGTGAAGGTCGAGAAAGCGGGTCGCCCAGGCGATTGCTTCCGCCTTCGACGCCGTGTCGTACACGGCGTACCCGCCGATCACTTCCCTGGCCTCGGCAAACGGCCCGTCCTTCACACTGATCTGGCCGCCGGCAAGACGCAACGTTGCCCCGGCGGCACTCGGCATCAGGCCGCCCATCTCGACGAAGACTCCGGCCTTCGCCGCCTGCTCGCCGAGCTTCATGATCCCGTCCATCAGCGCCTGCGGCGGCGGTCCGAGTGGACTGTTCTCGGCCGACTTCACCATCGTCATGAATTTCATGGATCTCGCTCCATCGTTTGACCGGAACGCGCCCCGCCAAATGTGGTCGGTTCGGCGCGCTTCCGTTTCACGACGAACGAGCGCGTCCGATTTCGACACGCTTCGGGGAATTTCTCGAAGATGCAGGCAGCATCATTCAATCGGAGCCGTCGTAACAGGGGGCGACGGCGCGCACCTCCACGCTCGCCCACTCAGCGGCCGGGCACTCGGCCGCGATCGCGATCGCCTCCTCACGGGTGCCAACATCGACAAGAAAGAAGCCGCCGATCATTTCCTTCGCTTCGGCGAAAGGACCGTCGACGATGCTTCGCCGCCCAGACCTGACCGACACCCGCGCCGCACCCTTATCGGAGGCGAGGGATTCGACGCCGAGGAGCACGCCGCGGGCATGCAGGGTCGCCCCGAAGTCGACCATGCGCTGATAGAGCGCCTCGCCCTCGGCGCGCGTTCGACCCTCCCGCTGCCCGCGTGGCTCGTTGATGATCAGCATGAACGACATAGGGCAGCTCCATTTTCTCGCGCATCCGCCGGGGAGCTTTGCTAGCCCCGGCGGATGGCGGCGTAAAGACCCGGACTTGCCGTGGCGGTACCATCCGGCCGCTTCGGCCGCTCATGCACCGGCGGGCTTCGCCTTTTGCAGCGACGCCTCGACCTTGCGGTGCTGCTCGATCGCCGGGCTCTCGCCGAAATCCTCCAGCTCATACACTTGGCGAATTTCGATTTCCGACTCGCCGTCCATCGGGTTGGGGCAGCGCTTGACCCACTCGATCGCCTCGGCCAGCGACTTGACCTGGATCATCCAGTAGCCGGCGACGAGTTCCTTGGCTTCGGTGAACGGGCCGTCGATGACCGTG
>DASWJZ010000057.1:0-15940 GCA_036396875.1 Propylenella sp.
GTAGCGCCTGGTCACGTCTTCCTTCCCCCCGTTCGCGCCGCCCGACGCGAATCGGTTGCCGCCCTGCGGCGCGCGGATCTCGACAATAGACCGTAAGGGCCCGGCACAGCTTCAAAAATTGTGACGTATGGTTTCAGCCGAGATGGCGGAGAAGTCCTCACGACGTGAAAACGCGCCATAGGATAGCGAGTGTCATGGCTACATTGAAGCCGACCATCCACTTTAACAGCACGAGATCGGCCTCTACGCGTCCAATCCTGCTGTCATAGTTGGCAACTTCCTCGGCCGCCTCGCGTGCTGCCTCTTTCTCCGCGCCCGCGGTCACCAGCGCTTCATGCAGCTTCCCCATCATAAGCGCCGTCTGCTGCGTCCACTTCTTTGAGAATTAGGCCTGCGGCTGCGGCTCCAGACCCGGACCGCCCTTGTCCGTCCTTGGCTTGCTTCCGGTGACCGGCACGGCGGAGCCGCGCGGCGGCGTCTCGTCGCTGCTCGGATCTTCCCGCACCGGACGCTTCCCCTTCAGCAGCTCCTTGATCTCTTCGCCGGTCATCGTCTCGAATTCCAGCAGGCCCTGCGCCAGGGTCTCCAGCTCGTCCTTGTGCTGCGTCAGGATGCGGCGCGCCTCTTCATAGCCCTCGTCGACCAGTCGCCGCACTTCGTGGTCGATCTTGCGCGCCGTCTCCTCCGACACGTTCTGCTGCCGCGCGACCGAATGGCCGAGAAAGATCTCTTCCTGGTTCTCGCCGAGGGCGACGCGGCCGACCGCGTCGGAGAAGCCCCAGCGCGTCACCATCGCGCGGGCGAGCTTGGTCGCCTGTTCGATGTCGGAGGCCGCGCCGGACGTGACCCGCTTGCCTCCGAACACCAGCTCCTCGGCGACACGGCCGCCCATCAAAATGGCGAGCCGCGACGTCATCTGTTCGAGCGACATCGAAAGCTGATCGCGCTCCGGCAGCTGCATCACCATGCCGAGCGCGCGGCCGCGCGGGATGATCGTCGCCTTGTGCACCGGGTCGGTCGACGGCACGTGCAGCGCGACGATGGCGTGGCCGCCCTCGTGATAGGCCGTCAGCCGCTTCTCGTCCTCGGTCATGACGAGCGTGCGCCGTTCGGCGCCCATCATCACCTTGTCCTTGGCGTCCTCGAACTCGTGCATCGTCACCATCCGCTTGCCGCGGCGGGCCGCCAGCAGCGCAGCCTCGTTGACGAGGTTCATCAGGTCGGCGCCGGAGAAGCCGGGGGTGCCGCGCGCGACGGTCTTCAGGTTGACGCCGGGCGCCAGCGGGACTTTCCTGACATGCACCTTCAGAATCTTCTCGCGCCCGACCACATCCGGATTGGGCACCACGATCTGCCGGTCGAAGCGGCCGGGACGCAGCAGCGCGGGGTCGAGCACGTCGGGCCGGTTGGTGGCGGCGATCAGGATGATCCCCTCATTCGCCTCGAAACCGTCCATCTCGACGAGCAGCTGGTTCAGCGTCTGCTCGCGCTCGTCATTGCCGCCGCCGAGCCCGGCGCCGCGGTGCCGGCCGACGGCGTCGATCTCGTCGATGAAGATGATGCACGGCGCGTTCTTCTTCGCCTGCTCGAACATGTCGCGGACGCGGCTGGCGCCGACGCCGACGAACATTTCGACAAAGTCGGAGCCGGAAATGGTGAAGAACGGGACGTTCGCCTCGCCGGCGATGGCGCGGGCGAGCAGCGTCTTGCCGGTGCCCGGCGGCCCGACCAGCAACACCCCGCGCGGAATCCGTCCGCCGAGCCGCTGGAACTTCTGCGGGTCGCGCAGGAACTCGACGATCTCCTCCAGATCCTCCTTCGCCTCGTCGACGCCCGCCACGTCCTCGAAGGTGACGCGGCCGTGCGCCTCGGTCAGAAGCTTGGCCTTGGATTTGCCGAAGCCCATGGCGCGGCCGCCGGCGCCCTGCATCTGACGCATGAAGAAAATCCACACCGCGATCAGCAGGAACATCGGGAACCAGGAAATCAGCACCGACAGGAACGACATCTTCTGGTCGTCCTGCCGCGCCTGGATCGAGACGCCGCGGTCTTCCAGCAGCGTCACGTAGTCGGCATTCTCGGGGGCGACCGTGCGGAAGCGGGTCTCGTCCTCGTATTTGCCGGTGATCTCCTGCCCGGAAATCACCACGCTCTTGACGCGGCCCTCGCTCGTGGCGGTGCGGAATTGCGAATAGGTGATCTCCGTCGCACTGGTCTGTCCCGTCGGGTTCTGGAACAGGTTGAAGAGCGCCACCAGCAGCAGCAGGATGACGGCCCAAAGCGCGAAATTCCGGAAGTTCTGATTCATTCAGTCGATCCCCGGGAAGCGGCGCGCGACGCCGCGCCCGGTCCCTATAGGCCTAAATAGGTTTTAACACGGTTGCTGCCAAGGAGAATGGCAACTCTTTGCGCCGGCGCGGAAATCCGCCGGGATGGTGACTATGGCCGCGGCCCGGGCGGCGAGTCCGATATGCCGAGCCGCCGTCCGACAAGGCATTCCGCCGCGAGGCGATCGGGCTGCGCACCCTCGTCGTCCGCCAGAACGCCGTCCGGCACGGCCACCAGCGTCCCGTTCTGGAACAGCCCCGGCGCTGTCCGAAGCGCGTTGCGGTCGGCGCCGGGAGCGCGAAGCCTCCGGTCGGAGCGGCCGAGCGGGCCGATGCGAAGCTCGTCGCCGGCAGGCGGAATCGCGACCCTGAACCGCCCATCCCAGACGAGAGTGGCGGCGCCGGTTACCGGAACATCGGGCAATCCCTCGCGTCCCCATTCCCGGGCCGCGAGAAGAACGCCGTTGCGCACCGAAATGACAACGCCGTGCAGGGTCCGCCTGGCGAGTGCGCCGCCGCCCGCCGCGAGGAGGGCCCCCCGCACCGCCTCGACGCTCTCGATCTCCGGCGTATATTCGGCGCCGCCGACCGCCCGCAGGATGAGCGCGAGCGCCCGCAGCCCGACCTCTTCCGGAACCTCGCCGAAGCCGGCGGCGGGACCCCGCACGACGCCGAAGGCATCGGCCGTGAAACGCTCACGCAGCAGCGCCGCCGCATAATGATCGAGCGCCGCCGCCGCCCGGCCGAGTCGCGCCGCGGTTTCGCCGAGCCGCGCCGCCGTCAGGCCTTGCTCGGCCAGGAGCGGCATCGCCGACCGGATGCGCACGCGATCGAACCTCGGATCGGCGTTGCTCGGATCGGCGACGACCGCCAGCCCGCTGGCGGCGGAGATTCCCGCCAGGATGGCCCTCGGCACGCCGAGCAGCGGCCTGGCGAGGCGAACGCCGTCCGCCTCCCCTTCGTCGCGCATGGCCGCCAGCCCGTAGACGCCCGAGCCGCGAGCGAGCCTCAAGAGAAGAGTCTCGGCCTGATCCTCCAGGTGATGCGCGGTCACGATCGTGTCGAACGCCGCGTCCCGCGCCGCTTGCGCCAGGAGCCGGTAGCGGGCGCGCCTCGCCCAGTCCTGCAGGTTGCCGGGGCGCTCTCCGCGGCGGGCCGTCATGATGCGGCAGGGCAGCCCACACCGGCCGGCATTCTCGGCGACCAGCCGCGCCTCGTCGTGAGCCTCCGGCCGCAGACCGTGATCGACGGTGGCAACGAGCACCGGAGGCCGCTCGCGCCAGGCCGCCATAAGCAGCATCAGGGCAGTGGAATCCGGCCCGCCCGACACCGCAAGGACAAGTCCTCGCCGTCCGGCAAGCCTCGCGAAAAGCGCCTGCGGATCGACGCGGTGCGCCTCAGCAGCCGGCTCGGGCTTCCTCGTCACGGACGCGGCTCATCAGCGCCTCGGAGGCCTGCGGATACTTTCGCCCGACCTCGCCGAAGGTCGCGCAGGCCGCATTCTGCTCGCCGAGCGCGGACAGCGACATGCCGAGCCGGAGGAGCGAATCGGCGGCCTTGGCGCTCGCCGGCGACTGCTTGTACACGGCAAGAAAGGTGTTCGCCGCCTCGCGGTACTCGCCCTGCTGCAGGTGGCTTTCGCCAAGCCAGAACTGTGCGTCCGCCGCTTGCGGATCGCCGGGGAACACGGCGAGCCAGTTCCTGAAGCTCTCCTCCGCGAGATCGTAGTCGCCGGTCAGGACATAGCCGTAGGCGAGATCGTATTCGTCGCGCGCCGAGCCGGAGAGCGCCGCAGTCGGCGGCGGCGTCCCGGGGAGGCCGGCCATCTGCGTCGAGTCCGGCAGTCCGGGCTGCGCCGGAGCCGGCCCGGGCGGCACGTCGGCGCCAAGCAGTTCTCCGGCGACGCCGCCGGCGAGCGCCGAGAGATCGACCGGCGCTCCGTCCTCGACCCCGTCGGGTGCGATCAGCGGATCGTCCGGCGACACCGAAAGCGCGCCGGGATCCTGCGGCGCCACGGCCGGAAGATCGGGATTGCCGGCGATCACCGCGTCGCCCTGCGGCAGCGGGCTCACCGCGCCGGTCTGGGCGGGGGCCGCCTGCAGCGCCGGCAGGCCGAGCTGCGCCCGCATCTGGTTCAGCTCATAGCCGAGCCGCTCGTTCTCGCCGGTCAGTTGCCTGACGCGATCCTCGAGCTGCTGGATATAAAGCCGCATCTGCCCGATATCCTGCTCGCTCTGCGCCAGCGCCGGCATGGCGAGCGTGGCTGAAAGGAGGAGGGTGGCAGCAAGATGCTTCATGAGTGCGCTCCGCGCGATCCTGTCCCATACACCCTCACCATCAATTCGGCCAAACTGCGACGGCCCCGCCAGCGGGGCCGCATTTGACGCAGGCGGATGGCGGGGTTGCCCTTTAGGAGCCGGCGCCGTCGAGGACGGTGACGGCGCGGCGGTTCTGCGACCAGCAGGAGATGTCGTCACAGACGGCGACCGGGCGCTCCTTGCCATAGGAAATCGTCCGCATCCGGTTGGCGGCGATGCCGCGCGCGATCAGGTAGTCGCGCGCGGCGGTCGCGCGGCGGGCGCCGAGCGCCAGGTTGTATTCGCGCGTGCCGCGTTCGTCGGCATGGCCCTCGACGGTGAAGGTGTAGCGCGGATACTGGGTCAGCCACTGCGCCTGCCGGTCGAGGGTCGCACGCGCCTGTGGCGTCAGCGCCGACGAGTCGGTTTCGAAGAACACCCGGTCGCCAACGTTGACCTGGAGGTCCTGCGGGCTTCCGGGCGTCGCGGCGCCCGCGAGGCTTGCGTCAAGCGCCTTCTGCTGGTTGGCGCAGCCGGCGCCCACCACCGCGGCGCCGAGAAAGAGCGCGGCAAGGACCTTTCCAAAGGATAGACTGAGCGGCATTGCTGGGAGCTCCAGTAACAGTATGGGGCGACGCCTTAGGCCCCGATGGTTAATCGACGGTCTAGCACCAAAGTTAACCGGCCGTTAACGCCGGCCGGCCTCAGCTCAGGAGCGGCGACCAGGCGGGGTCGGAGGCAAAGCTCGGGGTCGGCACGATCTGCTCGTTGTAGCCGGTAATGTCGACGGAGTAGAGCTGCGGGCCGCCATTCGCGCCGCCGGAATCACGGAAGAACATCAGCACACGGCCGTTGGGGGACCAGGTCGGCCCTTCATTGTGGAACCCCTCGGTGAGGATGCGCTCGCCCGAGCCATCCGGCCGCATCACCCCGATCTTGAAGCTGTTGCCCTCCTGTTTGGTGAAGGCGATGAGGTCGCCGCGCGGCGACCAGAGCGGGGTTCCGTAGCGGCCGGTCCCGAAGCTGATGCGCCGCGCTTCGCCGCCGAGCGCGTTCATGACATAGAGCTGCTGCTGACCGCCGCGGTCGGATTCGAATACGATCTGGCTTCCGTCCGGCGAGTAGGACGGCGCCGTGTCGATCGACGGCGAATCGGTCAGCCGCGTCAGCTGCCGCGTCCTCAGATCGAACCTGTAGATGTTGGCGTTTCCGCCCTGCTGCAGGGAAAGCACGACCTGCTGTCCGTCCGGCGAGAAGCGCGGGCTGAACGCCATGTTCGGGAACTGGCCGATGTTTTCCCGCTGGCCGGTTTCGATGTTGAGCACGTAGACGTGCCAGTTGTCGCCGGTGAGCGAGGCATAGGCGAGCTCCTGGCGGGAGGGCGAGAAGCGCGGCGTGACGACAAGCTCCTCCCCGTCGGTCAGGTAGCGGACATTGGCGCCGTCCTGGTCCATGATGGCGAGCCGCTTGACGCGCTGCGACTTGCCGCCCGTCTCGTCGACGAACGCGACGCGGCTGTCGAAATAGCCTTTCTCGCCGGTCAGCCGCTCATAGACGGAATCTGCAATAATATGGGCGAGCCGCCGCCAGTTCTCCGGCGAAGCGAAAAACTGTTTTCCCACCAGGTACTTGCCAGAGACGATGTCCCACAGCCGATATTCGGCGACAATGCGCCCGTCGCCGGTGGTCGCCACGCTTCCCGAGACCAGCGCCTGCGCGTTGAGCGGCCGCCAGTTGGCGAAATTCGGCGTTGCGCTCGGCGGCGCGACAGGCTCCAGAAAGGCCGACGGGTCGACCGGCGCGAACAGGCCGGACCGCTTGAGGTCGGCGGTGACCACCTGCGCGACGTTCTGGCTGAGTTCGTCCACACTGCCAGCCGCGCCCACGAAGGCGGGGATGGCGATCGGCATCGGCTTGATCGTGCCCTGCGTGATGTCGACGCGAAGCTGCGCCAGCGCCCGGCCCGTCACTCCGATGATGGAGATGGCGAGAATTATCAGCAGCCCCACGCGGACAAGCAGGAACGCCGGACCAGCAAACTTCATCGGGAAGGGCCTCCTCAGAATCATCCGCCGAGCATCTCGCGCGGGTCGAATTCGAAGATGATCTCACTCCACAAGGCATATTTTTCGGGCCGGAGTATGTCGCCGAAGGGGGCGCAATCGATGACGGCGCGGATGGCGCTTTCCGCCGCGATCTGCGCCAGCGGGCTGCTCGCCTGCGTGATGCCTTCGATGGTCGGCGGTCCGGCGAGGCTGCCGTCCGGCATCAGCAGGATTCGCACCTCGACCACCAGGGTGCCGGCCTCGCGCACGCCGACCGGCGGGTTCCAGCACTGGTAAAGCCGCGCTTTCAGCGCCCCGATCTCGCTTTGCGTCATCGCCGCCTCGGCCTGCCCGTCGATCGAGCCGATCGTCTGCGGTTCCGGGCTCGGCTCCGGATCGCCGCCGCCCGCCGGATCCTGCTTGTTCAGAAGCGCGGCGATGTCGTCCGGATTGAAGTCCGGCTCCTTCTCCGGGCTTTGCGCCGCGACCGGTTGCTGCGGCTGCGGCTTCGGGGTCGCCACCGGCTTCGGCGGATCGGGGCGCGGACGCGGCCGGTTCGGGTTGTCGGGCACCCGCGGCGCCGGCTCGGGGATTGCCTCGGCGAGCGGTTCCGGCACGGTTTCGGGTTCCGGCAGCGCCGCCACCGCCTCCGGTTCCGCCTCGGGTTCCGGCTCGGCTTCCGGTTCGGGCGGCGGGGGCGGCGGCTCCGGCGGGAGGGCCGCTTCGACCGGCTTCGGCGCCGGCGTCTCGGCCGGTTCCGGCGCGGGCGCTTCCGCCTCGACCTCGGGCTTCGGTTGCGGCGCTTCCTCCGGAAGCTCCCTCGAATCCTCGTCGCCCTGCATCAGGTCGGCGGCCTCCGCCACATCGATCAGCTCGACGGGGAGCGCCTCGATCTCCTCGGCGCGGAAGGGCAGCGCCTCCGGAAATGCGATGAAGCCGAAACCAAGGATGGCCGCATGACCGATGATTGAGACGGTGAGCCCGGCCCGCATTGATCAGCTGTCCGTCTCCCCGAGCGCCTTCGTCTGCAGCAGGACGCGCCCCGTGCCGGCCTCCTTGAGCCGGGCGAAGATGGAGGCGACGGTGCCGTAATCGGCGTCCTTGTCACCGCTGATGATGATCCGCTTCAGCGGGTCGGTCTGCAGGATGGCCCTGATTTTCTCCGACAGCTCTTCGGCGGAGACCTGCGCTTCCTGCAAATAGATCTCGCCTCCCGCGCGCACGCTGATGTTCAGCGGCTCGGTGTCGGCGCTGATCTGCTGCGCGTTGGCGCTCGGCAGGTCGACCGGCACGCCGACCGTCAGCAGCGGCGCGGTGACCATGAAGACGATGAGCAGCACCAGCATTACGTCGACGAACGGCGTGACGTTGATCTCCGCCATCGGCACATGCCGGCGCCGCGCCTTGTGGCGGCGGCCTGAGGGAACGGCCGATGCCGGAGCGCCTGGCATCAGGCGGCGTTCCGCTCGTCGATCTGACGCGACAGGATCGCGGCGAACTCGTCGGAGAAGCCCTCCATCCGCGTCGCCAGCCGCGACACCTGCGCCGAGAACTTGTTGTAGAACATTACCGCCGGAATGGCGGCGAGAAGCCCGAGCGCGGTCGCCAGCAGCGCCTCGGCGATGCCGGGCGCGACGACGGCGAGGTTCGTGTTCTGCGACGCGGCAATGGCCTGGAACGAGGTCATGATTCCCCACACGGTTCCAAAGAGCCCGATGAAGGGGGCCGCCGATCCGACTGTTGCAAGCACCAGCAGCCGCCGCTCGAGCCGGTCCACTTCGCGGGCGAGCGTCACGTCCATGACGCGATCGATGCGCCCTCCCAGCCCGTGCAGCGTCCGCACGCCCGATTCATAAGTGCGCTTCCACTCGCGCATCGCGGCCACGAACAGCGCGGCAATGCCATGCGCGTCGCGCGCCGAAACCTGCTGGTAGAGCTGCTCCAGCGATTGCCCGGACCAGAATACGCCTTCGAAATGGTCCATCTGCCGCTTCGTGCGGGAGAACAAAAGCTGCTTGTCGACGATGATGGCCCAGCACCAGACCGACGCGATCAGAAGCCCGACGATGACGAGCTTCACGACGATGTGCGCCTGCCAGAAGAGGGCGAACAGTGAGAAGCCGCCCGCCGGCCCGGCCAACGCGGTCTCCAGGACTTCAGGATTCATGAGAAGGATCGCCCGGTTCCGATCTGCGGCGGCTTGTGACGGCCGAATGTGACAAAAGCGCGGCCCGGGGCTGCCGCCGGCCCCCCGACAATGCACCAGCTTATGGTTAACGGAGGGTGAGGATCAAGGTCCGGCGCAGGGCGCGGGAGGTAGTCGCCTCAGTCTGAAACTTCAGCTACCCTTGAGGCCGCGCCGCGCCAAACACTCACGCATCCGGGCCATTTCCAGCGGCCCCAGCCGACCCAAAATGACGTTCTGCTCCCTGAGGTAGCCTGGCGCGAGGAAATACTCCTCACACCAAAGAAGATAATAACGATGGACCCGTGGAACCCGGTGCGAAGCGGCGAGGCGATACAATTCCTTCGACTTAAGGCGGTCCTCGGTCTTGTCGGAGTTGGGAAGACAAAATTGTACCTAGAAAGGAACGGCGCTGGCGAAGCAGTGCGCCCTTACCGAAATGGAGAAATAAGCCGTGAAAGCCTTGTCAATTCTCCGCGCCGCCGGCTGGACAGGACTGAACAGGAGGGAGCCGATCAGATGAGCGCCGTCCAGGTTACCTATTTCTCGGACGTATTGTGCATTTGGGCCTATGCAACGCAGGTTCGCATCGATGCGGTCAAGGAGAAATTCGGCGACTCGGTTCGATTGGACTATCGGTTGTGCTCAGTGTTTGGCGATACGGCCCGCAAGATCACCTCGACTTGGCGAGACAAGGGTGAATATGCCGGGTTCAATGCACATTTGCGACAAGTGGCGCAGCAGTTTCCGCATATCGAAGTCCATCCGGACATTTGGCTGAAAACCCGCTCGCCAACATCGGCAAGCGCACATTTGTTTATGACCGCGGTCCGGCATTGGCAGCAAGAACGAAGTGAAGGCCAAAGCGGGTCGGCGACCTCGATCTTCGAGGAGGTGATGTGGGCATTCCGTTGCGCGTTTTTCCGGGATTGCCGCGACATCGCCCGTTGGGACGTTCAATGCGAACTGGCAGATGCTCTCGGCGTCGATATAGACGCGATTGAAAAAAGCATTCACGAGGGGACCGCATTTGCCAGACTGGCTACGGACTATCAAGACGCCGACAAGATCCGCATCGAAGGCAGTCCAAGCTTCGTTTTGAATGATGGACGCCAGAAGCTCTACGGCGATGTCGGCTTCCGGATCATCGAAGCAAACATCCAGGAATTATTGCGGGCGCCCGCTGGCGACCAGGCCAGCTGGTGCTGACGGTCTGGTTGCTCCAGTTTTATTTGCAATGAACGGAACTAAGGCAAGAGTTTTGAGTTATATAGGAAGCGCGCCCGAGTTCTGGGTGCTCGATAAGAACCTGTGATAGAGTCCTAAATCCTGACCACAAGTATACGCAATCCTTTTGAGGGAGAACAACGATGATGAGCGATGGATGGGGAATGGATGGATGGGGAATGGGTGGCTTCGGAGAAATCGGCCTGCTCGTGGTCGTTCTGGTCATCGTGGGTATCGCTGTGTTCGCGTTCCGCGGCAGAAATGCGTGACCCGGATTTCGGCGCAGCCGAGCCTATAGGTTATTGAGTTCGAACTTCGCGCGAGCAGCCCTTCGATCTCGGGATCACGCTTTGTCCAGTTGCTCCCGAGGGATCGGGCTGTAATCGGCTTCGTAATCACCGACCGTGTAGGGCGCCCTTGATCGTTCTCTTCTCTCATGCGGCGCGATCGCGTCAGTCGACCTCGCGGAAGCGGCCGCCGTCGAGCAGCGCCTGAAGGAACGCGGGAACCAGCAGCCCGGCCTTCACCTCGGCGTCGAGCTCCGCTTCGGCGGCGCGGATCGCGGGCAGCCTGGCACGCGCCTCCTCGATCCGCGCGAACGGCACGACGACCACGCCGTCCTCGTCGCCGATCACGATATCGCCCGGGCCGACCGCGACGCCGCCGACGACGATCGGCAAACCGACGCTGCCCGGCCCGTTTCGCGCCGGCGAGTTCGGCGTCACGCCCGCGGCATAGCAGGGAAGCCCGACCGCGCGTATGCCGACCATGTCCCGTACAAAACCGTCGGTGACGAAGGCGGCGAGGCCGCAATTCTTCATCATGCCGAGGACCAGATCGCCGATCACCGCGGTGTTCGCGAATGCGTCCGCCGCGCAGACGATCACGTCGCCGGCCGCAGCCATGGAGAGCGCGGCAACGACGGCAAGGTTGTCGGCCGGCCCCGCCTCGCATGTCAGCGCAACGCCGCAGAAGGCGTTCGCGGCTGAAACCGGCTTGATCGAACCGGCGAGGGCGCCGCGGCCGCCGAGCGCGTCGGCGACGAAGCCGGTCTGCAGCCCTGCGAAGGCTGCGACCTGGTCGGCGCCCGGCCGCGGAAAATTCCGGCGCACGGTCAGAAGCGGCGGTTCGTCGATCATCCTGCTCTCTCCCCCCGAATCCGGCGCCGGCCGGCGCCTCACCCGACGCGGCCTGCTTACTTCACGAAGAGGCGGCGGGGAAAGCTGCAGAACGGCTCCACGCCTGTCTGGGTGATCCGGATCGGCTCGGAGATCGCGATGCCCCAATCGTCGAGCCAGATTCCCGGCATGAAATGGATCGTCATGTTCGGCTCCAGGATCGTCTCGTCGGTGGCGCGCAGCGAGAGCGTCCGCTCGCCCCAGTCCGGCGGATAGTTCAGGCCGATCGCATAGCCGCAGCGGGAGTCCTTGAAGAGGCCGTGCCGCTCGATCGTGCGCGTCCATGCGGCATGCACGTCGCGTGTCCCCGCCCCCGGCCGGGCGACCGACAGGGCAGCCTCGATCCCTTCGGCGACCACCTTTGCGGCGTCGGTCATCTTCCGCGGCGGCGTGCCGAGATAGACCGTGCGCGTCATCGGCACGTGGTAGCGCCGCCTGACGCCGGCGATTTCGATCGTCGTGCCGGTCTGCGCCTCGAACGGCGCGTCCTGCCAGGTGAGGTGCGGACACGACGTGCCGACCCCGGTCGGCATCAGCGGGACGATCGCCGGATAGTCGCCGCCGTAGCCGTTCACGCCGCGCGTTCCGGTCGCCTGGATCACCGCGGCGACCTCATATTGCGGCACGCCCACGCCGATCGCGTCGATCGCCGCCTGCATCGTGGATTCGGCGATCCGCGCCGCCTCGTTCATCAGCGCGATCTCGGCGTCCGACTTCACCGCGCGCACCCAGTTGACGAGGACGCCGGCATCGACGATCCGCGCGTCCGGCAATTCCGTCTCGAGGACGGCCTGCGCCTTGGCGGTGAAGTAGTAGCAGTCCGCCTCGACCCCGATCGCGCCCGCCGCCAGGCCCCGCTCCTCAAGCACCCTTGCGACGAACTGCATCGGGTGCTTGCTCGTCGATTGTACATGGTCGTCGGCGTAGCCGTAGATGTTCTCCGGCGGCAGGATCGTGGTAAGCCGGGCGCCATTGGCGTCCTGGCCGCGGCCGATCCAGAGCGGCTTGTCAAGGCTCAGATCGACGATCACCGCCTGATGCACGTAGAACGACCAGCCGTCATAACCGGTGAGATAGTTCATGTTGGCCGGATCGCTGACGATCAGCGCGTCGATTCCGGCCGCTTCCATGCGCGCTTTGGTCTTGGCGAGACGCGCGGCAAATTCCGCCTCGCTGAACGGCGTGTTGTTCCTGCCGAATTCCATTCGTCCGCCTCTATCTGATGGTCACGCCGGACGGCGTCCGGGTCAGCACCTCGGGCCCGTCCTCGCCGAGGAGCACCGTGTTTGAGATGAAATGGTCGCCGCGCCCCGTGCCCATAAGCCACGACAGCACGTGAAAGGTCATGCCGGTCGCCACCGCGATGTCGCTGTCGTGGCGGAGGCCGGTGACCCGGTTGCCGCCCGTCCAGCTCGGTGGGAAGCCGATCCCGACCAGATAGCCGCAATGATGCCGCCGGTAGTGGGAGAGGCCCGCCGCGTCGACCACGGCCTGCCATGCGGCATAGACGTCGCGGAAGAGCGCCCCCGGCGTGAGGGCGCCGAGCACCGCGTCGAACGCCCTCGCTGCGATCGCAGCCATGTCGCGCGCGCCCGGCGGCGCCTCGCCGACATGGATGAGACGGCCGAGCGGCGCGTGATAGCGCGCGACGCATCCGGACAGTTCGAGAAACACGCTGTCCCCGGCCGAGAAGCGCTGGTCCGACCAGGTCGTGTGCTCCTCGCCGAGCCGGCTGGTCGAGCGGATGAATGGTCCAAAACCCGGATAGGTGCCGCCGGCGGCGATCATGGCCTTCTGGCATTCCGCCGCCACCTCGCGCTCGCTGGCGCCGCCGCGGATCGTTTCGATGGCGGCGAGCGCGGCGGCATCCGAGACCTTTGCCGCGCGGCGCATGAAGGCCTGCTCCGCCGGGCTCTTGATCGTGCGCAGTCCGTCGACCAGCCCGGTCGCGTCGATCCAGTCGACGCCGGCGAGCGCCGACTTCAGGGATTCGGCCAGCCCATGCGGCAGCCCGGCGGACCAGATTTCGATGCCGATGCGGCCCCTCTGGACCCCGCTGAGTTCAATGGCTTCGACGGTCGCGTCCGCGGCGACGGCAAGGCGCCCCGACGCATAGCGCCGGTCGCCGAGCATGCGCACGGCGACGTCGGCCGCCGTCTCGTTGTCGCTGTGTCCCTGGAAGCGCGCGTTCCTCACCTGGTTGGCGATGGTCACCGTCTCCATCGCCCTCGTGATCAGCACCATCTCGCCGTCCGCCGGGACGACGAGCACATGCGGCGCGAAATAGCCCCAGTGATCGAGCCCGGTCAGGTAAAAAATGTTCTCCGGCGTGGAGATGAGGCAGAGTTCGACCGAGCGTTCGGCCATCAGCCGGCGCACGGCCGCGAGCCGCGCGTCGAACTCGGCCCGCGTGAAATAGGACGCCGGCGCCTCCCGCAGGGAGGACGCTGCAGCCAGAGAATCCTGCAACGGCAGCGTCACAGGGATTCGTGCACGCGGTTCACCGCGCGCTCGGTCATGGCAACAACCTGGTCCACCTCCTCTGGCGTGATGATGAGCGGCGGCGAGAAGCCGAGAATGTCGCCGTGCGGCAAAGCGCGGGCGATCAGCCCCTCCTCGAGCGCGGCGGCCGAGACGCGCGGCCCGACCTTCAGCGCCGGATCGAAGGGTTTTCTGCCGGCCTTGTCGGCGACGAATTCGAGCGCGGCGAGCAGGCCGATTCCTCTCACCTCGCCCACCATCGGGTGATCGCCGAACGTCTCGTTCAGCCGCTTCTGGAAATAGGCGCCCGTGCTGCGGGCGTTGCCGGTCAGATCCTCGCGGTCGACGATGTCGAGATTGGCGTTGGCCGCGGCGGCGCAGAGCGGGTGCGCCGAATAGGTCCAGCCATGGCCGATGACGCCGAGTTCGTCCGTCCCCTCTTCCAGCACCTTCCACACCTTCTCGCCGACGATCACGCCTGAGAGCGGCAGATACCCGGAGGAGACGCCCTTGGCGATCGTGATGAGATCGGGCTCGATGCCGTAGGTGTGCGAGCCGAAATATTCGCCCGTCCGCCCGAACGCCGTCACCACCTCGTCGGCGATGAGCAGGATGTCGTACTGCTTCAGGATCGTCTGAATCTCCGCCCAATAGCCTTGCGGCGGGGGAATGATCCCGCCGGTGCCCATCACCGGCTCGCCGATGAACGCCGCCACCGTGTCCGGCCCTTCGGCCAGGATCAGGCGTTCGAGTTCCGCCGCCATGCGGCGCGAAAAGTCCCGCTCGCTCTCGCCGGGCTGGCCCGAGCGCCAGTAGTGCGGACAAGCGGTGTGCAGGATCGGTGGGCGCGGCAGGTCGAAGGCATTGTGGAAGAGCGGCAGGCCGGTCAGGCTGCCGGTCATGATTCCCGAGCCGTGATAGCCGCGCAGCCGCGAGATGATCTTCTTCTTCTCTGGCCGGCCGAGGACGTTGTTGTAGAACCAGACGAGCTTGATGTTGGTCTCGTTGGCGTCGGATCCGGACATGCCCCAATAGACGCGCTGCATGCCGAGGCCGGCCTTGGCGACGACGCGCTCCGACAGCCGGATCACCGGCTCGTTCGAGTGGCCGGCATAGGCGTGGTAGTAGGAGAGCTTCTTCGCCTGCTCGTAGATGGCGTCGGCGATCTCCTTGCGGCCGTAACCGACATTCACGCAGTAGAGCCCGGCGAAGGCGTCGATGCTTTCCCGGCCGTCACGATCGGCGACGCGGATGCCGCGCCCGCCGGTGACGATCCGGCTCGGCGCCTCGCCGCGCGCGAATTGCGCGAGATGCGTCGAGGGATGGAAGACATGCGCCCGGTCGATGACTTCGAGGTCGTTGGTCGCGATGTGACGGTTCATTCCGCTTGTCCTCTGGTTTCGTAAATCCTCTCCGGTCGTCATGCCCGGACTTGATCCGGGCATCCATGCCATCCCGCTCGCCGCCGCCGCAACGGAGTGGATTGCCGGGTCAAGCCCGGCAATGACGACAGAAAGGAAAAGCCGCCGCTCCTCGTTATCGTTCATGCCGCCTTGTAGGCGGCGCAGACGTATTTCAGTTCGGTGAATTCGTGGATGCCGTGCCGCCCGCCCTCGCGGCCAAGCCCCGACTCCTTGACGCCGCCGAAGGGAATCGGCGCGCCCGTCATCTTCACGCAATTGACCCCCACCATGCCGTAGGCGAGCGCCCCGGTCATCCGGCAGACGCGGTCGTGATCGCGCGTATAGAGGTAGGCGGCGAGCCCGTAGCGGGTAGCGTTCGCCCGCTCGACGATTTCCGCCTCGGTCTCGAAGCGGGCGACGGCGGCTACCGGGCCGAAGGTCTCTTCGTTGAAGATCGCCATCTCCTCGTCGGCGTCGGCAAGCACGGTCGGCGCGTAGAAGAGGCCGCCGAGGCGGCGGCCGCCGGCAAGCAGCCGGGCGCCCTTCGCAATCGCGTCGTCGACATGCGCCTGGCACTTTGCGACCGCGCGCTCGTGCATCAGCGGGCCGATCGCGACGCCGGCCTCGAAGCCGCTCCCGACCTTCAGCGCCTTCGCCCGCGCCGCGAACCGCTCGACGAAAGCCTCGTAAATGTCGGCGTGGACATAGAGGCGGTTGGCGGCGAGGCAGTCCTGGCCGGACGTCTGGAATTTCGCGTCGAGCGCCGCCGCCACCGCCTCGTCGAGTTCGACATCCGC
>DASWJZ010000058.1:0-7914 GCA_036396875.1 Propylenella sp.
GTCGGAGATCGGCATGCGCGTGCCGTCGCGCCAGATGAGCGTGGCGCCGTCATGGGCCGCGAGCTGTTCCGGATAGGCCGCGACCAGCGCGTCGAGCGACGCCGTCTCGGCGGCAGCCGACGGCGGTCCGGCGATGAAAAATGTCGCAATCGCCGTCAGACAGGCGAAGAATCTCAACGGCGGTTTTCCTCGGCCTGGATCAGGCCGACATTATAGGTCTCCACCGCGTTCAGCCGCGGCTCCCAGCTGTGTGGCCGGTACCAGGAATATTGCCGGAAATGGGCGTCGAGGTCGGCGCTCTTGAAGAAGCGGCCCCGACGCGCGAAAATCTCGTTTCGCGCGACGCGCAGCTCCGAGGCCGAAAGCCCGGCGAGGTCGTGCGGCCCAAGCCGCCTCACGTCGGAATCGGGAAAGATGAAGCCGGACTCGCCGCCGCGCTCCGCCGACTGCGGCGCCACCGCTGCCTGCTGCTGCGGGACGGGCGCCGGCGGTGCGGCGCATGCCGTGACCGCCCGCTCCCTTGCGAGCGCGGCGTAGAAGGAATTCGGGAAGGCGTTGTGGAAGGCTTCCAGCGCGCCGCAGCTGCCGACCGCCACCGCCGCCTCGTAGGCCGCCTTGTCGTCGGGGGCGTCGCGCGCGGCGGTCTGGGCGGGGGGCGGCGGAGGCGGAGCGGGAGACTGATCGACCGTCGCCGCGTCGCAGTCGGCGTCGAGGCAGATGCCCGGCGCTCCGCCCTGCGTGATGATCTCGGGCACCTGGCTTCCGTTCGTCAGGCTGCGGACGTCGCGCGCCGTCCGGTCGAGCATGTCGCGGAACGGCGCGGCGCTGTCGGTGGCGAAGCGGGCGAGGAGCGCCTGCGCAAACGGCGAATGGCCGCCTGCCTCGCCGTCGGCGGCAAGCTGTCCTGAGAGCGTGGCGTTGGCGATGAGGAGCGAGGTGTCGGCCTCGACGACGCGCTGCAGGCCGCGGAACCCTCCGCCGGAGCGCGCCCCACGGCTGGCGCATTGTGGGAACGGGTCGTCGCGGCAGGCGTCGAGCAGCACGATCTGGTTCGGGGCATGCCCGAGCGCTTCGAAGAGATCCTCGACCTCCACCGTCCGGCGCGCCTCCTTCGGCTCGCAACTGACCTCGGTGTCGACCGGCGCCAGGATGTTCCTGCCGGCGATCTCCATGCCGTGCCCGGCATAATAGACGAGGGCGACGTCGGCCTCGTCGGACAGCCGCCGAAAATCCTCGAGCGCGTTCAGGAAATCGCCGCGGGCGAGGTCATAGCGCTCGAACACTTCGAAGCCGTGGCCGCGGAGCGAGGCGGCGACGGCCCCCGCGTCGCCGACCGGATTGCCGAGCGGGGAGAGGTTCTGGTAGGCGCCGATGCCGATGACCAGCGCCACTCTCTCCTCAGCGGCGGCAAAGCCGGAGAGAGCTGCGAGAAGGACGCCGAGCAGGCCGGCGGAGGGTGAGGGGATGGCCATGGCGGTGACCGCATCGACGTGCCGACACGGGAAGGCCTAGCACAACGGGGCCCGCAATCGAAGGAGCTTGCGCCGGCATCCCCGCGATCACGCGCTTGCGAGCCGGAAAGGCCCTTCTTATATGAGCCGCAACCCGCGTCGGGCCCGGCCTTGAACCGGAACACGGCGCGACACCACATGGAATCTCGTGGGGGCCGGAGAGGGCGTTTCGCCTTCCGATGATGGACGCCGTCTCGGGTCCGGCCGGCCTGCCGGAAGAGGAGAAGTAAAAATGGCGAGAGTCATCGGCATCGACCTCGGCACGACCAATTCGTGCGTCGCCGTCATGGACGGCAAGAATCCGAAGGTGATCGAGAATTCCGAAGGCGGCCGGACCACCCCGTCGATCGTCGCCTTCACTGCCGACGGCGTGCGCCTGGTCGGCCAGCCGGCCAAGCGCCAGGCGGTCACCAACCCGAAGCGCACCATCTTCGCCGTCAAGCGGCTGATCGGCCGCCGCTTCGACGACCCGACCGTCAAGGAAGACCAGAAGCTCGTTCCCTATCCGATCGTGCGCGCCGACAACGGCGACGCCTGGGTCGAGATCGACGGCACCAAATATTCGCCATCGCAGATTTCAGCCTTCATCCTGCAGAAGATGAAGGAGACGGCCGAATCCTACCTCGGCGAGAAGGTCGAGAAGGCGGTCATCACCGTTCCCGCCTACTTCAACGATGCGCAGCGGCAGGCGACCAAGGACGCCGGCAAGATCGCGGGCCTCGAGGTCCTGCGCATCATCAACGAGCCGACGGCGGCGGCGCTCGCCTACGGTCTCGACAAGAAGGAAGGCAAGACGATCGCCGTTTACGACCTCGGCGGCGGCACTTTCGACATTTCCATCCTGGAGATCGGCGACGGCGTCTTCGAGGTGAAGTCGACCAACGGCGATACCTTCCTCGGCGGCGAGGATTTCGACATGCGCCTCGTTCATTATCTCGCCGACGAGTTCAAGAAGGACCAGGGCATTGACCTGCGGAAGGACCCGCTTGCCTTGCAGCGCCTGAAGGAGGCGGCCGAGAAGGCCAAGATCGAGCTCTCCTCCAGCGCGCAGACCGAGATCAACCTGCCCTACATCACCGCCGACGCGTCGGGGCCGAAGCACCTGACGCTGAAACTCTCGCGCGCGAAATTCGAGAGCCTGGTCGAGGATCTGATTCAGCGCACCATCCAGCCGGTGAAGAACGCGATGAAGGATGCCGGCATCTCGCCGGGCGACATCGAGGAGGTGGTGCTGGTCGGCGGCATGACGCGCATGCCGAAGGTGCAGGAGGTGGTGAAGCAGCTGTTCGGCAAGGAGCCGCACAAGGGCGTCAACCCGGACGAGGTGGTGGCGATCGGCGCGGCGATCCAGGCCGGCGTGCTGCAGGGTGACGTGAAGGACGTGCTCCTGCTCGACGTGACGCCGCTGTCGCTCGGCATCGAGACGCTGGGCGGCGTATTCACCCGGCTGATCGACCGCAACACGACGATCCCGACCAAGAAGAGCCAGGTCTTCTCCACGGCGGAGGACAATCAGGGCGCGGTGACGATCCGCGTCTTCCAGGGCGAGCGCGAGATGGCGGCCGACAACAAGCTCTTGGGCCAGTTCGACCTGGTCGGCATCCCGCCGGCTCCGCGCGGCGTGCCGCAGATCGAGGTGACGTTCGACATTGACGCCAACGGCATCGTCAACGTCTCGGCGAGGGACAAGGGCACCGGCAAGGAGCAGCAGATCCGCATCCAGGCGTCCGGCGGCCTTTCCGACGCCGAGATCGAGAAGATGGTGAAGGACGCCGAGGCCAACGCCGAGGCTGACAAGAAGCGGCGCACGCTGGTGGAGGCGAAGAACCAGGCGGAAGCGCTCCTCCACTCCACCGAAAAGGCGATGGCCGAGCACGGTTCCAAGGTCGGCGACGCCGAGAAATCCGCCATCGAGGCGGCGATCGGCGATCTGAAGACGGCTGTGGCCGGCGAGGACGCAAGCGACATCCAGGCGAAAAGCCAGGCGCTGGCGCAGGCCTCCATGAAGCTCGGCGAGGCGATGTACAAGGCGAGCCAGGAGGAGACTGGGTCCTCCGGCGGCGACGGTGGCGACGGCGGCGGCACCACCGCCTCCGGCGAGGAGGTGGTCGACGCCGATTTCGAGGAGATCCAGGAGGACGAGCGCAAGCGCTCCGCGTCCTAGTCAGGTAGAATGCAGACCGCCCGGCAAAGCCGGGCGGTTTCTCCAAGGGCCTTCAGCGATAATCGATGGCGAAACGCGATTTCTACGAGGTTCTCGGCGTCGCGCGGGGATGCGACGAGAAGGAGCTGAAGAGCGCCTTCCGCAAGCTCGCGATGCGGCTGCACCCCGACCGCAACGGCGGCGACACCACGGCAGAGCTGAAGTTCAAGGAGGTCAACGAGGCCTACGAGATTCTCAGGAATCCGCAGAAGCGGGCCGCTTACGATCGCTACGGCCATCAGGCCTTCGACCACCCGGGGACCGGGGCGGCCTCCGGCTTCGCTTCCTTCGCCGACATTTTCGACGAGTTCTTCGGCGACTTCCGCGGCGGCGGCCGCCGCCCCTCGCGCGAACGCGGCTCCGATCTCCGCTACAATCTGGAGATCACGCTGGCGGAGGCCTATGCGGGCAAGACCGTGGAGGTCGAAGTCCCGACCAGCGTGACCTGCGAAGCCTGCGCGGGCACCGGCTCGAAGCCGGGGACCAGCCCGAAGACGTGTCCGACCTGCGGCGGCGCCGGCCGGGTGCGCGCGAGCCAGGGCGGCTTCTTCCATATCGAGCGCACCTGCCTGTCCTGCCACGGTCGCGGCGAGGTGGTGTCGGACCCCTGCGCCGCATGCGGCGCCGCCGGCCGCGTCAGCCAGATGCGGACCCTGTCGGTGAACATCCCCGCCGGCATCGAGGACGGCACCCGTATTCGCCTTGCCGGCGAGGGCGAGGCGGGCTTGCGCGGCGGGCCGGCCGGCGATCTGTACATCTTCCTCTCGATCCGGCCGCACGCCTTCTTCCAGCGCGACGGCGCCGATATTTTCTGCCGCGTGCCGGTGTCGATCACCACGGCCTCGCTCGGCGGCCAGTTCGAGGTGCCGACCCTCGACGGGGGCCGCACCCGCGTCAAGGTTCCCGAGGGGGCGCAGACCGGGCGGCAGTTCCGCCTGAAGGGCAAGGGCATGCCGGTGCTGCGCACGCGCCAGACGGGCGACATGTACGTGCAGATCGTCGTGGAGACGCCGCAGAACCTCACCCGCCGCCAGCGCGAGCTTCTGGAGGAGTTCGAGCGGGTCTCCAACGAGGAGAACAACCCCGAATCGGCCGGCTTCTTCTCGCGCGTCAAGGATTTCTTCGAGACGCTTGGCGAGAAGTAGATGGCATGCAAATTGCTCCTTCGCCCAACCAGGGAGCGCGGGACGGCATCCGGGATGAGCAGGAAGAACCTATCGCTTGCCGAACGCATCGAGGACGAGGTCCGTTTCTTCCGGACCTGGGCGGCCAATCCGATCAAGATGGGCGCCGTCTCGCCGACCGGCCGCACGCTGGCGAAGCTCATGGTCCGCCACGCCAATCCCGACCGCGGCGGCCACGTGCTCGAGCTGGGTCCGGGGACGGGGGTCGTCACCCAGGCTCTGATCGACGCCGGCATTCCCGCCGAACGGGTCGTCTGCGTCGAATATGATGCGGGCTTCTTTCGCCTGCTTCGCGAACGGTTCCCAACGGCGAACATCATCCGGGGCGACGCGCTCGACCTCGACCGGACGCTCGGTTCCTTCCGCGGCGTGACGTTTTCGGCGGCGCTGTCCGGCATTCCGCTGCTCAATCTGCCGAAGGCGAAGCGTGTGCCGTACCTGGAGGACCTGCTCGACCGGCTGGCGCCGGGGGGCGCCGTCGCGCAGCTTTCCTATTCGTTCGTGCCGCCGCAGGAAGCGGTTCCCGGTCGGCTCACGGTCGAGAAGTCGAAATGGGTGACCTTCAACCTGCCGCCCGGGCGGGTCTGGACATACCGGCGGCCGACGGCCGGATAGGGGTCGCGCGCCTTCAACGATTTTTCGCGGATGTCAATGCTTGTTCGGCTTTTGCCGCCGAGAATAAAATCGGGCCAGGGTGAGCGGGGAGACGGGCGGCATGCTGACCATCGGGGTAAGGTTGATGTCCTTCGGCCGCGGCGAGGCGCATTCGAGATCGCTTGCGAAGGCGGTGAGCTGGCGGATCACTGGTAGCCTCGACACCTTTCTGCTCAGCCTCCTCATCACCGGCAGCTTCAGGTTCGCGGGCGCCATCGCCACGACGGAGATGATCACCAAGATCGCCCTCTATTACGGCCATGAACGCATATGGGCGGTCATCCCGTGGGGCCGCCCGCAGCTTCCGCAATAACCGCCCATTGCGCACTGACGCCGCCCTCGGTCGTCAGCCGTTCATTCTTCGAACGCCTCGACCTCGGTTCGGCGTCCGATCATGAAGGCGTCCGCGACGAGCTCGAACGGCGCGACGTCGATATGGCTCACACGGTCGCCGAGCAGGCGTTCGAAATGCGCGTAGATCGCCTCGTATTCTTCCGGCCGCCGATCCACCGTGACCCTGCCGTCGACGGCGAGCCGCGCGCCGCCCGCCGACAGGTGCAGCCGGACGCCGTCCCCGGTCTCGACCGAAATCTCCCAGACGTCGCGCTCGATCGGGCGCCAGTCCATGACGGCGCTGAATTCGCCGCCGCGGCCGCCGACGGCGAAGGTTAGGTCGGCTGCGATCGGCGCTTCGGCGTTGGCGGGGAAAGAAAGTTCGGCATCCTTCACCCCGACGGTCTCCGGCATGATCTTCGTGACGATCGACAGCGCGTTGATGCCGGGATCGAAGACCCCGAAGCCGCCGGCCTTGAAAATCCAGGCCTGGCCCGGATGCCATTTGCGCACGTCCTCCCTCCATTCGATGAAGAGCCTTGTGACGCGCTTGCCGGCAAGCAGGCGCTTCGCTTCGTCCACCCCGGAATTGTACTGGGAGTGCCACGTGGTCATGAGCACGCGCTTGCGCTCCGCTGCCAGACGCACGAGGTCCGACAGCTCCGAGAGCGTTGCGGTCGGCGGCTTCTCCAGCATGACGTCGACCCCGGCGGCGAGCGCATCGCGGGCGATCGAATAGCGCGCCGGGGGCGGCGTACAGACCGCGACGGCGTCGAGACCCGGCGCCTTCGCCAAGAGATCGTGGTGATCGCGGAACGCGAGTGCATTCTCCGCCGTCAGCCCACGCTGGCTTGATATCGCGGCGAGCTCGAAGGCCCTGCTCTTGGCGATCACCGGCAGGTGTTGGTCCTGCGCGATTTTTCCAAGCCCGATCACCCCGATCCGGTGCATTGCGATTGCTGCCCTTCTCTTGGAGCCCCTAGGTCAGTTCGGCGTTCCCCGGCGGGCACTCCGCACTCTTGTGGGTATGTAACGTGCCAAGCGAACTCGCACCGGAGAAGCCTGGAAGCTCAGGTGCGCTCGAACCCGACAACGAGGCGTCCGCCAAGCGCGTTGGCGGCTTGCTCGAGCTGATCGAGTTTCGTGCCATGCCGAGGGTTCAGGATCCGGCGCACCTCGGCCTCGTTCCGGTCGAGCAGCCGCGCGAACTCGACCTTTGTCAGGTGGGCCGCCTTCCAGGCCGAGTAGACGGCCGCCTTGGCTGATAGCTGCGCCGGCAGCGAAACGGCGTGCTCCCCGTTTCGCACCCCGCTGGGCGGAGGAAGGTCCATATCGTCGTCCATGCGTCCGGCAACCGCAACTTCCACGGCATCGCTAGCAAGGCGAAGCGCCTCGCCGAGGGTAGAACCGGAGGTCACGACCTCGGGCAGATCGCGGACGGAAACGACGAAGTCGCCATCCTCCTTGGCAATCGCAACGCCATAGGTCCAAACGTTCATTACCAAGTCCCTTCCGCTGTTCTTTCGCGCTTGCGACCAAGGGCAAGGCCCTGAAGATCACCCTCAGAGATCGGTTCGCCTGATCCGTAGCTGCTTGAGGACGCGCTCTATCCGTCCGGGGTTCAGATCCTTTTGAACGGTCGTCACATGGTCGCCGACGCGCAGCCGATAGTGCGATCCGCTTCCCTTCTTCGTGTCCAGATCGAAAGCGAGTCCTCTTCTTCTGGCGTATTTCCGAAGCGCCCGAATCAGGCCGTCGCGATTCACGCCAAGGCTCCATCCAAGCATGACATATCGAACATTTTTGTCCGATACTCAAGCGTCTGCCCGGCCTCGCCACTGTCCCGCCCGAGACCGCGATGACAAAAGGACATAAACATTCCTTTATATGTCCTTGCCGCGTGGAAGGCGGAATGCTACCTGCCGGCCAGGCCAGATCAGGACATCATTATGGGCGCGCGCGCAGAACTGAAGACCGTCGCCGGCGATTTCGCGGTGAAGGATATCGGCCTTGCCGAGTGGGGCCGCAC
>DASWJZ010000059.1:0-1619 GCA_036396875.1 Propylenella sp.
CCTGCCGGGCGATGGAGTGGCTGTGCGTCCCCCTGGACGGTTTCACGGGAGCCTCCCGGGTCCGCGGATTCGGGCGGGCTGCGGGAGACCCCGAATGCTGTCACTGCGGCGCCGCGGAATCAAGCGAGTTCCGGAACCGCGGGGCGTTGCTGGCGGTGCCGGGATCGGCGTACTCACGGCTGACTCAGAGTTGGCCGTGGCGCGCTCGTCTGCGGCACCGATCCTACGATCTGGGGCGTCGGCCGTGCTGGCCAGCTCGAGATCCGATGCAGGCGCGAATTGGCGGCCGTCTCATGCGGGCCCCGGGGCGGCTTGACAGCACACCGGTCGCCGCCAATACCGCCCGGTTTCCTGGCCCGCGCCGCGATCACTGAAGCGGAGGCGTGCCTGTCGGAGAGGTTGATAACCGCCAGGTGAGCGCCGCCTGCTATGAAGGCGCCATGCATGGCGGTACGCATCGATCCAGTCGGACCGGCACGGTGCTCGTCTCGACGATCAGCGAGGCCCTGAGAGCGGCCATGGAGGCGGTCGGCTGGACCGAGCGGGAGCTCGCGGGGCGGGCGGCCACCTCCCAGTCGAGCGTCTGTCGGGTACTGGCCGGCGAGCCGTCGGCAATGCGGCTCGACCGCGTCGGCGACATCGCCGACGCGCTGGGGGTTCGGCTGCGCACCGTGGTCGACCAGCCGTTCCGTGTCGGCGCCCCGATCCAGCATGACATCGTTCATGCGCGGGCTTGCGCGTACATCGGCCGGCGGCTCATCGAGCGCGGTTGGACGGTTCGACACGAAGTCGAGATCGGACGACCCGTTCGCGGCTGGATCGACACGCTCGCATTTCGCGAAGCCGATGACGCGCTGTTCGCGGCTGAGTTCAAAAGCGAGCACCGCGACGCCGGCGCGATCCAGCGCAGTCTCGGCTGGTACGAGCGCGAGGCATGGCACGCCGCGCGTGAGCTCGGCTGGCGGCCGCGCGTGCTGCGCAGCGCCCTGTTGATGCTCTTCTCGATCGAGAACGACGAGGCCGTGGCACAGAATCGCGACTATCTCGCTCAGACATGCCCAGGAAGAGCAACTGACCTCGCGCGCTGGCTCGACAGCCCGATCCACGCTCGACCGGGCCGCTCGCTCGCGCTCATCGACCCGATCAGTCGACGACGATCGTGGCTTCGCTCAACGCGATCCGACGGCCGCCGAACGGAGGCGCCCTATCGTGGGTACGCCGACTGCGCCCGGGCGCTCGTCGCCGGTCGACGGACGTGATGGGTGTCGTTGCACGATAGATCGCGGGCAACAGCAAACGGTTGGTGACCGCGAATTCACGTTTGACTCGGCCGTGTCCGAGACGAGCGAGCCGTGCGGTCCGACCTGACAGATCCGGGACATGGACGAGCGCGCCGGCGCGAGTTCCGAGTCAGTGCTGCAAGAGAGGGGCGGGGGCGCCGGTGACAGCCTCGTCAGGCCGCCACATCCGAGAGTGCGCCGCGCAGGCCGTCGACGAGTTCGGCGATCTCTGACTCCGTGATGATGAAGGCCGGGGAGACGTGGATCGCGTGCCCGCGCAATACGCGCGTGGCAACTCCCCGCTCCAGCGCCGCGCCGACGACCCGCTCGACGAGCCCG
>DASWJZ010000060.1:0-26256 GCA_036396875.1 Propylenella sp.
ACCGGCGGCACCCAGGGGCTCGGGGAAGCGATTGCGCGGCTCTTCGCCGAACGCGGCGCGGCCGGGCTCGTCGTCTGCGGACGGAACGAGAAACGCGGCCGGGCGGTGGCCGAGGACATTTCGGCCGGCGGCTGCCGGACGCATTTCGTCGCTGCCGACCTCGCCGATGCAACGGCGCCGCGCGTCGTCGCCGCCAAGGCCGACGAGGCCTTCGGACGTATCGATGTCCTGGTCAACGCCGCCGCCATCACCGACCGTGGAACCCTGATCGACACCGGCCCCGAGCTCTTCGACCGGATGTTCGCGGTCAATGTCCGCGCGCCCTTCTTCCTCATGCAGGAGGCGGCGAAGATCATGATCCGGGAGAGGATCGAGGGGGCGATGGTCAATATCCTGTCGATGTCCGGCCATGGCGGACAGCCCTTCATCATCGCCTACTGCGGCTCGAAAGGGGCTCTCGCGACGCTCACCAAGAACGCCGCTTTCACGCTGATGCGCAACCGCATCCGCGTGAACGGCCTCAACATCGGCTGGATGGACACGCCCGGCGAACACCGCATCCAGAAGCTTTATCACGACGCGGCCGACGACTGGCTGAAGCACGCCGAGGAAGAGGCGCCGTTCGGGCGGCTCCTGAAGCCGACGGAGGTGGCGCGGGCGGTCGCCTATCTCGCGAGCGAGGAATCCGGGATGATGACGGGGTCCATCATCGATTTCGATCAGCAGGTGTTGGGAAGCGCCGAGACGTCCGTGCGGCCTTCCACGGCGATGGCGCTTTAGGGGAGGCGCTCCTCAGCTCTGATTGAGCGCGAGCCTCGTCACCTGTGCGGTGGGGCCGCCCGGCGTTACGCGGTCGGTGACCGTGATCGCAAGCCGGCCGTTCCCCGCGTTATGGATCGTCATCGTGGCCTTTGTGTCGCCGTTCACCGGCTGCGGCCAGGTGATGGTGAGGACCACGGCGTTCCCCTGCCGTGTACCGGAAAGCCGGGCCGGACCGATGCTCGATCCGACATAGACACCCGTATAGCGTCCCGACGCCGGATCGAACGTGAGGTCGGCGCGGATCTGCTTTGAGAAGATGAACGCGCCGCACTGGCCGCTCATCGAAATCCCGGTGGTGCTGGGCTGCCCCGTCAGCGTGCAGCTGACTTGCGCCGGCGACTCGTCCGCGTTCCGCTGCACGAGGCCGGAACCGGAGAACGACCCGGAGAATCGGCCGAGGAAGTCGGCTTCCTGCCCCCATGCGGGCTGCAGGAGGAATGCCGCCAGAGCCAAGCAAGCTGCTGCCGAGCGCGTCAACGTGAGCCCCATCCTGTCTCTCTCCTTGCATCAACGTGCTGCATCAACGCGTCAGCCGGCAAAACGATCCGTCCAACGAAGGCAAACTTTCCAAATCGCCCGCGGAGTGACCGCATCGTTTGCCTGAACGGCGCCTGAACGGGCGCCGTGCGCAACCTATGCGCAACCTTCGCACGATTGCGGCTGCTCCCGGAATCAGCCCTCGAATATGGTTTTCATGCCGGCCGGCTTATCGACTTACCCGTTTCCGGGTCGAAAAGATGCAGCTCGCCGGCCGGCACGGCGAGCGTGAGCTGGTCTCCCGTGCGCACGACCGCGTTACCGGGGAGGCGGGCAAGGAGCGATCCGTTCGCCGCGCCGATCCGGCCGTGCACGAGCGTGTCCGCGCCGAGCGCTTCGACAAGGTCCACCGTGACGTGCAGCGCATCGCCGGGGCCGGGGGCCGCCTCCGCCGCGATCGTAAGATGCTCCGGACGGATGCCCGCGACGACCTTGCGGCCTGCCCCCCCAATCCGCTGCCCGACAGACAGACGCTCGCCGCCCCGCAGCGAAAGCGCATCGCCGTTCTCGGCCACGGTCGCATCGAGGAAATTCATGGCGGGGGAGCCGATGAAGCCGGCGACGAACATCGTCGCGGGATGGTGATATATCTCCATCGGCGTGCCGACCTGCTCCGCCACGCCCTCGTTCATCACCATCAGCCGGTCGGCGAGGGTCATCGCCTCCACCTGGTCGTGCGTGACGTAGAGGCTGGTGACGCCGAGACGCGCCTGCAGGCGCTTGATCTCGACCCGCATCTGCGTGCGCAGCTTGGCGTCGAGGTTGGAGAGCGGCTCGTCGAAGAGGAAGACGGCCGGCTCGCGCACGATCGCCCGGCCCATCGCCACGCGCTGCCGCTGCCCGCCCGACAGCTGCCGAGGCTTGCGCGCGAGGAACGGCGCAAGCTCCAGAAGCCCAGCCGCCTCGCTGACCTTGGTCTCGATCTCCGCCTTGGAAAGGCCACGGATTCGGAGCCCATAGGCAATGTTGTCGTAGACCGTCATGTGCGGGTAGAGCGCGTAGTTCTGGAACACCATCGCGATGTCGCGATCCTTCGGCTCCAGGTTGTTCACGACGCGGCCGCCGATCGATATCTCCCCCCTGGTGATTTTCTCGAGCCCCGCGATCATGCGCAGGAGCGTGGACTTTCCGCAGCCCGACGGTCCGAGCATGACCAGGAACTCGCCGTCCTCGACATGGGCGTCGATCCCCTTGATCGCCTCCAGCGTCTGGCCGGGATAGGTCTTGCGGACGCCTTTTATGTCGACCGTCGCCACGCGCGTCCCCTGTTCATTTCTCGCTCTCGATCAGGCCCTTTACGAACCAGCGCTGCATCAGCACCACGATCAGGATGGGCGGCAGGATGGCGAAGATCGTCGTCACCATGACGAAATTCCAGGGGGTGTCGGCATCGGCATAGGAGATCATCTTGCGGAGCGCGATGATGATCGTGTTCATCTGGTTGTCGTTGGTGACGAGGAGCGGCCAGAGGTACTGGGTCCAGCCGTAGATGAAGAGGATGACGAAGAGCGCCGCGATGTTGGTGCGCGAGAGCGGCAGCAGGATGTCTTTGAAGAAGCGGAGCGGCCCGGCGCCGTCGACGCGCGCGGCCTCCACGATCTCGCCGGGAATCGTGAGGAAGAACTGGCGGAAGAGGAAGGTCGCGGTCGCCGACGCCATGAGCGGCACGGTCAGCCCCGCATAGGTGTCGAGCAGGCCGAGGTTCACGATCACCCGGTAGGTCGGCAGGATTCGCACCTCGACCGGCAGCATCAAAGTGATGAAGATCATCCAGAAGAACACCATGCGGAGGGGGAAGCGGAAGAACACGATCGCATAGGCGGAGAGGATGGAGATAAAGATCTTCCCGACCGCGATGGCGAGCGCCACCACCGTCGTGTTGAAGAGGAGCCGCGAGACGTTGACCCCGCCGATGCGGCCGATGCCGCCAAAGAGCGCGTCGCCGTAGTTCTCCATCAGCCGGTCGCCCGGAAGGAGCGGCAGCGGCGGGCGCAGGATCTGCTGCACCGACAAGGATGAGGCGACGAAGGTGTAGTAGATCGGGAAAGCGACGATCACGACGCCGAGGATCAGCACCAGATGCGCCATGAACGTGCCGAGCGGGCGGTTCTCGACCATCTAGGAATCCTTCCCTCCCCCCTTGCGGGGGAGGGTTAGGGAGGGGGGACGATCGTAGGGCGGGCGGCCGTCATGGTCCCCCCGCCCCGGCCCTCCCCCGCAAGGGGGGAGGGAGAAGAGTTCGCGCCTACGCATAGTGCACGCGCCGCTCGATATAGCGGAACTGGAGGACGGTCAGCCCGATCACGATCGCCATGAGGATGACCGACTCGGCCGCGGAGATGCCGAGCTGCAGGTTCACGAAGCCGTCGTTATAGACTTTGTAAACGAGCGTCTCCGTGGCCCTGGCCGGTCCGCCGCCGGTCACCGCGTGGATGATGCCGAAAGTGTCGAAGAAGGCGTAGACCGTGTTGATGACAAGGAGGAAGAAAGTCGTCGGGGCGAGCAGCGGAAAGACGATGGTCCAGAAGCGCTTGGCCGGCCCTGCGCCGTCGATCGCCGCGGCTTCGACGAGCGACGGAGGGATCGCCTGCAGGCCCGCGACGAAGAAGAGGAAGTTGTAGCTGATCTGCTTCCACGCCGCGGCGGCGATCACCAGGATCATCGCCTGCGGCCCATTCAGCAGCGGGTCCCAGTCGACGCCGGCGTCGCGCAGCAGAAAGGCGAAGGTCCCCAGCGTCGGATTGAAGAGGAAGAGCCACAGCATGCCGGCGACCGCCGGCGCCACCGCGTAAGGCCAGATGAGGAGCGTGGTGTAGAAACCGCGGCCCTTCAGCACCCGGTCCGCCATGACCGCCAGCGCAAGCGCTGCGACCATGGCGATGAGCGCGGTTGCGACGCAGAAGATGACGGTGACCTGAACCGAGTTGATGTAGTTCGGGTCGCCGAGTACCCGCCTGAAATTGCCGAGCCCGACGAAGGCGGTTCGCAAGCCGAAGGGGTCCTCCCTGAGCAGCGACTGGTAGATCGCCTGGCTCGCCGGCCAGAAGAAGAAGACGAGCGTGATCGCAATCTGCGGCGCCACCAGCAGGTAGGGGAGGAGCCTGTTCGGAAAGGTGACGCGGGCGATCACGGGCGGAAGTTCAGGAGCCGTCCCCCTCCGTCGTCATGCCCGGACTTGTTCCGGGCATCCATTCCGTTGCGCTTGTCACTTTTAGACTCCCGGAATGGATTGCCGGGTCAAGCCCGGCAATGACGACAGCGGAGGGTGTCGGCTGGATTGTCCTGCCTTGCTACTGCCCGAGCGCGTCGGCGATCGCGGTGTTGCCGCGCTCGACTGCCTTGTCGAGCGCCTGCTGGGCGTCTTGCTCGCCGGCCAGCATCGATTCGAACTCCTCGTTCTGGATATCGCGGAGCTGCGGCAGGTTGACGGCGCGGACGCCCCGCGAGTTCTCCGTCGGCTCTTTGCCAATCATCTGCTTGATCGGCTGGTCGCGGCCCGGATTTTCCTCATAGAAGCCGGACTCCTTCGTCGCCTCATAGGCCGCCATGGTCACCGGCAGATAGCCGGAGACCTGATGCAGGCGCGACTGGATGTCGCGCTGCGACAGGAACTCGAAGAACGCTGCAACCCCTTTGTATTCCTCCTCCGGATGACCGGCGAAGATCCAGAGGCTGGCTCCGCCCGGCACGGTGTTCTGCGGCGCGCCCTCCGCCTCCGGCTCGTAGGGGAGCGGGCCGGTGCCGTAATTCATGCCGGACTTTACGATGTCGCCGAGACCGCCGGAGGAATCGTTCAGGATGCCGCATTCTCCGGACAGGAACAGGTTCTTCGCCTCCGACGTGCGTCCGCCGTAGCGGAACACGCCTTCCTTCGCGAGGTCTGCGATTTCCTGCATGTGCTTGACGAATATCGGAGAATTGATCGTAAGCTCGATATCGGGGCCGGCAAGGCCGTTCTCGTTCGTCGCGTATTGCAGGTTGTTCCAGGCGGCGAAGTTCTCCAGGTGGATCCAGGTGAGCCACGCCGAGGTATAGCCGCAGGACGCGGCCCCGGAACTCACGATCTGGCGCGCATGCTCCCAGACCTCCGGCCAAGTCTCCGGCGGGTCGTTCGGATCGAGCCCGGCCTTCTCGTAGGTATCCTTGTTGTAATAAAGGATCGGCGACGAGCTGTTATAGGGGAAGGACAGCATCGTGCCGTCAGGCTTTGAGTAATAGGCGACGATCCCCGGCAGATACTGGCTCTTGTCGAACGTGCCTCCGCCCTTCTCGATCACCTCGGCGACCGGAACGATTGCGCCTTCGGCGTTCATCATGACGCCGGTGCCGACATCGAAAATCTGGATGATGTGCGGCGGCTCGCCGGCGCGGAACGCCGCGATGCCGGCATTCAACGTTTCCGGGTAGGTGCCCTTGAAGACGGGCACGACCTTGTAGTCGCTCTGGTTTTCGTTGAACTCCTTGGCGAGCGTCTCCACGACCTCGTTGTTGGCGCCGGTCATGGCGTGCCACCACTGGATTTCCGTTTGGGCGAGGGCGCTCCCGGCGGTGATGGCGGCAAGCGCGACGCCGAGCAGCGCTGATTTGAGTGTCATAGGCTGAGCCTCCCTTTGAATGACGCGGACGCACGCTGCTACCCGCCTCAAGTGACCGTTGGCTTGCCGTTCTGTGACGGCTTTGTGACAACACGAATAGGGCCCAACATAGGCCAAGCCGCGCGGATGGCAATCGGCGCAGGAGAAATCTCGTGATCACGGTTTTCGGCTCGATCAACCTTGATCTGATCGGCGGCGTCGAGCGGCTGCCGCGGCCGGGTGAAACGGTGCCGGGCGTAAGTTTCGTGACCGCGCCCGGCGGCAAGGGGGCGAACCAGGCGCTCGCGGCGGCGCGGGCCGGCGCAGCCGTACGAATGGTCGGCGCGGTCGGCCGCGACGGCTTCGCCGATCCGGCGCTGGCGCTGCTCAATGCCAGCGGCGTGGACCTCGCGCGTGTCACGCGGGCAAGCGAGCCGACCGGAGTGGCGCTGATCCTTGTCGACGGGGCGGGGGAGAACGTCATTGCCGTCATCCCCGGCGCGAACGGGACGCTCGCCGCCGCCGACGCCGAAGCGCTCGATTTCGGACCGGACGACATGCTGCTCCTGCAGCTCGAAGTCCCGCTTGCCGCGATGATGGCGGCGGCGCGGCGCGCCCGGGCCTCGGGCGCCCCCGTAATCCTCAATGCCGCGCCCTTCCGCCGCGAGGCTCTCGCCCTGCTGCCGCATCTGACGCATCTCGTCGTAAACGAGACCGAATGCGCGCTGATCGCGGAAGCCGCAGGCCTTTCCGGCGGCGCCGTTGAAGCCGAGGCGGCTGCGCTCGCCGAGAAACACGCGGTGACGACAATCGTCACTCTTGGCGCGGATGGCGTGCTCGCGATCTCCGACGGGCGGAGCGAGAGGGCCGCCGCGCTTGCGGTGAAGGCGGTGGATACGGTCGGCGCGGGCGATACGTTCTGCGGCTACCTGGCGGCCGCTCTCGTCGAAGGCCGGGCGCTGGCGGACGCGCTGGGGGTTGCTTCCGCCGCCGCGAGCCTCGCCTGCACCAAATCGGGCGCGCAGCCGTCGATCCCGCGGCGCGAGGAGGTCGACGCGGCTCTCCGGGCGGGCGCCCGCTGAGCGCTGCGGTCCGTCAGGATGACGAGAAGGACCATGAGAAAGGCGACCGTGAAAAGCACCGCCTCGATGAAGTTCATCATGCGCATCGCCGCCTCCATTGCGGGTCGGATCGACGCGAACATGCTGCGGCGAACGGCGCCGGGCCAATGCCGAGAGTCTATTGTGGCGATAGCGGGAGGGCGGGCGGTCAGCCTTAGCGCGGCCGTCCCGCTTTCGTCGCCTCCTTCACCTCGTTCAGCTTCCCGGTGGCGACGTCGTAGATGAAGCCGAAGATCGGGATTCTGCCGGGAACGAGCGGATGGCTGCGGATGCGCTTGACATCGGCGGTGACGCTCTCGGCCTGGTCGCGGATCGTGAGCCACGGCATGAAGTGGCCGTGCGGCGCGCCGCCGCCGTGCTTCGGGTTCGACCACGCCTTGCCGTCGAAGGAGGCCGTCGCCAGGCTGTCGTCGAGCAGGTCGGCCATGACGGAATCGGTGAAGAGCTCCATCCCGCAATTCGTGTGATGCACGACGAACCACTCGCCGGTGCCAAGAAGCTTGTGGGAAATCACCAGCGAGCGGATTGCATCGTCGCTGGCGCGCCCCCCCGCATTGCGGATCACATGCGCGTCGCCTTCCGATAGTCCGGCGTATTTTGCCGGGTCGAGCCGGGCGTCCATGCAGGTGAGGATGGCGAAGCGCCGGGCGGGCGGCAGCCCGAGTTTCCCCTTGTCGCCGAAATCGGCGGCGTAGGCCTTGTTCGCCTTCAGAACCTCGCCATAAACCTTGCTCGCTCCCTTGGCCATTTTTCCGCCCTCCCGGATAGCGGCCGCCGCCTCGGCCCCCGCGTCACGCTATCCGTGGGATTATCCGGCCGCGAGGATCAGAATTGCCGACAAGGCCGGTCAAGCGGAAAAGGAATGCGATCCGCAACGCTCATGCGACAAATTCGGGCGCGGTCAGCGGGCAAAAGGCCAGACTACCGGGATCAGAGCGACGCCGACGATCGCGACGATGAGCGAAAGCGGCAGCCCGAGGCGCCAGTAATCGCCGAAACGATAGCCGCCCGGTCCCATGACCAGCGTGTTCGACTGATGGCCGATCGGGGTCAGGAAGTCCGACGCCGCGCCGAGCGCGACGGCCATCAGGAACGGGTCGGGGCTGTAGCCCAGTTCCCCCGCGAAGCGCGCGGCGATGGGGGCCATTACGAGCACGGTGGCGGCATTGTTGAGGAACGGCGTGACCAGCATCCCGGCGACGAGGATGAGGGCGAGCGCGCCGTGCGGCGGCAGCGCTGCCCCGGCGGTGGAAAGCCAGCCGGCGACGATGTCCGCCGCCCCCGTCGACTGCATGGCCGCGCTGACCGGGATCAGCGAACCGATCAGGATGAGGAGCGGCCAGTCGATCGCCTCGTATGCCTCCCTGAGGCTGATCGAGCGGACGAGGACGAGAAGAAGCGCGGCACTGAAGAATCCGAACGCAACGGGCACGATCTGCAGCGCGACGAGGGCCATCGCCGCGGCGAGGACGAGGATTGGCACGTAGCGCCGCCGGTCCGTGCCCAGCCGGATGTCGCGCCCGGCCAGCGGGAGACAGCGCAGCTCGCCGAAAGCTTCCGGCATCTGGGAGACGTTGCCCTGGAAAACGATGACGTCGCCGGGCTGGAACCGGATCGTGCGCAGGCGCCGCGTAATGCGTTCACCGCTGCGGCTGACCGCGATCACGCCGAGCTGGAAGCGCTCGGCGAGGCGTGCCTGTGCCGGCGTCTGGTCGACGAGCGGCGAGTCGGTGCGGACGACGGCCTCCATCACGCCGAAATCGTCGCTGCCTTTGTCCGTTCCGCCCTCCGAGTCCTCGCTAGCCGCGATGACGAGCTTGGCCTGTGCGATCGTATTCTGGAGGGCTGACGGCTCGCCTTCGAGAAGAAGCGTGTCTCCCGCTCGGAGCGTCCAGTTCGGCGACGGCGTGAATCGCCGGTAACGCTCGCGGATGATGGTCAGTACCTGGACATCGCCCTCTGCGATCTTTTCGAGATCGGCGACGGTTTTTCCAGCGAGCGGCGATTCCTGCGGGACTTGCACCTCAGTGGTGTAGTTGTGGATGTTGAAGGCGGCGTCGAGCGTGGCCGCGCCCTTTCGCCCGGCCGGAATGAGACGAAAGCCGAACACAAGGAAAAACACGCCGGCGACCGCGATCGCGAAGCCGACCGGCGTGAAATCGAACATTCGGAAGGGCTCGCCTACGAGATCAGCGCGCATGCGCGACACGATGACGTTTGGCGACGTGCCGATCAGCGTCATGGTGCCGCCGAGCAGGGAACCGAAGGCCATCGGCATGAGCAGGTAGGATGGCGGCGTGTTGGTGCGCCGCGCAAGCTGGAAGGCCACCGGCACCAGCATGGCGAGCGCCCCGATGTTTTTGACGAACGCCGCCATCAGCGTGACGCTGGTCACCAGTACGAGAATCACCATCCTGTCCGAGGTGAGGTAGGGACCGAGCCGCGGCAGGATGCTCTCGATGATGCCGGAGCGGGCGACCGCGGAGCTGACGAGCAGCGCCGATCCGACGATGATGACGATGTCGTCGCTGAAGCCGGTAAAGGCCTTCTCGTAAGGCACGATGCCGACGATCACCGCGGCGGCGAGCGCCAGCATGCCGACGAGGTCGTAGCGCAGGCGGCCCCAGACGAAGAGCCCCATCATCCCAAGGATGACGGCGAACGCGAGTCCTTGTTCGAGCGTCATCAGGGACGCGCTGCCGCAGGCTTCAGCCGCGGCCGACGGCGGACGCCTCGCCCGGGCGCCCTTCGCCGGAAGTCTCTGGCTTGCCTGCCTCGGTTTCCTTGCCCCCGCGATGCGGCTCGGCGATGTTGCGAAGCAACTCTCGCATCTGCTCGGGGCTGGGGACCGCCTTTGTGAGATCGCCGAGCGTGACCACGCCGACCGGTTTGCCGTCATTGTCCATGACCGGCATCCGCCGGATCTGCCGCTCTCGCATTTCCGTCAGCACCGCTTCGACAGCGTCATCCTCCTTGCAGGAGAAAAGTGTGGACGACATGACGTCCGCCACGGCGATCTCGGACGGATTGCGGCCGTCCACGACGACGCGCAGGATGATATCGCGGTCCGTCAGCACGCCTTCCAGCGTCTCTTTCGTCCCGACCAGGACGGCGCCGACATCGTATTCAGCCATGTGGATCGCGGCGTCTTGTACGGTGGCCGAGGGGGCAACCGGCTCAATGCCGCGGCTCATAACCTCCGCCACCCGCATAAAGTGCCCCGTGCGCGCGCCCCAAGCCCGTTCCAAGAACGCTAGTGAGCCGGGCAACGTTCCCGCGCCCCCCACCAGGCGGCAGGACAATAGCGGCGGCGGAAAACTGGCGAAAGTGGCAATCAGGCGGCCAGGAGATCCCTGAGATCGAGGGGCCGGGTAACCATGGCGAGCGAACCGTCCGGGTTACGCGGCCATTCCTCTTCCGGCCGGTCCCAGTAGAGCTCCACGCCGTTCTGGTCAGGGTCGCGGAGATAGAGGGCTTCGCTGACGCCGTGGTCGCTGGCGCCGTCAAGCGGGATGCCCGCCTTGATGAGCCGCCGCAGTGCATCGGCGAGCGCCGCGCGCGTCGGATAGAGGATGGCGAGGTGAAAGAGGCCGGTCGAGCCCGGCGGCGGCGGCGAGCCGCCTTTGCTCTCCCAGGTATTCAATCCGATGTGATGATGGTAGCCGCCGGCGGAGACGAAGGCCGCGTCCCGCCCGTAACGCTGCGTTTCCTCGAAGCCGAGCAGATCGCGATAGAAACGAAGGGCACGGTCGAGGTCGGCGACCTTGAGGTGGACATGGCCGATCCGCGTCCCCCGAGCGATCGGCGTAAAGGAAGTATCGGCGCGTTTGGCGTTGGCGGTCGCTTCGGACATGGGGTGAATCTATGAGCGACTGAGCCGATCCGCCAGTCTCGAATTTATGAACGGATCGTTCCCCAAGAGGGCCGGCGGGCGGAAGGTGGAGGGTGCGTGATCGGCCGGGCCGCAGGTGGCGAGCATTCTTTGAGCGAAAGTTAATTCCCATCGCCTAGCGTCCTCCGGGATTGCACGGAGGAGCTTCGGCCAATGTTTTCGGAGAATGACGCGCCGGCGCCGGATGCCGTCGAGGTTGGAAAATCCGTGCGCGCGAGCGCCGCGCCCGCGCTCCTCCTGTTTACGGCGACGCTGTTCCTGAGCGCGCTCCTTCTGTTCTCCGTGCAGCCGCTCTTCGCCCGGATGGTGCTGCCGCGGCTCGGCGGCACGCCGGCGGTCTGGTCGGTCGCCATGGTTTTCTTCCAGGCGATGCTGCTCGCCGGCTACGCCTATGCGCATCTTCTGGTCAGGCAGGCCGGAGCGGGGCGGGCGCTTCTGGTCCATGCGGCAATCATGACGCTCGCGCTTCTCTGGCTGCCGATCGGCGTCGCGGCGGGATTTGAAACGCCGCCGAGTGCGGGCCTGCCGGCTTGGCTCCTCGCTCTCTTTGCCGCCTCGGTCGGCGTGCCGTTCTTCGCGGTGGCGGCCAATGCGCCGCTGCTCCAGGCCTGGTTCTCCCGCACCGGGCATCCGCACGCCGCCGACCCCTACTTCCTCTATGGGTCGAGCAATCTCGGCTCCTTCTTCGCGCTCCTCGCCTACCCGATCCTGATCGAGCCGTTGATGACGCTCGGTGGCCAGTCGCGGCTCTGGACCGGGCTCTACGGCGCGCTCGCCCTCGCCGTCCTCGGCTGCGGATTTGTAGCGATGTCGGCGCGGCGAGCGGGCGCCACGGCGGACGACGTGGCCGATCCCGCCCGGCCCGTTACCTGGAGGAAGCGGGCGCGCTGGATGGCGCTCGCTTCGCTGCCCTCGGCGCTTCTCATTGCAGTCACCGCCCACCTCTCGACAAACATCGCGGCAGTTCCCTTGCTCTGGGTGCTGCCGCTCGCCGTTTTCCTGCTCACCTTCGTCGTCGCCTTCCAGCGGTCCCCGCTCGTTCCCCGCCGCGCGGTCGAGCTGATGGTCCCGTTTTCCGCAGTCGGCGCGATCCTGACCTACGGCTTCTCCACGCCGCTCGGCGGGCTTTTGGGGATCGCCATAAACCTCTTCGCCTTCTTTGCCATTGCGCTAGCCTGGCATTCCGCCCTCGTCGCCTGCCGCCCGCCGGCGCGGCACCTGACCGACTTCTACCTCTCAATGTCGGCGGGCGGAGTCCTCGGCGGCGCCTTCGCCAGCCTGGCCGCGCCGGTGCTGTTCGAGTCCGTCGTGGAGTTTCCGCTGCTCCTCGCCTTGTCGCTGCTCGTCGTGCCGGAGGCGCGCGACCTGCTTCGCGGACGCCGCGGCCTGGCGCTCGGCGGGCTGGTCGCAGGAGCCCTTGTCCTGGTGACCGCCATCGACAAGGTCGAATATCGCGACCGCAGCTTCTTCGGCGTCGTCTCGACCCGGGTGGTCGGCGACGGCGCGTATCGGGTTCTGGTGCACGGGACGACCGTGCATGGCGCAGAGCGGATCGTCGGCCAAACAGTGGGGGAGGGCGCGGCGCGGCCGGAGCCGCTCACCTATTACGCGGAGGGCGGGCCGCTCGCCTCCGGGATTGCGCTCGAACAGGCGCGGCGGGACCAGCCCCTGACGGTCGGCGTGGTGGGGCTCGGCGTCGGCAGCCTCGCCTGCTATCGCCGGCCGGACGAAGCCTGGCGCTTCTACGAAATCGACCCGGCTGTCATTACCGCGGCGACAAACCCTGCGCTCTTCACCTTCGTCTCCATCTGCGCGCGCGACGCGGCGATCGTGCCGGGCGACGCGCGGCTTTCGCTGACGCAGGAGCCGGACGGGGCGCTCGACATCCTGGTGATCGACGCCTTTTCCTCCGATTCCATTCCGGTCCACCTGCTGACGCAGGAGGCCTTGAAGCTCTACGCGGAGAAGGCTGGATCGGACGGCGTGGTGCTGATGCATATTTCGAACCAGTTCATGGAGCTTGGGAGCGTCATCGGCGCAGGCGCGGCGGCGGAGGGGCTGACGGCGGCGCGGATGCTGCACATCCGGCCGGAGGCGGAGACGGCGGAGCAAAAGCTGTCGTCCGACGTGGTGGTTCTGGCGCGCAATCCGGCGCGGCTCGAAGCCTATCTGGCGCGCGGCTGGAAGCCGCTGCGGAAGCGGGAGGACGTCGCCGCCTGGACCGACGACTACGCGAATGTGATGGCGGCGATTCTGCGGCGCGAGGGGTTGCTCTAACGCGAGAGCAATGGCACGCGCCCGCCGCTCAGGCGAGCTTTACCATCACGTGCCGCGCCACCGTGTAGTCCTCCAACGCGTAGACCGAGAGATCCTTGCCGTAACCCGATTTTTTGTAGCCGCCGTGAGGCATTTCGCTGACGAGGTTGAAGTGGCAGTTGACCCAGGTGCAGCCGTACTGGAGCCGCGCCGCGACCGCCATCGCGCGCCCGACATCCTTGGTCCACACCGATGAGGCGAGGCCGTAGTCGGAATCGTTCGCCCACCCGACCGCCTGCTCGACATCGTCGAAGCGGGTGACGGAGACGACGGGACCGAAGACCTCCTTTTGCACGATCTCGTCGGATTGCCTGGCGCCGGCGACGACCGTCGGCTCGTAGAAGAAGCCCTTGCCCTTCGCCGGGCGGCCGCCGGTCGCGAGCTGGATGTGCTTCCTCCCCGCCGCGCGCTCGACGAAGCCCGTGACCCGCTCGCGTTGCCTGGCGGAAATGAGCGGCCCGATCTCGTTTTCCGCATCGTCCGGCCGGTTGTAGCGGATGGACGCAGCGGCGGAAGCGAGATCGGCCACAAGCCGCTCATAGACCCGCTTGCCCGCGTAGACCCGCGAGGCCGCGGTGCAGTCCTGCCCGGCATTGTAGAAGGAGAAGGCCTTTAGCCCCGACACCACCGAATCGATGTCGGCGTCGTCGAACACAATCACCGGGGCCTTGCCGCCGAGCTCCAGATGCGTCCGCTTGATCGATTTCGAGGCGGCTTCGAGCACCTTTTGGCCGGTGGCGATGGAGCCGGTGAGGGAGAGCATGGCGATGCCGGGGTGGTTGATCAGCGCGTTCCCGGTCGTCTGCCCCCGCCCGACCACGACATTGAAGACGCCTTCCGGAAAGACCTCGGCGACGAGGCGGGCGAGTTTCAGCGTGGTCAGCGGGGTCATCTCCGACGGCTTCAGCACCATCGTATTGCCCGCCATCAGCGCCGGCGAGATTTTCCACACCGCCATCATCAGCGGGTAGTTCCACGGCGTGATGGAGGCGACCACGCCGATCGGGTCGCGGCGGATCATCGAAGTGTATCCGGGCAGATACTCCGCCGCCGCGCTTCCCGGCATCACCCGCGCTGCGCCGGCGAAGAAGCGCAGGCAGTCGACGATCGCAGGCATCTCGTCGTTCTTGACCGCGTTCACCGGCTTGCCGCAGTTCTGCGCCTCGAGCGCCGCGAAGCCCTCGGCCTCGGCCTCGATTCGCTCGGCCAACTTGAACATCAGCGCGGCGCGCTGCGCCGAGGTCGTGCGCGACCAGCCTGCGAACGCCTTGGCAGCCGCGGCGACGGCGGCATCGACCTGGTCCGGCGTCGCCTCCCTGAGGCTCACGATCTTCGCGCCGGTCCTCGGGTTAATGACCGACTCGGCGTCGCCCTTGCCTTTCGCGACTTTCGATCCGATCAGCATGTCCGTCTGCATTTCTTCCTCCTCATTTTCCCATGCCCGTCACGCGGTCTCCATCGCGCGTCAGATAGTACGCTGCGAGGATCGGTATGAAGGTGACGGCGATCACGAAGACGGCGACCACATTGGTCACCGGGCGCTGGCGCGGGCGGACCAGCTCCGTCAGCATCCAGATCGGCAGCGTTGTCTGCTGGCCGGCCGTGAAGGTGGTGACGATCACCTCGTCGAAGGACAGCGCGAAGGCGAGCATGCCGCCGGCGAGCAGCGCCGTGCCGAGATTCGGAAGGAGCACGTAGCGGAGCGTCTGGAACCCGTCGGCGCCGAGGTCCATCGACGCCTCGACCAGCGAGCCGGAGATGCGCCTGAGCCGCGCCACGGCGTTATTGTAGACGACGACCACGCAGAAGGTCGCGTGGCCGAGGACGATCGTCCAGAAGGAGAACGGGATTTCGGCGAGCGCGAAGGCGGAACGGAGCGAGATGCCGGTGATAATGCCGGGGAGGGCGATCGGCAGGATGAGGAGAAGCGAGACGGTTTCCCGGCCGAAGAAACGCGAGCGGCTGACCGCGGCGGCGGCGAGCGTGCCGAGCGCCAGCGCGCCGGCGGTCGAGATCGCAGCGACGCGGACGCTGAGCCAGATGGCGTCCCAGATGTCCTGCCGGCTCCATGCGACCTCGAACCAGCGCAGCGTATAGCCGGGCGGGGGAAACTGGTAGCTCCTGTCCTCCGTGGTGAAGGCGTATACGAGGATCAGGGCGAGCGGCAGGTGCAGGAAGAGGAGCCCCGCCGCCGCGGCAAGTTTCAGCGCGAGGGGTGCGGGGGCGCCGCTAGGCATCGGTACCTCCGCTGCCGGGGGCGGGCAACCCTCTCCCACAGGGAGAGGGTGTCGCCGAAGGCGACGGGTGAGGGGCTGCCGTTTCTGCGCGATTTAATCCATTCGGAGGACAGGCGGCCGCATCGGTTCGGTCCGTGCTGCATCCAAGACTCGTCGAATCTCTTCGATCACCCAGGCTGGCCGGCCGCGAACGTCGTCGTTCGTGAAGCGCATCTCGATGTAGCCGGCGGCCTCGATCTTTCGCCGGCGGTCCAGATCGCTGTCGATCCGATCCGCATGCTGCTTTCCGTCCACTTCGATTGTCAGGCGTGCCGAGAGGCAGGCGAAATCGACGATGTGCCCCGCCATCGGCACCTGTCTCCGAAACTTCCAGCCATCGAGTCGCCGATTTCGAAGCTCGCGCCACAGAAGGTCTTCGGCGGAGGTCTCGGCTTTCCGCAGACGGCGGGCGGCTCGAACTCGCCATTTCGATGCAGTCGGCTCCGCTGCTTTGCGCACCATCTGGTTCCTCCCTTTCACAGACGCGGCGCAACCCCTCACCCGGCTGCTTCGCAGCCACCCTCTCCCTCAGGGAGAGGGTATGGATCTCAGAGCGCATCGAAAGCTCCCATGCGCTTGGCGATGGTCAGATAGACGCCCATGATGATGATTGGCACGACGGTGAAGGCGGCGGCGAGAGGAATGTTGCCGGCCGTCCCCTGATGCGCATAGACCGCCTGACCGATGAACAGCCGCGACGAGCCGACAATCTGCGGGATGATGTAGTCGCCGAGCGTTAGCGAGAAGGTGAAGATCGAGCCGGCGACGATGCCCGGGAGGGCGAGCGGGAAAATCACCGCCCGGAACGTCTGCGCGGGCCGGGCGCCGAGATCGGCCGATGCCTCGATCAGGCTCGACGGCACGCGCTCGAGCGCCGCCTGCATGGGCAGGATCATGAATGGCAGCCAGATGTAGAGGAAGACGAGAAACGTGCCGATATAGCTGATCGACAATGAGGGGCCGCCGATCACGGGAATGGCAAGAACCGCATTGAGGAGCCAGGTGAGGTGCAGTTCGGCGGCGATCCAGGTGAGGATCCCCTCCTTGGCGAGGATGAGCTTCCACGCATAGACCCGCACCAGATAGCTCGACCAGAGCGGCAGCATGATTCCAAGATAGAAGAACGCCTTCCAGCGTCCGCTCGCGTAGCGCGCGGCATAATAGGCGATCGGGAAAGCGATGATCCCGGCGGCGATGGTGACGGACGCGGCCATCAGGACCGTGCGCAGGATGATGTCGAGATTGGCGCGGGAAAGAAGCTCGGCATAGGTGGCGAGGGTCGGCTCGTAGACGACGAGGCCGGAGAACGGGTCGATCGCGAAGAAGCTCTGCACCAATAGCGCGGCGAGCGCCCCCACGTAGACGACGCCAAGCCACAGGAGCGGCGGTGCGAGGAGGATTGCGAGGAGCAGGCGCGGATGGCGGAAGAGCGTGTCGGAGAGGCGGCGGAGCAAGCCGCCCCGCTCCCGCTCCAGCACGCCGGCGGATAGCACGCCCTCGCTCACGCGGCCTCCAGCGCATGCAGTGCGTCGGGTCGCCAGGAGAGCGTGACCCGTTCGCCGGTCTGGGCCGCCAGCGAACCCGCAGGGACGGAAACGTCAAGCGGAGTGCCGCCCACATTCACCGTTACCCGCGTGATCGCGCCCTGATACTGCACCGCTGTGACGACGCCTTCGGCGCGCCGCTGGCCCTCCGGCCGGTGCCCCGCATGGGACAGGGCGATCTTCTCGGGCCGCAGGCTGGTCCAGGCGCGAAGTCCGCCATAGAGCTCGGAGAAATCCGGATCGAGAACATTGGAGGAGCCGACAAAATCGGCGACGAAGCGGGTTTCCGGACGCTCATAGATGTCGCGCGGCGTGCCGATCTGGACCAGTCTGCCCTCGTTGAAAATCGCCACCCGGTCAGCCATCGAGAGCGCCTCGCCCTGGTCGTGAGTGACGAAGACGAAGGTGATTCCGATCTGCTGCTGCAGCGATTTCAGCTCCACCTGCATCCGCTCGCGGAGCTTAAGGTCGAGCGCGCCGAGCGGCTCGTCGAGGAGCAGCACCTTGGGCCGGTTGACAAGCGCGCGGGCGAGCGCCACGCGCTGCCGCTGGCCGCCCGAGAGCTGGCCCGGCCGGCGCGCATCCATTCCCTCGAGCTTGACGAGGGCGAGCGCGTCGCGCGCCTGCGCCTCCCGCTCCGCCCTCGCCACGCCCTTCACCATCAGCGCGTAGCCGACATTCTGCAGCACGTTCATGTGCGGAAACAGCGCATAGTCCTGGAAGACGGTGTTGACGTTCCGTCGGTAGGGCGGGATGCCCTCGGCCGTCTCGCCGAAGATTTCGATGTGCCCGGCGGTCGGCTGTTCGAAGCCGGCGATCAGCCGGAGGCATGTCGTCTTGCCCGAACCCGACGGGCCGAGCATGGCGAAGAATTCTCCTGCGGTGACCTCGAAGCTCGCGTCATCGACGGCGCGCACCTCGCCGAAGTGCCGCGACACGTGCTGAAACGAAACCGCCGCAACCATGCGTGCCTTCTAGCATCGGCCGCGTAACCTCCCCCGTGAGGGGAGGTCGGAACCGGTCAGCTCCTGAACGCGAGCGAAGGAGCGCAGGCCGGTTCCGGGAGGGGGGCACGCGGGTTCGCCGGCGATCCCCCTCCCGAGGTTCGCTGTCGCTCCGCTCGGCGCGCTTCGACCTCCCCCCAAGAGGGAGGCTGGCCCCCGGGATCGCTCACAGCGCATCGACGCCCGGGTCTGTCGGTCTCACCTCCCGCCGAGGACGGCGATATAGTCGGAGACCCAGCGGTAATAGGGCACGCATTCGGGCTGGCTGGCGCATTTGGCGACTGGCGTCCTCCAGAAGTGAATGCGATCGAAATTGCCGAGCCCGTTGGTCTCGCAGCCTTCGCCGCCGAGCAGAGCATTGCCCTTGCAGGCCTCGAGGTTGACCGGCACGGAGCCGAACCACGAGGCAAGGTCGCCTTGCAGCTTGGGATTGATCGAATGCTCCAGCCACATATAGGCGCAGTTCGGATGCGGTGCCTCGGCATGCATCATGGTCGTGTCGGCCCATCCTGTCGCGCCTTCCTCCGGCACAGTCGATGCAATCGGCTGATTCTGCGACTTCAAAATGTTCACCTGGAACGGCCAGGAGGACGACGCCACGACCCCTTCATTGGTGAAATCGTCGATCTGGATGAAAGCGTCATGCCAGTACCTGGAAACGAGCTGCCGCTGCTGTCGCAGAAGGTCGAGCGCCGCCTTGTACTGGTCCTCGTTCAGCTCGTAGGGATCCTTGATGCCGAGCTCGGGCTTGTGCTTCATCAGGTAGAGCGCCGCATCGGCGATATAGATCGGGCCGTCGAAGGCCTGGACCCGGCCCTTGTTGGGCTGCCCGTCCGGCAGGCTCTGCTCCTCGAAAACCACCGACCAGCTCGTCGGCGCCTCCGCGAAGGTCTCGGTGTTGTACATGAGCACGTTGGAGCCCCATTGGTAGGGCGCGCCGTAGTGCACGCCGTCGACCGTATGCCAGGGCGCGTCCTTCAAGCGCTCGTCGATTTTCGACCAGCTTGGCACGAGGTCGATGTTGATCGGCTGGACCCGCTTCCCCGAAATAAGACGGAGCGAGGCGTCGCCGGAAGCCGTGACGAGGTCGAAGCCGCCCTCGTTCATGAGGGCAACCATCTCGTCGGAGGTGTTGGCGGTCTTGATGTTGACCTTGCACCCGGTCTTCGTCTCGAAGTCGGTGACCCAATCGTAATTCGGGTCGGTCGCGCCGCGCTCGATATAGCCCGGCCACGCCACGATATCGACCTGGCCTTCGCCGGCGCCGATCTCCTTCATCATCTCCTGGCCGACGGCGGCAGCCGGCATCGAAGCGGCCGTGACCGCGGCCACGGCGCAAAGAAACAACCGTCTCATGACAACCTCCCGCGGGCCCCGCATCAGGCGGAGCCCCGGCCACACTCTGGCGCGGCGGGCGATGCTTAGCCAAGCCAAAAAATGATCTGCGGCGGTCTGCCCGCGAAAATCAGCTCGGCGGGATGAGCGGCTGTATGATCGCGCGGAAAGCCGGGAGGTCCTCGCACCGGGCCGCGTGGGCGGCGAGCGCCGGCAGCCGCGTCGCGTCGAAGGCCGCCGGATGCGCCTCCCGGACGAAGCGGAGGGCGCAGGCGACCGCAATGTCTGCGTGGCCGATCGCCTTCCCGAACCAGTACGACGTGGCGCGTCCCTCCCGATCCCTTTCAAGCGCGTCAAGCACGCCGCCGATCTGCGCATTGCAGCGGACGATCCAGACCTCCGAACGCTGATCCCGCAGCACGCGCTCGTAGAGGAGGCTCACCGCCTTGTCGGCGAGGCCCGACGCCAGCGCGCAGACCTTCAACGCGGCGCGCCGCTCCGCCCCGCTCTCCGCGATCATCGCCTTCGGCCCCGCGAGCTCGTCCAGATAGTCCAGGATCGCCGCGCTCTCGACCAGAACCTCGCCGTCGTCGAGCACAAGGGTCGGCACCCGGCGAAGCGGGTTGAACGGCGCGATCTTCTCGGCGTCGCCGAAGGTGGACCATGGCCGATGCTCAAAGGCGATGCCGTAGAGGCGCATCGCGATAGCGACGCGTCTGACGAAGGGCGAGTCATATTGTCCGATCAGGATCATGCAGAGCTCCAGGGAAACCGGCTCCCGCCGCGCCGATTGTAGTTGTGGCGGCGCGACCGCTTAAAGCACTCCGGCGAAGGACGCCCTCGGTCGCATCTCCCCGGACTTCGCGCAAGTTTGCAACAATACCGTCACCCACTCGCGCCAAGCTTTAGTAAAGACAGTGGACAATAAACGGAAAATACATGTATACAAGATTCTAGTATCTGAACTGCAAAGTAACGTCCAACAGACATTTAAGTTGTTAAACAGAAGTGATCGTAGGATGATGAAATATTGTCCCGGCAATATCCACTGCCGGGCTGATGACCGCGCGTTTGCACGCATTGCGCGCGAGTTTCGGGAGGACGACATGACATTCAGGACCAGTTTGACGGTCGGCGCGATTCTCGCCGGCTTCTGTATTGTCGGGCAGCCGGCGCTGGGCGCGGGGCAGGAGGGAGCTGCGCCTGCCAGTGCGAAAACGCTGTTCGGCTTCGCCGGCGGCGCGGTGAAGCGTTTCGCCGCCCGGGTGCAGGACGCACCGCTCCAGATCGGCGAAACCGCCGGCTTCAACCTGCTGCCGGGCTCTCCGATCACGATGTCGATTCCGGGAGGCCAGATCGATGGTTTTGTTGTCACCTTCTCGGCCGAGTGCCGCCTGTTCGGCGCATCGCCGGACGACTGGGTGCAGGTCGAGGTGCGGCGCAACGGCGTGCCGGTCGAGCCTCATACTCCCGCCGGGGACACGATGGCCTTTTGCGGCGACGACAACTGGAACATGAACTCGGCGACCTTTGTGACGCCGCGGCTGCGGGCCGGGAACCACACGTTCACGGTTCATTGGCGGCTCGTCGACAGCGCGCCGGCGGGCGTGCTCCGCGGCTGGTTCGACGACTGGACGTTCCACATATCGCATCACGAATGATCCGCCGACGGGGCCGGTCGCCCGGGCTGCTCCGGACCGCCTGTTTCTTCCTCAGGCGGCGAAATAGTAACGGGTCAGATGAAAGAAGACCGGCGCGGCGAAGATGACGGAATCGAGCCGGTCGAGCACGCCGCCATGGCCCTCGATCATCTGGCCCCAGTCCTTCACGCCGCGGTCGCGTTTGATCGCCGACATGACGAGCCCGCCGAAGAAGCCCATCAGGGCGACGACGAGCGCCATCGACGCTGCCTGATGGGGAGCGAAGGGCGTGATCCACCAGAGCGCCGCCCCGATCAGCGTCGCCGCGCCGATGCCCCCGACCGCACCTTCAAGCGTCTTCGACGGCGACAGAAGCGGGGTGATCTTCCGCTTTCCGTAGACTTTGCCGAGCACATATTGCAGCACGTCGCTCGACTGCACGACCACCACGAGAAAGGCGATGAGGAGGAGCCCGCGGCCCTCATAGCCCGGAATATCGAGGGTGATCAGCGCCGGCACGTGCGACACGCAGTAAACGGCGAGCATCAGCGCCCATTGAGCCACGGCGACCCGCTCCATGAAGCGGGTCGTGTCACCCCGCAGGGCGGCGACGATCGGCATGAACAAAAAGGCGTAAACCGGGATGAGGATTGAATAAAGCCCGTACCATCCGACCGCGATCAGCCAGTACTGGATCGGCAGGACGAGGAAGAAGGCCGCGACGAGCGCGTAATGGTCGCCGCGCCGGGTCTCGGTGAGCGTGACGAATTCCCTGAGCGCCGTGAACGAGGCGAAGGCGAAGAGCACGATGACGCCGATCTTCCCGATCAGAAACGCGCCGCCGATCAGGAGCACCATCACCCACCAGGCGCGTATCCGCTGGTTGAGGTTGTCGATGACGGGCTCGCGCCCGGGCCCCGCACGGCGCGCGAGGATGAGCCCCGCCGCGGTGGCGGCAACGAGGACGACGCCGATGCCGACGAAGAGAAGGATTGTTTGATCCTGCGCCGTCACAACCGCGCCGTCTCCCTCGGCCGGAGCGCCAGGAGCGCTGCCCGCGCGCGCTCCAGAAAGGCCATCTTCTCCTCGCCGTCCCGCAGGCGGAGCGGCATGCCGAAGGACACGGTGCAGAGGATCGGCACCGGAATCAGCTCGCCTTTGGGCATCACGCGGTTGAGGTTGGCAACCCACACCGGCACCATCTCTACACCGGGCCGGGCAAGCCCCAGCCGATAGAGCCCGCTCTTGAAGGGGAGAAGGGGAACCTCCGTCGCGTTGCGGGTCCCCTCCGGGAAGAGAATGAGCGACGCGCCCGAATCGAGCGCCTCCGCCATCTGCTGGACGGGATCCGCGGTCTTTGTCTCCGCGTCGCGATCGACCAGGATCGCATTGAATACCCGCCGTCCGACGAGCCGCCGGAGCGGGCCCTTGCCCCAGTAGTCGGCGCCCGCGACCGGCCGCGTGCGAATGCGCACGGCGCGCGGAAGCACCGCCCAGATGAGCACGAAATCCCCGTGGCTGACGTGATTGGCGAAGTAGATGCGCGGCTTGAGGTCGGGAAGGTAGCCGCGCCATTCCGCCCGAACGGCGGTGATCGAGCGGGCGAAGAAGGTGACGAGACCTGCGAGCACCTTCGCGGTCACGGCTGCCGCTTGCTCTCTTGTAGTCCGGCGCGGACGCGATTGACGACCGTAAGGACGAGAAGGGCGGCGAGGATGGCAGGGAGGATCGAGGTCCAGTCGGGGAGCGGGCCGCCGAAGCCGACCCATAGGCCGAGCGCTCCGAACACGAACGCCCTGTCGCTCTTGCCCATCGGGCCGTCGTAGCGTCGAGATGCGCCGATCGACGGCCCGAGCGCGCCGGCGAACTCTGTGAGAACCGCGAGAAGGATCACGAAGCCCATCGACCAGGCGCCGAAAGGAGGCAGCAATGCGAACGGCGCGTAGAGAGCGGCGTCAGAAACGATGTCGCAGAGTTCGTTCAGATAGGCGCCAAGGCGCGACTTCTGCCCATGATCGCGCGCCAGCATGCCGTCGGCGGCATTGAGTGTCATGCGCAGGAGGAGCCATGCCGGAACGAGGAGGAAAGGCCAGCGGCCGGGGGCGAGCGCCGCCACGGCGACGCCCACCGTGACCGAACCGGCGGCCGCGGCGAGCGTGACCTGGTTCGCGCTGACGCCGGCACGGGCCAGCCGGCCCACATGCGGCTGCAGAAGGAGTTGGAAAGCGGGCTTCAATTCGTAGAGGGTCACGTGTCTTCCCCCGGCCGGGGCGATGCTTTGGCCGCGCGCGATCAATAAACGAGATTAGGTGCGTTTCTCGCGCCCGCCTAGATGCTCCTTCCGGGCGGCGGCACCGCGGCGGGAAGGTCGACGCCGGGAACGGCGGCGAGGGCGCCGGAGCGGACAAGCTCTGCTGTCGCCGCCAACGTGGAGGCGGTTGTCCAGTCGTCGCCGCTGGCCGAGCCGCCCGCCACCTCGCCGAGCCGGCTTTCGATGCCCGCGAGCGGGCCGTCGGCGCGCTCCGGCTGGGCCCTCAGCGCCTTGGCGGCTGAGATGAACTCGACCGCCAGTACGAGCGCCGTCGTGCCGGCCATCGGGAGAAGGCGCCGAACGCCTGCGGCGTCGAAGCCGACCGGCGCGGCGCGCTCGCGGTTCTCGGCCGCGAAGGCGGCCGCCCGCGGCGGCGGCGCGGTCCTGTCCTCCTCGCCGTTTGCGCCTGCCGGTTCCGCGCTGCCGGTGAGGGCGGCGATCCGGCGCTCTGAAAGATCGCCGATCTCGCGCAACGCGAGTGCGATGAGGTCGGACGCGATCACGGCGGAAGAAGAATCCTCGGCGCCGGGCACGACTTCCTCGGTCTGCCACAGGACCAGCCGATCCTCGCTCACGGCGTTGGCGGCCTTTTCCAGCGTCTCGCCCGCCTGGCGGAGAAGATCGAGGCAGGCGCCCATCTTGAAGGGAGTCGACCGGGTCCCGTTCGCGTGGCCGCCGTTCCTGGCCTTCGCGGCGGCATGCGCGCCGTTCGGGTGGCGGAGTGCGCGCAGCGCATGGCCGACGTCGATCTGGCCCGGCTGCCGCAGCAGGCGGTGGACGCGTGGATGAAGCGGCGCGGATGCGCCACCGAGGGCCCCGAAAGAGAGCGCCGCCGCGACGAGCGCCGACTGGAACAGTCGTTCCGCCTCGAAAAGGCCGGCGAGCGCCGAAGCCGTCGAAAGCTGCGCACCCGAGACGAGCGCCCATCTTTCGTGCGGCTCGAGCCTGAGCGACGTCCGCTCCTCCCTGCGGCCGCTCTCGCCGGCGCCCGTCAGGGCGGCGAAAAGATGCGAGAGCGCGATCCGGTCGTCGGCGTTTCCGGCAGGAATGCCGGGTAGGGTGTCGTTGGCGAGAAGCCCTTCGACCGCCTGGATGACGCTCCAGCGCACGCCCGACATCCCCTGCGCCAGCGACGCCAGCTTGAGAGCGACGAAGAGGCGGGTGACGGCCGCCGGGAGCGTACCCCCATCCTGCGATATCTCCGCCAGTGTCGGCGCGCCGTTACCGCTTCGCGCCAGGCGCCCGTCGCCCTGCGCTGCGATCCTTTCTATCGCCGCCGCGCCGGCCTCCACGTCGGCGCGCGCGACGGGGTCGAGGGAGACAGCGGCGCCGCGGTAGATCGCGCGCCAGTCGGCGAGAGGCGCAAGACCCGGACGGAGGACGACTTCCGCGCTCAAGCACGCCTCCAAGCTCGGGGCGCAACAGCCTGGACAATATCAAGGAATACACGGCGGAACCAGAGATCGAGCAACGCCAATAGTCTCCTGCCCGGTCCGCCTTACTCATTCTAGCAGGATCTCGGCGGAAATTGCCACCGCCGTGTCAGCTCGTGTTGCGGCGGGTGCGGCGGCATCCTACCGTCGCGCGTCTTGCTCCCGCCTCGGAGGCGCCGAATGCCCATGCGCCGTCTTCTGCCGCTCCCGCTGGTCTGGATGCTTGCGGGAACCCTTGGCGCTTCCGTCGCCGCAGCCGCCGGTGAGGTGCTCATCACGCAGCAGGGCGTCCTGCAGGGCGGCATCACGCCCGGCGACGACCCGGGCTTCCCCGTCACCATCTCGAAGCCCGGCACTTACAGCTTCGCTTCGCCCATCAATGTGAAGGAGGAGGACAGGAACGGCATCGTCATCCAGGCGCCCGATGTGACCGTCGATCTCAACGGCTTTACGCTGCACGGTCGCGGCAAGGGAAACATCGGGATCAAGGGCGGACGGCGGAGCGCCACGATCCGCAATGGAACGATCACGGGCTTCAAGAGCAATGGCGTCGAAGGCGCGGGTGATTTCTGGATCGTCGAAGAGATGCGAATCGTCGCGAATGGGGGCACGGGCATAGCCCTCGGCCTCGGAAGTTTTGCCCGCATCTTGGCGAGCACCGTCTCTCGGAATGCATTCGGCATTGTTTGTGGCATTGCCTGCCATATCGAAGGAAACGCCGTTTCGGAGAATGCGCAAACCGGCATCTTCATCAGCACCGGAATGGTGCGAGGCAATTCCATCATCGGCAATGGCGGCATCGGCATCCACACGCTGATCGGCCCCGGGTTTGTGACCGGTTTTGGCCATAATACCCTGATCTCCAACGCCGGCGGCAACGTGAGCGGCGACCTCGGCGTGATCGACCCGAACGCCTGCAGCCCGGCCTGCCCGTGAAGACCGGGATTGGATGTGGAGAAAGCCGAGCATGACGTGGTCGTCGCCGGAGCGGGGCACAACAGCCTCGTGGCGGCGGCCTATCTGGCGAAGGCCGGCTTCACCTGTCTCGTGCTCGAACACCGCGAAATCGTCGGCGGCAACACCGTTACCGAGGAGCTGACGCTTCCCGGCTTCCTGCACGACCGGTGCGCCTCGGCGCACAACATCATCCAGGCGAGCCCGATGCTGCGCAACGACGAGCTCGGGCTGTCGCACTACGGCCTCGAATACATTCTGCCCGACCCGGTCGTCTTCATGCCGTTTCCCGACGGGCGGTCGATCACCCAGTGGCTCGACCTCGACCGCACATGCGCCGAACTCTCACGGTTCTCCGGACGGGACGCAGAGGCCTACCGCAAGCTGCTTGACGACTATGCGGAGGTGGCGGCGATCTTCAACGACGCGGCTTACACGCCGATCGGTTTCGGACCCTCGCTGCCGGAGCGTCTCGCCGCGCATCCGAGCGGAAAAAC
>DASWJZ010000061.1:0-2200 GCA_036396875.1 Propylenella sp.
CAATCTGCCGGCGCACAAGCCTCTTGCCGTCCGCCAGGCCATCGAAGCCGTCGGCGCCGAGTTGCGCTTGCTGCCGCCCTACAGTCCCGACTTCAACCCCATCGAGATGGCCTTCTCCAAGCTCAAGGCCTTCCTCAAAAAAACTGCCGCCCGAACCGTCGACGACCTCTGGCAGGCCGTCGCACAAGCCATCCACACCTTCACCCCGGCGGAATGCCAAAACTACTTCGCTGCCGCCGGATACGACCGGCATTGATCGGAAAATGCTCTAGCCCGCCGCCACCTCCGTGCTCCGTCGCGGGAACAAGAGCTTCTGATAGAGCCGGCCGATCGCGACCAGCACCAGCCCGAGGCCGATGAAGGAGAGGGCGCGGAATACGCCGGTGAGGTCGCCCATGTCGACGATGAACACCTTGCCGACGGTCAGGAGCACGACGGCGGCCGATGCGAGCCGGACCGGTTGCGAGCGCAAGGCGATTCCGACGAAGAGGAGGATGATCCCGAAGCCGAGCCAGACGACCGAGTAGGCGTATTGCTCGGCATCGCTGACCGGGCCGAAAGCGATCACCGGCCCCTGGAAAAACCGTCGCACCTGCAGGGTCAGGTAGAGGAGCGCCAGCGCTACCGCCGTCACCGCCGCGACGATCCGGTACCAGTTCGGCCGCGTCCGGCGGGCGACGAGGCCGAGGATCGCGACGAGAATGGCGGGAAGCGCATAGCCGAGGAGGATGAGGTTGACGAACGGCCCGCCGACGTCGACCGGATTGCTGAGCGGGTTCTCGAGGAAGGCCAGCCTGACCGGGATGGCCGCAACCGCCAGCCCGGCGACGGCAAGGGCGCCGATATCGTGGACGATGCTGTTGGTGCGCGCCCGCACGCGCTCGAGGCCGATCGCGATCGCCAGCGCCGTTGAAATCTGCAGGGCGGTCTCGGCAAGGCCGGTCTCGCCGGCATAGATGTCGCCGCCGGTCATGAAGTGACGGATCTCGAGGAAGGCGAAAAGCACCGTGAACACGATCGCCGCGGAATCGGCGGCCCGGGCCGGGATGTCGTCGGCCTGCCGCCGGAGAAGCCCCCCGGCGAGCCAGAACGATACGGCCGGCACGCCGTATCCCCATAAGAGCCAGTTGAAGATCGGCGTCGTGCCGAGATCGCTGCCGACGATGCGCGGCTCCCAGGCAATGCGGCCGACGACGAGCATGATCAGGGCGACCGCCAGCCAGCGCAGCACCGGCCATCGCCGCTTCTGTCCAATCCACGCGACGCCCGGGACCATCAGGGCGAAGGCGACGCTGAGCCAGCCTTTCTCGAGCGCCAGCGTCAGGGCGAGCGCCGTTCCGGCGACCGCGCCGCTGGCGAAGATCGCGGTCGCCGCGGCGCTCCCCGGACGCGGAGCGCGCTTTGCGATCTGCTCGGTGGCATAGGCCGACAAAGCGGCGAGGATCAGCGCCGCGATTGCAAACGGGATCGAGCGCGCGAAGTCGACGATGCGGATGTAGAGCGCGACCAGGATCGCGAGCGGCGCGCCGACGGCCGATGCGGCCCACAGGATCGGCGCGAGCGGATGCGGCGAGCGGCCTTGCACGAGGAAGCCGCTGCCGGCGAAGAGCGCGGCAAATCCGGCGCCGACGAGGAAGTGGAGCTGATTGTCCACAAGGCGCGGTCCGAAAAGCGGATCGTAGGTCGGGCCGCCCGGAACGACGCCGCTCGCCGCCGCCATCTCCAATGCCCAGTCGAGCAGGACGAGCGTGACCAGGACTGCCGCCGCGGGCACGGCGGCGGCCGCCGCTTCTGTCTTGAAGGCGATCCAGACCGCGCCCGCCACGAGCGCCGAGAAGGCGGCAAGCGCGATGACGTCGTGGTTCTGGGCAAGGACGAGCGCCGCTGCCGCCAGGAGATAGGCGGACAATGTTCCCGAGGAGACGGGCTCGACGCGCCCCTCCGTCTCGTCCGGTCCGAAGAGGAAGCCTGAGACGACAAGCGCGGCGGCAAGGATGAAGCCGATGACCGCATGCGCTGCATGGGCGGTAACGGCGGCGGTACCTCTCTCCATGATTCCGGGAAACATCCAGAGGACGGCGAAGCAGGTAGCCGTGACCACCAGCCAGCGCCAATGCCTTGCACGACCGAGCGCGAAGGCCGCCGCGGTCACGACGGCGAGATAGATCGTCAGCGCCCAATAGTTCGGGCGTTCCGAGGC
>DASWJZ010000062.1:0-6406 GCA_036396875.1 Propylenella sp.
CCGCCGAGCTGTCACGCGGCCCGCCGGGCGGCGAATTCAGGAAAGCGGCGGCGGCGGCCTGCGGGCGGTCGTCGTACGGGGAACGGCCGATCCGTCGGCCCGGAACAGATGAATCCCGCGTTGCGGGGCGCTGGCGACGTATGGTGCGCCCGGCCGCGCCTCCGACTCGTCCGGCGCGCGCACGACGATCGGCGTGCCGTCGGCGAGCCGGAGATAGACGAGCGTCGCCTCGCCGAGGTGCTCCACCGCCTCCACGTCGCCGGTCACCGTCAGTGCGCCGTCGCCGCCTTCGCTCATGTGCTCCGGCCGGACGCCGAGCGTAACCGCTTCCGTCTCGGCCAAATCCGGCAACGCCGGAAGCGCAACCTCGCCTGCGCTCGATGACACGATCATCATTCCCGACCTCGCAGCCTCCACCCGTCCGGGCAAGAAATTCATCCGCGGCGATCCGATGAAGCCGGCGACGAAGAGGTTGGCCGGCCGGTGATAGAGATCGAGCGGCGAGCCGACCTGCTCCACCCGCCCCTGGTTGAGGACGACGATCTTGTTGGCGAGGGTCATCGCCTCGACCTGGTCGTGCGTCACATAGATGGTCGTCGCCGAAAGCTCGCGGTGGAGCTTCGCGATCTCCACCCGCGTGTTGATGCGGAGCGCCGCGTCGAGGTTGGAGAGCGGCTCGTCGAAGAGGAAGACGGCCGGTTCCCGCACGATGGCGCGGCCGATGGCGACGCGCTGCCGCTGGCCGCCGGAGAGCGCCGCGGGCTTGCGGGCGAGGAGCGTCGTCAGTTGCAGGATTCCTGCCGCGCGACGGACGCGGCGGTCGACCTCGGCCCTCGTGATCCCGGCGAACTTCAGTCCGAACGCCATGTTCCGGTAGACGGTCATGTGCGGGTAGAGCGCGTAGGACTGGAACACCATCGCGATCCTGCGCTCCGCCGGCGGCACGTCGTTCATCCGCTTGTCGCCGATGAACAGCTCACCCGCCGTTATCTTCTCGAGCCCGGCGACGATTCTGAGCAGCGTCGATTTTCCGCAGCCGGAAGGGCCGACGAAGACGACGAATTCGCCGTCCTTCACCTCGAGGTCGATCCCGTGCAAAACCTCCGTGGCGCCGTACGACTTGCGGATGTTCCGGAGCACCACGTCAGCCATGCTTTGCTCCAGCCGACGGCGTGCGACCACAGGTAACGTCCCCCTTGAGGGGAGGTCGAAATCCAGGTCGCGAAGCGACACGGATTTCGGGAGGGGGTAAGAGTCTCAACGGTAGCCACCCCCTCCCGAGATTTGGTGCGCCTTCGGCTCCCAAATCCCGACCTCCCCTCAGGGAGGAGGTTACTCGTGCAGTTGTCCGGCGCTGCACGAACCGCGCGCGCCCGTTCACTTCACCGCTCCCGCCGTCAGTCCGCGCACCAGGCTCCTGGAGAAGAAGATGTAGAGCACCAGGATCGGTGCGATCGCGAGCGACAGCGAGGCAAGCACCGCGTTCCAGTCGGTGACGTACTGGCCGATGAATTGCTGCACGCCGAGCGTGATCGTCTGCGTCTCTCGCCCCGGCGCAAGGATCAGCGGGAACCAGAGGTCGTTCCATATCGGCACCATGGTGAAGACGGCGACCGTCGCCACCGCCGGCCGGATCAGCGGCAGGATTACCGACCAGAAGATGCGGTATTCGGAAACGCCGTCGCAGCGCGCCGCGTCGCGCAGGTCGCGCGGGATCTGCTGCATGAACTCGCCGAGGATCAGGATAGCGAGCGGCAGGCCCATCGCGGTGTAGACGAGGATCAGCGCGGTCAGCGTGTTGACCAGGTTCAGCTCCACCATGAACTTCAGAATCGACACGCTGCCGAGGCGGATCGGCACCATGATGCCGAGCGCCATGTAGAGGGCGACGATCGTGTTGCCGCGGAAGCGGTATTCGGTGAGCGCCCAGGCCGCCATTGCGCCGGTGAGAAGCACGGCGGCAAGCGAGACGATCGTCACGGTGAGGCTGTTGACGAAATAAAGCCCGAAATCAGCCTTCGAAAGGACGCTCTCGAACCCCGTCAGCGTGAATGTGTCGCTGTTCGGCAGCGCCACAGGATCGCCGAAGATCGCACGCCGCGTCTTGAAGGAATTAACCAGCACCAGGAGGATCGGGCCGATCGCCAGCAGCGTGTAGAGGATCAGCGCCGCATGCACGGCGATGCGCCCCGGGCGGGCTCCGCCTAGCATGGCGCGCTGACTCGTCTCCTCCCCCCTTGCGGGGGAGGGCTAGGGAGGGGGGAAGGCCACGGGCCCTGCGCCCTTCCCCCCTCATGCTCCGCTAAGGGCCGCTTTGCGGCCCCAAGCTCCGCTATCTCCCCCGCAAGGGGGGAGAGGGCCGCGCGCAGGGGGAGGATCGCTTTCATCCTCAAAACTGGTGCCGCTGCAGGCGGCGTTGCACGCCGAGCAGATAGACAAGCACCCCGGCGAGGATGATCAGCAGCATCATGGTCGCGACGGTCGCGCCCATGGTCGCGCTGCCCGGCTGCAGCTGATACCCGAAGAAGGTGCGGTAGAAGAACGTGCCCAGGATGTCGGTGGCGAAGTTCGGACCGGCGAGCGCGCCCTTCACCGTGTAGATCAGATCGAACGCATTGAAATTGCCGACGAAGGTGAGGATCGAGACGACGCCGAGCGTCGGCAGGATGAGCGGCAGCTTGATGAACCAGAAGACGTGCCATTGGTTGGCGCCTTCCACCGTCGCCGCCTCGACCAGATCCTCGGGGATGTTCAGCAGTGCCGCGTAGATCAGCATCATCGGGATGCCGACGAACTGCCACACCGAGATGAGCGAGATCGTCGCCAGCGCCGTGCCTTCCAGCCCGAGCCACGGCGCAAAAAGACCGCCGAGGCCGAAGGCGTTGAGGAAGCCCTTCGCAATGCCCCAGAGCGGCGACAGAATGAGCTGCCAGATGAAGCCGATAATGACGACGGAGAGCATCGTCGGCAGGAAGATGAGCGTGCGGTAGACGTTGCGGCCGGTGAGCGCCGGCAGGCTGAGCATGACGGCAAGCGCGAGGCCGATCGCGTTCTGCACCACCATATGGATCAGGAAGAAGATCAGATTGTTGCGGAAGGCGTTCCAGAACGGCCCCGACCAGAGCGGGTCGGTCAGGAGGGTGACGAAATTGCCGAACCCGGTGAAATGGAGGGCGCCCGACGAATCCGAGGCGTAGAGGCTGAGCCGGATCGTGTCGATCAACGGGTAGATTGAGAAGGCCGTGTAGACGAGCGCGGCGGGCGCAAGGAAAACGACGATATAAGTCGACCAGGGCGTTTGGTCCCTGGTATCGGCGGGCGCGGATTCACTGATCGCGGTCATCATCCGCCCCCTTCAGGAGGCCGCAACGCCTAGCCCTCTTCCCCCTGTGGGGGAGGGTCGCCGCGCAGCGGCTGGGCGAGGGGCCTTTTAATGCCGGGCGCTGACCCGACCCCTCTCCCGAACCCCTCCCCGCGAGGGGGAGGGGTGGAACTCACGCGAGCGCCCGCATCGATGGCGGCCTACTGCGCCGGCTTGTACCAGCTGTCGAGGCCGGCCTGCGCCTGCTTGGCGGCGTCCTCCGGCGTCATCGTTCCGTTGATGACCTGGGCGCTGACGTTCCACAGCTCGTTCTCGAGGTTCGGCGTGCCGCGCGACAGGATCTGATAGGAGTTGCGGATGGTGCTTTCGCAGTCCTCCCGCCAGCTGACGAACTCCTGCGCGACCGGGTCCTCGATCTCCACCGGCGCGGAGGAAAGCGGGAAGAAGCCGGGAAGGGCGTTGGCGTAGATCGTGGCGAATTCCGGCGAGGCGACCCACGACAGGAACGCTTTCGCCGCCTCCTGGTTGGGCGAGCCGGCGTTCAGCCCGATGCCGATGTCGGTATGGTCGCTGATGTAGCAGGTGTCGCCTGCGTTCGCGACGGGAGGCGGGAACGCGCCGAACTCGAAGTCGCCCTGGGTCTCGAAGGTGGTGATGTCCCACGACCCCGCCGGATAGATCGCCGCCTGGCCGAGCGTGAAAAGGTTCTGCGAATCCGGATATTTCTGCGCCTGATAGCCTTCGGGCAGGTAGGGGGCCCATTTGGCGAGCTCGGCCCAGGTGTCGACATACGGCTGGTCGGTGAGCTTCTGCGCGCCCGCAAGCAGCGCCTTGCGGCCTTCCTCGCCCTTCCAGTAGTTCGGCCCGATGTTCTGGAAACCCATCGTAGCGGATTCCCATTGGTCGGCGGTGCCGAGATCGAGCGGCGCGTAATTGCCGTCTTCCTTGATCTTGTCGAGTACGGTGTAGAACTCGGCCTGCGTCGTCGGCGGCGTCAGCCCGAGCTCGTCGAAAATCTCCTCATTGTAGATGAAGCCGTGGATGACCGAGGCCATCGGCACGCAGAACGTGGTCGCCCCGTCGTCCGTCGTCCAGGCGCTCTTGGCAACCTCGGAAAAGTTCTCCATCCCGGGAACATCATTGAGTGGCGCCAGATAGCCCTTATTGAAGAGGTCGAGCGAGGCATCGAACGGGCGGCAGGTGATCAGGTCGCCCGCCGTCCCGCCTTCGAGGCGGGAGTTGAGCGCGGCGTTGTATTCGGTCGGCGCGGTCGGATTGAACTCCACGTTGATGTCCGGGTGCTCGGCCTCGAACGCCGGGATGATCTGCTCGTTCCAGATATTCGCGTCGTCGTTCCGCCAGCTTTCGATCGTGATCGTCGTCTGGGCAAGCGCGCCGCCGGCAAGCGTCGTCAAGCCGAGCGCGGCGATCGCGAGCGTGCTCACCGCCGTGCCGCTTGGTCTCCTTCGATGCAACATGATGCGTCTCCCTCGTTCCCCGCCCTTTTCGATCGGGGCTTGCGCTGCCCTAGTCTGAGCAGGAGAGGCGTCCGAGCGCAATACGCAGGTTGCCGCCGGCTTCGCTGAGCAGCCGCCCCGCCTCTTCCGGCGCCGCCCCGCGGGCCACCAGTACGGCGGGCTTGATGCGTCCTCCGCACGCTTCGAGCGCTTGCCAGGCGGCGTCGTCGGCGCATCCGGCGATGTCCGCAACGATCCGCGCCGCCCGACGCTCGAGCTTGGCGCAGTCCGGGCGCATCGAGACCATCAACCCGTCGTGGATGTGGCCGAGCCGCGTCATGAGCAGGGTGGACAGCATGCCGAGCGCGGCCTTCTGCGCGGTCCCGGCATTCAGCCGCGTCGAGCCGGCGATCGCTTCGGCGCCGGACTGGAGCAGGACGGGATGCGTCGCATGCCGGAAGAGCGGCGCCTCGGCATTGTTGGCAATGGCGACCACCAGGGCGCCCGCGCTGCGCGCCGCTTTCGCCGCCGTCAGGGTAAAGGGCGTGGCGCCGCTCGCCGCCACTGCGATCAGCGCGTCGGTGCCGCGAGGCGCCAGCGCCCCGATCTGCCGCAGCGCCTCCTCCCCGTCGTCCTCGTCGGTCGCCTTCACGGCGGGATCGAGCGTCAGCCCTTCGGCAAGGACGAAGGCGACGCGGTGCGCCGGCCATCCGAAGGTTGCGCCAAGTTCCATCCCGTCGAGCGCCGCCTGGCGTCCCGACGACCCGGCGCCGACATAGATCAGGCGGCCGTCCGGCTCGATGCGCTCGGCGATTGCCCGCGCCGCCGAAGCGATGGCGGCAAGCGCCGGGCGGACGGCCGCAACGGCGCGCGCCTGACCCTCCCAGATCGCCTCGAGGATTTCGGCGTCGTCCCATGCGTCGAGCCCGCGATAGCGCGGGCTGAAGCTCTCCGTTCCGGCCATCCGAACCGCGCACCTATGTCCGTCGTGCCGGTATCCTACTATCGCAGCGGGATGTTCAGCCAGACTTGTCCGCCGAAAGCATCGAAGTCGCTTCCGATACCGTCATAAGTGCCGACGACGCGAAAGGATGCACCGCGCGCCGATTGCGCCAGGATCCCGGCCCGCACCAGCGCATGCAAGTCATCGCCGCCGGCCGTCAGGCCTCCGACAGACAGCGTGCCGGGATTGTCGAAATCCCACATGCCGGTGATCGCAAAATGCGGCTCGATGGTCGCTCCGTCCGCAAGCATGAACCGATACGCAATCTCCGGGCCGAAGGCCATTCGCCCGAGGGATACCGTCTGCCCCGGGATAAGGACGCCCAGCGAATCGACATAGCTGTCCTGGTCCTCCTCGACGTAGGTGGCGCCCACGCTCGGCGTGATGCGGAAGTTCCCGAGGCGCCAGTTGCCGGTCAGCCGGGCGCTTGCCAGCCATCGCTCTGTCGAGAAATCGTCCTCATAGAGGCCGAACGGGCCGACACTGTTCTCCGAGATGCCCCCCGCAAAGCGCGTATCGAAGAAAAGGTTCGGAGTAATTCTGGCGCTGAGATAGGGGCCCGCCATCACGCCGATGCCGTCGGCTGAGCTTCCCGCAGCATCGGAACTTTCCTCGGTCCAGTCG
>DASWJZ010000063.1:0-3835 GCA_036396875.1 Propylenella sp.
GAGATTTTCCGGCTATCCTATTAGCCAGCTTATATTTTTTGACGCTGCTGGGGCGCTGAGGCGCCCCCGCGGCGGGCGCAAGCCGGTCAGTAGCCGGCGCTTCCCGCACTCATCCCCGCCTCCACTTCCGCGGCCGGCCGCGGAGCGGCGGACGCCTCGGCCTCCATCTCGCAGGCTCACATCTCGGCGACGCGCCGACCCTTCGCCAGCTCAGGTTTTGCGGATCGGCGAAAATCCCGACCGGCGAGCCTCGCGGGATGTTCGGGTCCGTCAGCCGCCGACAATCCGGTCGAGCGCGCTCTTGGTCGAAGGGCCGAACGCGCCGTCGACGGCGCCGTCATAGTGCCCCTCCGCCCGCAGGCCGGTCTGCAGGGCCCGGATCGTGTCCCGATGCAGCTGCCCACGGAAATCCGAAAGCACCTTCGCGTAGAACTCGCCGTTCTCGCCGCTCTTCAGCACTTCGAGGAACAGCCGCCCCGACACGTCGGAGTCACGCGCCGTGCCCATGCCGTTATTATAGGCCCAGGCCAAGCTGAACTTGCCCTGTACGTCGCGCAATGCCGCGGCGCGGGAGAACAGCTCGAACGCCTTGTCGCCGTTCTTCTTGACGCCCTTGCCGTACTCGTAGGTATAGCCGAGCAGCGCGGTCGCGCGGGCGTGGCCCTGCTCCGAGGCGATGCCATAGAGCCGCACCGCCTCGCCGAAATTCCCCGCCTCGTACGCCTTCTCCCCCTGAAGGAAGGTGGCTTGCCGCTCCTGCTCGGCCCTGAGCGCGGCGGTGCGTGCCCGCTCCTTCTCGGTGCGGAGCGCCGCTTCCCGCGCCCGCTTCTCCGCCTGGGCGCGGGCCGCCGCTTCCTGCTGACGCCGCTCCTCGTCGGCGCGGAGCGCCGCCTCCTGCCGCCGCCGCTCCTCTTCCGCACTTTGCGCCGCCTCCAGTTCGTCCTTGCGGGCTCGCGCCAGATCGGCCCAGTAGCCGTCGGGAAAATGCTTCAGAAAGGCGTCCCAGGCCTTGATCGTATCCAGCCCCATGGCCGCCTGGTAGGCGCCGGCGCCGGCATCCGCCGGCGAAGCCGGCCCGCCGGCGCCGCCGCCGGTAGGCGGCGCGTCGCCCGGCACCAGCTGGAAAGGCGTGAAGAGCGAGACCGAAAGCTCCGGACGCTGCGCGCCGTTCGAGGTTCGCACCACCTCCTCGGCGACCCCGAACAGCGCCTGCTTCACGTCGATTCCCGGCTTCGGCAGCTCCGACAGAAGAGCCGCGGTGAACGGGCTGTTGCCGCCGGAGGTGCCGTCCGCGGCCGTCTTCAAATATTGCGTCGCGTACATGATGATCAGCCCCTCGGCGGCGGCGACGCGCGCGAGGCCGCGGGTCAGCGCCCCGCCGCGTGTGCTGCGCTGCTTCAGCGCCTGCTCCGCCTCATTGTCGCGGCAGGCGTCGAGGAGCGCGATGCCGACGCCCGACGCCCGCCGCAGCTCCGCAATAAAATCCTCGGTTCGGATCAGCTCGTAGGGGATCTCCTCGAGCGCCTCGTAGTGGGCGTCGACCGGCACCAGATAGGGGATGTCCCCGAATGTCGACCCGTGTCCGGAATAGTAGGCGACGGCGATCGCAGCCTCGCCCGCCAGCTTCGCGAACTGCGCCATCGCGCGCTCCATCTCGCGCTTGGTAAGGTCCTCGCCGTAGACCACGCGAAAGCCGAGTCCGGTCAGCAGGTCGCGGACGGAGCGCGCATCGTTCAGCGTATTGGCGAGATCGGGGACGCCCGAAATGTTCGACGCGCGGTCCTCGGAATAATCGGCGTTGCCGACGACCATGGCGACACGCATCTCCGCAGCGGCGACGCGCGCCTCGACGACGGAGGCCTGGTTGGCCGCCAAGGCCATTCTCGCGCTGCCGGGCGGCAGGCCGAGGACGAGACCGCAGGCTAAAACGGGTATGATGCCGGTCCGGCGCATGTCCGCTCCCCCACTTGCCGACGCCCCCGCCGATCGGCGGCAGGCGGCGCCTGCGCTCCGCCAACGTGAGCAGGGCGGCACGCGCGCCCCGCCACTTTCGGAGCCTGCTTTTGGCGGCAGTTTAGCAGATCGGCGCGCTGGAGACATCCTGACCCGCGCCGGGCGGGCAACCGGGGCTTCCTTGACCGCCGCGCAGACTCCTTTATCGGGTTCTGCTTCCACCCGTCTCGGCGGTGGCGTCATTGGGAAACGCAAGGCTATGGACTGGCGCGATGCGGAGGCGCCGACGCTCGACGATATCGAGGCGATCGCGCGCCACGCATTCCTTTCGCTGCCCGACGATTTCCGCGCGCTCGCCGGCGACATCGCCTTCGCGGTTGCGGAATTTCCCGAGGACGACGTGCTCGAAGAACTCGAGCTCGAATCGCCCTTCGACCTGCTCGGTCTCTTTCACGGCGTCGGGCTCGCCCATGCGCCGGCGGTTCCGCACACCGGCGCCATGCCGAACCGGATCTGGCTCTACCGGCGGCCGATCCTCGATTATTGGGCCGAGCACGAGGAGACGCTCGGAACGATCGTGACGCATGTCCTCATCCACGAGATCGGCCATCATTTCGGCCTGTCGGACGAGGATATCGAGGCGATCGAGGCGGCGGCCGGATAGGGAGACCGGAATGCTGGCGCTGAGGCCGAACTGCGAATGCTGCGACCGCGATCTGCCGCCGGAATCCGAGGCGGCGCGCATCTGCTCCTTCGAATGCACGTTCTGCGCCGAGTGCGCGGAAACGGTGTTCGGCGGCATCTGCCCGAATTGCGGCGGCGGTCTCGTGCCCCGGCCGATCCGGCCCGCCGGCAAGCTTGAAAAATATCCGGCGGCGCAGGAGCGGGTGCGCAAGAACCATGCCGGCTGCCGCGCGCTCCGGACGTAGCGCCGGCGGTGGACAGCGGCCCCCGCGGCGTGCGATTCTGAACCTTGGTCCGCGCCCTGCGCGGCCGCGGTCCGAGGGACGGCTTATGGGTTTGTGGAACCGGCTTTTCGGCGGCAAGGAGAGCGCCCCGCACGCGGCGGCTGCGGCCGTCGAGTATAACGGCTACCGCATCCGGCCGACGCCGTTCCGGGCGGAGGGCCAGTTCCAGACCGCCGGCACCATCGAAAAGGATTTTGGCGCCGAAGTGAGGCAGCACAGCTTCATCCGCGCCGAAAAACATGCGAGCGAGGACGAAGCCGCCCACTTCGCGATCACCAAGGGCAGGCAGATCATCGACGAGCGCGGCGACCGCATCTTCGACGCGCCGTAAGCGGCTCCGGCGCAGCCTGTTCGCCGCCCTCTCCTTGCCGCCAAAAGCCTTTGCTTCCGGCCGCGGCTCGGCTAAGCAGCCGGCAGGAGTTTTTTGGTCATGGACACGTTCACGACGCTGACCGCCGTTGCGGCGCCCCTGCCGATCGTCAACATCGACACCGACGCGATCATCCCGAAGCAATATCTGAAGACGATTTTGCGCACCGGGCTGGGAAAGGGCCTTTTCTCCGAGATGCGCTACCTGGACGACGGCTCGGAGAATCCCGATTTCGTGCTGAACAGGCCAGCCTACCGGAACGCGAAAATCCTCGTCGCCGGCGACAATTTCGGCTGCGGCTCGTCGCGCGAGCATGCGCCCTGGGCGCTCAAGGATTTCGGCATCTCCTGCATCATCTCGACGAGCTTCGCCGACATTTTCTACAACAACTGCTTCCAGAACGGCATTCTGCCCGTCGTGGTCTCGCCGGAGGATCTGGAGAAGCTGATGGACGACGCCTCGCGCGGCGCCAATGCGACGATCACCGTCGACCTCAAGCGCCAGGAGATCCGGGGACCGGACGGCGGCGTGGTCCGTTTCGAGA
>DASWJZ010000064.1:0-3737 GCA_036396875.1 Propylenella sp.
ATCTACGAAGCCTTCATGACGGGACCGGAGCATCTGATCGAGTTTTTCCATGGCTACACCTATTCGGGGAACCCGGCCTCGACCGCCGCCGGCCTCGCAACGCTCGACATCTACCAGCGCGAAGGGCTGCTGACCCGCGCCGCCGAAATGGCTGACTACTGGGCGGATGCGCTCTTCAGCCTGAAGGGCCTGCCGCATGTCATCGACGTCCGCGCCATCGGACTGGTTGGCGCCGTCGAGCTGGAGCCGATTGCCGGAGAGCCCGCGAAGCGCGCCTTCTCGGCATTCCTCGAGGCCTACGAGAACGGGCTCCTGATCCGCACGACCGGCGACACCGTCGCCATGTCGCCGCCGCTCATCATACAAAAGGGCGAGATCGATTTCCTGATCGACAGGCTCGCCAAAGTGATCAAAGGCCTCAATTGACGGCAGATTTGCATGCGCGCGCGCCCTAGCATTCTCCCGCTCCCGGAGGGGAGAGGGACAGCCAACCGCCCACGATCTGGTTCAATCTGACGGGGGAGTCGTTATGGAGCGTATTGCCAATGCCGTGAACGGGCGCGTCCAGCCGTCGAGCTCCGGCCGCTTCTCCCCGGTCTTCAACCCTGCGACCGGCGAGCAGAGCAGCGAGCTCGGTCTTTCGAACGCGGCCGAGGTCGATACCGCGGTGCAGGTTGCGAGGGCGGCCGCCGAGGGATGGGGCCGCACGCCGCCGCAGAAACGCGCGCGGCTGATGTTCAAGTTCAAGGAGCTGCTCGACAAGCACGCGGCCGACATCGCCCGCGCCATCTCGAAGGAGCACGGCAAGACCCATTCCGATGCGCTGGGGGAGGTCGCCCGCGGCATCGAGGTGGTGGAGTTCGCCTGCGGCATCCCGCAGCTCCTGAAGGGCGAGTTCTCGCGCAATGTCGGGCCGGAGATCGACACCCATTCCGACCGCCAGCCGCTTGGCGTCTGCGCCGGCATCACGCCGTTCAATTTCCCGGCGATGGTGCCGATGTGGATGTATCCGATGGCGATCGCCTGCGGGAACACGTTCCTTCTGAAGCCGTCCGAGCGCGATCCGTCCGCTCCGATGCTGGCCTTCGATCTCTTCAAGCAGGCCGGATTCCCCGACGGGGTCCTGAACGTCGTGCACGGCGACAAGGAGGCGGTCGACGCTATCCTCGACCATCCGGACATCAAGGCGGTGAGCTTCGTCGGCTCCACGCCCATCGCCCACTATGTCTATTCGCGCGGCACCGCCGCCGGAAAGCGGGTGCAGGCGCTTGGCGGCGCCAAGAACCACATGATCGTGATGCCCGACGCCGACATGGACAAGGCGGTCGACGCGCTGATGGGGGCCGGCTACGGCTCCGCCGGCGAGCGCTGCATGGCGATAGCGGTCGCCGTGCCGGTCGGCGAGGAGACGGCGAACCGCCTGGTGGAGTCGCTCGCGCCAAAAGTCCGCTCGCTGAAGATCGGACCTGCCACCGACCCGGATGCCGAGATGGGGCCGCTCGTCACCAAGGCGCATCTGCAGAAGGTGCTCGGCTATATCGAGAAGGGCGTCGCGGAGGGCGCCGAACTCGTCGTCGACGGCCGCGGACTGAAGCTGCAGGGTTACGAGAACGGCTACTTCGTCGGCGGCTCGCTCTTCGATCGGGTCACGCCGGAGATGACGATCTACAAGGAGGAGATTTTCGGGCCGGTCCTCTCGGTCGTCCGCTCGCCCACCTACGACCACGCCGTCGATCTGATCAACCGGCACGAATACGGCAACGGCACCGCGATCTTCACCCGCGACGGCGACGCCGCGCGCGACTTTGCCGACAGGATCGAGGTCGGCATGGTCGGCATCAACGTGCCGATCCCGGTTCCGGTCGCCTACCATTCCTTCGGCGGCTGGAAGCGCTCGCTCTTCGGCGACCATTCGATCTACGGTCCGGAGGGAGTCCGTTTCTATACGCGCCTCAAAACGGTGACGACGCGCTGGCCGGCCGGCATCGCCCACGGCGCCGTGTTCAACTTCCCGAGCATGCATTGAGGAGCAAGCGCGAACATGGCGCTTGCGCCTCAGTTTGTCGTCATGCCCGGACTTGATCCGGGCATCCATTCCGCAGCGCCTCGGCAGTCGCAACGGTCACGGAATGGATTGCCGGGTCAAGCCCGGCAATGACGACAGGAATGGCGGAGTAGCGTGAGGGAGAAATGGCGAAAGTCAGGGGCGGGCTGATCCAGATGGCGCTGAAGGGCGATACCGGGATGTCGCCCGCCGAGATCAAGGACAGGATGCTCGAAGCGCACCTTCCGCTGATCGAGGAAGCGGGCAAGCAAGGCGTGCAGGTGCTGTGCATGCAGGAGGTGTTCACCCAGCCCTATTTCTGTCCGAGCCAGGATGGCAAGTGGTACGGCGCGGCCGAGGCCATTCCCGATGGCCCCACGACCAAGCTGATGCAGGACTTGGCCCGGAAGCACTCGATGGTGATCGTCGTCCCGATCTACGAGGAGGAGATCACCGGCGTCTATTACAACTGCGCCGCGGTCATCGACGCCGACGGGTCGTATCTCGGGAAATACCGCAAGACGCACATCCCGCAGGTCGCCGGTTTCTGGGAGAAGTTCTTCTTCAAGCCCGGCAATTCCGGATGGCCGGTGTTCCAGACCGCCTATTGCAAGCTCGGCGTCTACATCTGCTACGACCGGCATTTTCCGGAGGGCTGGCGCGGACTTGCGCTGAACGGCGCGGAATACATCGTCAATCCTTCAGCGACCGTCGCCGGCCTCTCGGAATATCTCTGGAAGCTCGAGCAGCCCGCTTCGGCGGTCGCCAACGGCGTCTATATCGGCGCCATCAACCGGATCGGCCGCGAGCATCCGTGGAACATCGGCGAGTTCTACGGGCAGAGCTATTTCGTCAATCCGCGCGGCCAGATCGAGAAGATCGCCAGCCGCGACAAGGACGAGCTGATCGTCCACGACATGGATTTCGACATGATCCGCGAGGTCAGGAACACCTGGCAGTTCTTCCGTGACCGCCGGCCGGAAAGCTACGACCGGCTGACGGACCAGTAGGGAGCGAGGGGTGCAACAAACGAGAGCGCCTGCGCTTGGCGTGCCCTCTCCCCTCGCGGGAGAGGGCGGCGGAGGCGCGTGATGGCGGCGCCGGGCTCGAACCTCAAAATCAACGGCGGGCGCCTGTGGGACTCGCTCATGCAGATGGCGAAGATCGGCCCCGGCGTGAAGGGCGGCAACCGGCGGCTGACGCTGACCGACGTGGACCGCGAAGGCCGCGACCTTTTCAAGTCGTGGGTTGAAGAGGCCGGCTGCAAGCTTGCCGTGGACACGATGGGCAACATGTTCGCCCGCCGTGCGGGGACCGACGACCGGCTGCCGCCGGTCATGGTCGGCAGCCATCTCGACACCCAGCCGACCGGCGGAAAATATGACGGCGTGCTCGGCGTGCTCTCCGGCTTGGAGATTGTTCGTACTTTGAACGACCTCGGCATCAGGACGAAGCATCCGATCGAGGTGGTGAACTGGACGAACGAGGAGGGCTCGCGCTACGCCCCGGCCATGATCGCGTCGGGTGTCTTCGCCGGCGTCTATACGAAGGACTACGCCTATGGGCTGAAGGATGCGGAGGGCAAGGCGCTCGGCGAGGAGCTGAAACGCATCGGCTATGCCGGCAGCGAGCCGGTGGGGAAGCGTCCGCTCAGGGCCTTTTTCGAGCTGCACATCGAGCAGGGGCCGATCCT
>DASWJZ010000065.1:0-23048 GCA_036396875.1 Propylenella sp.
GCGCCGCTGGCGATCGCGATATTGGTCACGCTCCCGCCGATGTCCCCCGGCTGGATTTCGTACTCCCCCGTGCAGGTCATGGACTCGCCGGGGGCGAGCTCGTCGTCGGGACAGTCCACGGTGGGAATGGTGTCGTCGTCGATCGATATCTGGAAGATCCCGCTCTGGCTGGTGTTCTCCAGGAAGTAGCTGTAGGTGATGATCTGCCCTACCGCCGTGTAGGTCGGCGAGGACGGCGTCTTCTCGAATGTCACGCGCCCCTGCGCCGCTGCCTGGTGATCCGGCGTCAGCAGGAGCGCAGCGACGCCGGCGGCCAAGGCAGCCGCGCGGAGTCGGCGAAGCCGGCTTCTGCCCAACCGGGTGAGCACGTCTGAGCCCCCAACTGTGTGCCCCTTAGGGGGCACGCGCCTCATGGTCCCCGGCGAACCGGGTCCTCTTTTGCGGCTAAGTATAGGGCCGTATTTCCTCCGCCGTCTTCTGTCGTATCTTGCCCAGCGAAGTGTCTCAAGTTCTGTTGCGGTTTCGCCTCATACCCCTATAACGAATTGACTGATATCGCGAATTCGTCTCTTTTTCGAGGCATGCCGGACTGCGGAGGAGAGAACTGCACGGCGTGCCGCCCCCACCCGTTGTTGCGACGGGGCGCCCGCGCGATTTGACCTGACAGAAGCCGGTCTCCACACTAAGCCGACAGTCCGATGGCGCGGAATCATCATTCGGCAGATGACCGGAACCCTCTTCGTCGGCGTTGACGGCGGCGGCACACGCTGTCGCGCCCGCGTCCGCGATGCCGCGGGGAGGCTGCTGGGCGAGGGCGCCGGCGGCCCGGCGAATGTGCGGCTCGAGCCGGGAATCGTCATGGGCTCGGTGCTCGCCGCCGTCGGTGAGGCGTCGCGCGCCGCGGGGCTTTCGCAAGCCGATCTTTGCCGCGCGCATGCCGGCTTTGGCCTGGCGGGCGCCAATCTCAAGGAGGCTTGCCGCCGGCTGCTCGCGGAGCCCAATCCCTTCGCGTCGGTCGTTATCGAGACGGACGCCTATGCCGCCTGGCTTGGCGCGTATGCAGGGAGTGACGGCGCCATCCTGATTCTGGGAACCGGCTCATGCGGGCTTGCCGTGGTTGGCGGCATTCAATTCTACGTCGGCGGGTGGGGCGCGGAAGTCTCCGATGAGGCGAGTGGACAGATGCTCGGGCGCGAGGCCATCCGGCGATCGCTCTGGGCTTACGACGGACGCGCCGCGATGACGCCGCTGGCGGAAGCCATCCTCGCCGGCTTCGGCAACAGCGCCGAGGCGATCGTCGCGTTCGCCACCACCGCGAAGCCGGCGGATTTCGGTCGCTTCGTCCCGCGCGTCTTCGAGTTTTGCGGCAAGCGCGACCCGCTCGCGCTGGCGCTGGTCGGGGAAGCCGCGGCGGATGCCGCCCGCATCATGACGCGGCTGCTGGATGTCGGCGCACCCTCCATCTGCCTTCTCGGCGGCGTTGCCGCACGGCTGGCGGAATGGCTGCCGCCGCCGCTCTGCGCGCGCTTGGCCGAGCCGCGGGGCGACGCGATGGATGGCGCGATTCTGATGGCGCGGATGGCGCATACCGCCGGGCATCCGGCGTCGGCGCGGGGATAGGCATGACGAGCCGGATGCTCCGCGAGGCGCATGAGGCCCCGGCCGCCGTGCGCCGGCTCCTTGCTGAAAACGCCGATCTCTGCCGCGAACTCGGGGCGCGCCTGCGCGCGAGCGCGCCGCCTTTCGCCGTCAGCTGCGCGCGCGGCAGCTCCGACAATGCGGCGACCTTCGCCAAATATCTCTTCGAGATCCGCGTGGGGCTCGTGACGGCTTCCGTCGGGCCGTCGGTGCGGTCCGTCTATTCCGCTGCGCCGGGCATGCGCGGCGCGCTGTTTTTCGCCGTCTCGCAGTCCGGTCGCAGCCCCGACCTTCTCTATCTTGCCGAAGCGGCGCGGGACGGCGGCGCGCTTACCGTGGCCTTCGTCAACGAGATCGACTCTCCTCTCGCCGGGATCTGTGAGATCGCGGTGCCGCTCCATGCCGGACCGGAACGAAGCGTCGCGGCCACGAAATCGTGGATCTGCGCCCTTGCCGCCATCCTGCAGCTTGTCGCTCACTGGACCGGGGATGAACGGCTTCTCGCCGATCTGCAGAAGCTTCCGGACGATCTGGAGCGCGCGGTCGGCCTCGACTGGAGCGGCGCCACGGCGCAGATTGCAGGCGCCGCGCATCTTTTCGTGGTCGGCCGCGGAATCGGCCTCGCGCTCGCGCAGGAAGCGGCCCTGAAGCTCAAGGAGATATGCGGCATCCACGCCGAGGCTATGAGCGCGGCGGAACTGATGCACGGTCCGCTGGCTCTCGCCGGGCCGGATTTTCCGGCGCTTGTATTCAGCCAGCACGATGAGGCGTTCCAGAGCGTCGCCGACCTCGTTGCCGCTCTGGTGGCGCGCGGCGTTCCCGTCATCGGCGCCGGTCCTACGCCGGGCGGCGGCTGCCTGTCGCTTCCCTGCGATCCGACTCTCAGCCCCTTCGTGACGCCGCTCGCCCTGATCCAGAGCTTTTATCCGCTGGTTGACGCTGTTGCACGGGATCGGGGGCGCGACCCCGACGCGCCGCCGCACCTCACCAAGGTAACGGAGACCGTATGACGGCGTTCGCCATTGTCGGCGCGACGATCTTCGACGGGCGCCGGATGATCGAAGGTCACGCGGTCGTCGTCGAGGACGGGCGCATAAAGTCGGTCGTCGAGTTCGCTCGGCTCGAGCGGGCCCTTCCCGTCACGGAGGTGGAGGGCCTGCTCGCGCCCGGCCTCATTGACCTGCAGGTGAATGGCGGCGGCGGCGTGCTGTTCAACGATCGGCCGACCGTGGACGGAATCCGCGCCATCGGCGCCGCGCACCGCCGCTTCGGCACCACCGGCTTCCTGCCGACCCTCATCACCGACAGCCGCGACAAAATGGCCGAGGCCGTCGCGGCGGTGAGCCACGGGCTGACGCTCGGCGTGCCGGGCCTGCTCGGCATCCATCTCGAGGGCCCGTTCATCAATCCCGAGCGGAAGGGCGTGCACGACGCGAAATTCATCCGCCCGATCGAAGCGGAGGACATCCGCATCGTCACTTCGCTTCGCTCGGGGCGGGTTCTCGTCACCTTGGCGCCGGAGAGGGTGCCTTCTGATGCGATCGGGGAGCTTGCCGCAGCCGGCGTCGTCGTTGCCGCCGGCCACACGATGGCGTCCTACGAGGCCCTTGCGGAAGCGCGCCGGCACGGCCTTACGGGTTTCACGCATCTCTTCAACGCCATGCCGCCGCTTGCCGGCCGCGAGCCGGGCCCGGTTGGTGCGGCGCTGGATCTGGATGGAACCTGGGCGAGCGCGATCGTGGACCTGCACCATGTATCCCCCTGTGCCCTCAGGGTGGCGATCGCCGCCAAGGGCCCCGACGGAATCATTCTCGTGACCGACGCGATGCCCCTTGCCGGCAGCAGCGAGGAGAGCTTCGAGCTTCAGGGGCGGAGGATTGTCCGCAGGGAGGGCCGCCTGACCACCGCCGACGGGACGCTTGCGGGTTCCGACCTCGACATGGCCTCGGCGGTCAGGAACACGGTCGGACATCTCGGGGTCGGACTGGCTGCGGCGCTGCGGATGGCATCGCTCGGGCCCGCTGCCGCCTTGCGGCTTCGGAGCGAACTGGGGAAGATCGCACCGGGATATCGGGCGAACCTTGTGTTGCTGGACGACGGTCTCAGGGTCCTGCGCACCTGGATCGACGGCGCCGACGGCAGGGAGGAAGAAGCGCAGTGACTGGTTCGAAGCGCGTTCTGGTGGTCGGGCTCGGCAATATGGGCATGAGCCACGCCCGCGCCTATCAGCGCATCGACGGCTTTGAGGTTGCGGCGGTCTGCGAGCGGAGCATTGCGCAGCGCCGACTGCCGAGCGCGTTCGCGCGCGCGGAGCGCTTCGCGGATTTCAATGAGGCGCTCGAGCGGACGAAGCCGGACGTCGTCTCGATCAACACCTGGGCGGACACGCACGCCGAATATGCGGTCCGCGCGATGGAGGCGGGCGCGCACGTCTTTGTCGAGAAGCCGCTCGCCGAGACCGTCGCGGATGCCGCTTCCGTCGTCGATGCGGCAAGGCGCACCGGGCGCAAGCTGGTCGTCGGCTACATCCTCCGCCATCATCCCTCATGGACGAAGTTCATTGAGCTTGCGAAGACTCTCGGCAGCCCGCTCGTCTTCCGGATGAACCTGAACCAGCAGTCGAGCGGCGCCGCGTGGGAGGCGCACAAGCGGCTTCTCCAGTCGCTGTCGCCGATCGTCGACTGCGGCGTCCACTATGTCGACGTGTGGTGCCAGATCACGCGGGCGAGGCCGGTGTCGGTGCACGCGCAGGGCGCCCGGCTGACCGACGATATCGCTCCCGGCATGTACAATTACGGTCATTTCCAGGTCGCCTTCGACGACGGCTCCGTCGGCTGGTACGAGGCCGGGTGGGGGCCGATGATGAGCGAGACGGCCTATTTCGTGAAGGACGTGATCGGGCCGAAGGGATCGGTGTCGATCGTCATGCAGGAGACCGAGAGCGAGCTCCGCTCCGCCGACATCAACGCCCACACCAAGACCAACCGCATCCTTGTCCATCATTCCGAATTGGACGCAAAGGGCGAACTCGCGCGCCGGGACGAGTTCTTCGACACCGCCGACGAACCCGATCACGACATGCTCTGCGAGCGCGAGCAGCGTTTCCTGCTGCGCGCGATCGATGAGGACCTCGATCTGCGGGATCACATGGACGACGCCGTCAAAAGCCTGCGAATCGTGCTCGCGGCCGACGAATCCGTGCGCTCCGGGAAGGTCGTGACGCTTTAGCCGCTATGGAACCCTCCGACAATCGGAAGCTTGTTCTGGGCCGGCCCGCTGGGGATCGATGGATCCGGAGCATGCGATTTTCGTTTGACCAGGCGCCGGCTCCATGAGCAGGCGCACTTCAAGGCGTCAGGGCCCCACGCTGGAATTCGCCAGGGGCATCGGCCTCGCCTTCGGCGGCGCGATCCTTTTTGCGTTTCCGCTGCTGATGACGATGGAGATGTGGCAGCTCGGCTTTTCGATGAGCCGGGCGCGGCTCGCCCTCTTCATCGCCGTGACGCTCCCGCTTCTTGTCGGCCTCTCCTACTATTCCGGCTTCGAGAAGACCGAGAGCCTGGCGGAGGACGTCGAGGACGCCTTCATAGCCTTTGCCGTCGGCTTTATCGCGTCGGCCGTAATGCTCGCCCTTTTCGGCATCATCCATTGGGACATGTCGCTGGAGGAGATGGCCGGGAAGATCGCGGTGCAGACGGTGCCGGCGTCAATCGGCGCCATCGTCGCCAGCAAGCAATTCCACGCGCAGGACGATGACATGGAGCAGCGCGAAAGCCGCGCGACCTACGCCGGCGAGCTGTTCCTGATGTCGGCCGGAGCCCTGTTCATCGCCTTCAATGTGGCGCCCACCGAAGAAGTGTTGCTCGTCGCCTTCACGATGACCACCTGGCACGCCGTGGCGCTGGCGCTCGTATCCGTGATCCTGTTGCATGTGTTCGTTTACACCGTCGGCTTCGCCGGCCAGGAAGAGCCGCCGGACTACGCCGGCTTCTGGCTGACCTTCCTGCACTTCACGATCGCCGGTTACGGCATTGCGCTCCTGGTCAGCCTCTACGTGTTGTGGACGTTCGAGAGGACGGCGGGCATGAGCTTTCCCGAAATCGCGACGCTGATGGTGGTGCTCGGATTCCCCGCCGCGCTGGGTGCCGCGACAGCCCGCCTCGTCGTATGAGCCGTGCATGAGCAGACAAAGGCAGCAGCCCTCCGAGGATGAACGCACCAAGCGGCGGCTGGAGGCGATCGCCGCTACGGCGGGCGCGATCCTCGCTCTCGGCACGATCGGCATTGTTGGATGGAACGGGGTCACTGGCGACGACACGCCGCCGATCGTGATCGTGGAGCCGCTCGGCGTGCATGAGCACGAAGACGGCTACGTGCTCGAAGTGCTGGTCTTCAACCGTGGAGACGAAACGGCCGCTGCGGTGACGGTCGAGGGCGCACTGCGGCGCGACGGCACGGTTGTCGCCACCGCCGAAGCGACCTTCGACTATGTGGCGCGCGGCTCGCGCCGCCGTGGCGGCCTCTACTTCGCCGAAGATCCTCGCCGTTACGATGTAAAGGTGCGGGCGCTCGGCTACATCGAGCCTTGAATCCTGCGCCTCGCCGATCGTCCCCGATCCTAGGGAGCGTCTGCCTGCGCCGGTTCGGCCGCGCCGTCACGCCGGTAAAGCCCTGACTCGGACTCAATTGCGGCCATGACCGCTGCGAACTCCGCCTCCAGATCTTCGATCGCCGAGCCGGAGGTAAGGCGCGTGTCGCCGGCGCGTGCTCCGGCTTCGATCTGGCGGCAAAGCTCGCCAAGCGTCAGCGCGCCGATATTCACGCTCGGCGATTTGAGCGCGTGCGCCTCGACGGCCGCGCGGTCGAGATCGCCGGCGGAAAGAGCCCGTTTCAGTGCCTCCAGCCGCGCCGGCGCATGCGAACGGAACAGGCCGAAAATCTTGTCGATCATCTCGGTGCGCCCGCCGGCGATCGCCCGAAGCGATTCCAGCACGGTCGCGTCAATAGGCTGCGCGACGCGCTCGGTCGGCTTAAGCTCGGGCGGGGTTTGCGGAGCGGCGGAAACTTCCGCCCCGGCCGCCGCGGCGCCGCTTCCTGCCGAGCGGGTCAGGCACTCGGCCAGTCCGCGGATCGTGAACGGTTTCGTCAGGCAATCGTCCATGCCCGCATCGCGCCAGCTGTCGGCAGCGCCTCCGGCGATATGGGCGGTCAGAGCAATGATCGGTGTTCGTTCCATGCCGCGCTCTGCCTCATAGGCGCGGATCTCACGAGCGGCCGCGAAGCCGTCGAGCACCGGCATGCTGCAATCCATCAGGACCACGTCGTAGCGGGCGGCCTTGAAGGCGGCGACGGCCTCGGCCCCATCGTCGGCCGTGACCGCCTGCGCGTTGAGGCGCGCAAGCGCCTCCGTCACGACTTCGCGGTTGACCGGGCTGTCGTCGGCGACCAGCACGGTAGTCCCTGCAAGGTCCGGCAGCCGGTCCCCGTTCTGCCTCCGGCCGGCGCCCCGCAGGGCATCCAGCCGCCCCGCCTCCGCCGCCTCTATCAGCTCGCGCACGCGCCCTGACGACACCGGCCGCACCAGCAGGGCGTCGGCCGGTCCGGCAGACAGCAGCCGGTCGGCCTTGCCGCTTCCGAGACCGGCGACGCAGATTACCGTCGCCCGGCTCGCCTCTGAATCACGCCGCGCCCACGCCTCGATCCAGTCGGGCCCGGCGAAGATCAGGTCGGCCTTGAGGCCGGTCGAGCTGGCGACGCCGGTGCGCACGGCGTAGCCGGCTCCCTGCAGCGCTTCCGCAAGGACGCTCCGCGTCGCGGCGCCGTCGACGGCAACGAGCGCCGAACGCGATCCCCGGGGCCGGGCCGCGCTGGCCGGCTCCAGAACCCGGGCCGGGAGGGTGAAGGCGAATCGGGAGCCGCGTCCCGGCTCGCTCTCAGCCCAGATGCGCCCGCCCCAGGCCGCGACAAGACGCTGGCAGATGGAGAGGCCGAGCCCGGTGCCGCCATAGCGGCGCGTGGTGGACTGATCGGCTTGGCTGAAGGCGGTGAAGATGTGATCGACCTTGTCGGACGCGATGCCGATTCCCGTGTCCTCGATCGCAAAGAGGAGATCGACATCCCCCTCGCTTGCGGCGCCGATTGCCTCGATCGAGATCTTTACGTGCCCGGTTTCGGTGAATTTCAGCGCGTTGTTGACGAGGTTGGACAGGACCTGGCTGAGCCGCACGCTATCGCCCTCGATGGCCTCCGGCACATCCGCCGCGAGATAGGCGGCGAAATCGAGGCTCTTCGCTGCCGCCCGCTCGAAAAAAAGGCCGAGCACATCGTCCACTATGGTGGCGACCGAGACGCGGCCCTGCTCAAGTTCCAGCTTGCCGGCTTCGATCTTCGAGAGGTCGAGAATGTCGTTGATGATCGCGAGCAGAGTCTGGCCGGAGCGCACGATGGTCTCGGCATAGCGCTGCGGGCGCACCGGCAGATCGGTTCCGGCCAGGAGCTCCGCCATGACCAGCATGCCGTTCATGGGCGTGCGGATTTCATGGCTCATCGTCGCCAGGAATTCCGACTTGGCGCGGTTGGCGGACTCGGCCGCGTCGCGGGCTTCCGCCAAGTCGCGCGTGCGCTCGGCAACCGTGCGCTCCAACCCGGCTCGATGATCCTCAAGCGCCTTGTCGCGATGGCGGATCTGATCGAGCATCTCGTTGAAGGCATCAACAAGCCGTCCTGTCTCGTCTTCCGAACGCCGGAGCACATGCTGGCGGAAGTCGCCGGTCTTGCGAACGCGATCCATGATCTCGGTCAGCTCGCCGATCGGCTGCGTGATTGTGCGTTGCATGCGCGAAGCGATGAGGAGGCCGAGCAGGGTCGCCGCTGCGGCGCTGATGAGCGCGGCGACAAGCGCCTGGCTCAGCCTGTCGCGCATCTCCGACGTGTCGACGAGCAGGCGGACGGTGCCCTGATGACGACCGCCCTTGACGATATCCGCCGTCACGAAGAACGACCCCTGCGACAGCATTCGCCATATCGAGGCCGGCCCGCCGTCGTCCGACTGCGTCGCAACGAGCGCTACGCCGGCCCCGGCGTCGACGAGCGTTCGGCCTTCAGCGTCCCTGATCTCGGCGAAAGGAACGCCCCGCAAACGCCGGATTGAATGAAGCACCCTCCGGGCCTCGGTCCTGTCACCGGCCGCAACGGCGTCCGCGACGCTGGCGGCGAGGATGCCGGCGGTCGCCTCGATCTCGGATCGCTTGGCCTCGGCGAAGCGCCCCAACTCACGGTAACTGCTGACCGCAAAGGCGAGGATCACGGCGGCGCCGACCGACGCCGCAATGAGCAGCGCGAGCTTGCCGCGTATTGAGCGGGCGGGATTGAGGAGCAGCAAAGTTCTGTCGCCGGCCTGACCTTTTTCTTGTTTGCACGGTCTGCCTAAAGAGAGATTTAATCCCTGCCGCGCAAGCTATCCGCCATGACGGCGCCGAACATTGCGCGGCAGGCGAAGGAGCCGGACGACGCGGAGCGGATCACCATCCTCGTGACCGATGACGATCCGACGCAGCGCATGCTCGTCCGCGCCGCGCTGGAAGAACGGATCGACGTCGTGGAAGCGGAGAACGGGCTTGCCGCGGTAAACGCCCTTCAGCGGCAGCACTTCGACCTTGCCGTCCTTGACCTGGACATGCCGGTCATGGACGGCTTCGGCGTCATCGAACGGGCGCGGGCCCGCCTTGAAACCCGCCACCTTCCGATTGTCGTCGTAACGGGCCGTGACGATGTGATCGCCATCGAACGGGCCTTCGCCCTCGGAGCCACGTCGTTTCTGTGCAAGCCGCTGAACTGGAGCGTTTTTCGGCACCAGGTCGATTTCGTGCTGAAGGTGGCGCAGGGGGAACGCGAGCTTCGCGCCGCGAAGGAACTCGCGGAGCGGCGGGCTTCGCTGCGCAGCCATGCGCTGGCGGCGCTGGAACGGGAGATCGCGCGGGTTAGCGGAACCCCGCGGAAGGCGCCGGGCGCTACCGGCCCTCGGCCCGGAATGCCGCCGTCGACCGGCGCCGCCGTCGACCGGCTGCAGGCGACGCTCAACCGCGCCAAATGCGCAGAGGTGATTGCGACCAGTGCGATCCGCCCCGCCCCCGGACTCGTGCAGAGCGGAGAGCTTGCGACCGAAGCGATTCAGAAAGTAGCCGAGATATTCGGGGCTTCGGCGGCCTCCCGGATTCAGCTTTCCGCGGACAAAGACAGGAGGATCCGCTGTGATAGGGGCCTCGCCGTGGAGGCGCTGGTGGAGGTCCTTTCCAATGCGGTGAAATTCTCTCCTCCCGGGGGGAAGATTTCGCTCCGCGTCATGCACTCGCCGCCCGACCGCGTCCGCTTCGAGATAGCCGACAGCGGCCCCGGTATCGCTGAGGATCTGCTGGAGGCGATGCTGGAACCCGCTCCGTCCGGGCCCGGTCCGCTGGGCTTCGGTCTCATCATCGCCAAGGCGGTCGTGGAACAGCACGGCGGGCATTTCGGCATCATGTCGGAGCCGGGGCGGGGAACGGAGGTCTTCCTGGGTTTTCCCGCCTCTGACGAGTAGTAAAGCGCCGCTTAACCGGTCCGGCTCAAGTTTCCCGAAAAGCTTATCAGAGACTTGAAGCGCCTTTGCTACGTGTCGCCGGGGGAAAGTGCGCGGAGGCCATCTGTGTCCGTCAGCTCGCGACTGTCGGCCGGGATCGCGGCTGGCGACGACAGTTTGAGCGACAGCCGGGCTGCGCCGCCGGACTGGGCGGACTGGCAGGGCGAACGCCTTGCCGGGCTTGAGACCGGCCTTTCCGACCGGAGCCCGTCCGAGCGGCAGTGGCTGCTTCAGGCGCTCGGCGCTGCGATCCGCGAGGCGATTGCAACCGGCCGCCCGGCGGGCGCCGTCCTCATAGACCTCGAAAAGTTCAGCGGCATCAACGCGGCCTGGGGCCCTTCCGTCGGAGATGATGTGCTTGCGGAAGTCAGGTCGCGCATCGTCGGATTCGCGGCCGGACGGCTTTCCGATGGCCGAGCGCGCGCCGCCGCCCGGGCGGGCAGGCTGGACGCCGACCACTTTCTCATCATCGCACCGGAGGTCGAGAGCGAAGACGGCCTCAGAGAAGCCATCGTCGAACTGGTCAAGCAGCTCGCGCAACCGATCATGATTGACGCGCATTCGATTGCGATCGGCGCCCGCGCGGCGATCGTTCAGATTCCTGCTCATGGCCGCAGTCTGACGACTGTGCTCGGGCGCTGCTTTAGTCTCCTGAATACGGCTGCGAGAACACGCGCGGATGCGGTTGCACAGGCCGACCGCGAGTTGCAGTCGGGTAGCTCGGCGGTGATGCTGGAGCGCGATCTTGCAGACGCCCTCGCAACGGACCAGCTGTTCCTTGCCCTGCAGCCCAAGATGGCGATTCCGGGCAGGCAGGTTCGGGGCGCCGAGGCGCTGGTGCGATGGCGGCATCCGGATCGCGGGCTCCTGATGCCGAGCACGTTCATCGAGACGGCGGAGCGGAGCGGCCTTATTTTCGATTTCGGCCTGCGGGTCCTGCGCGACGCATGCCGCGCCGCGAACAGCCTCTTCGGCACCGGCAGCAACCTCAGTATCGCTGTGAATGTGTCAGCCCATCAGCTTGCGCATCCGAACTTCCTGAGCCGCTTCCTCGAAGTGATCGACCATGAGGGAGTAGCGCCGCAGACTATCGAGATCGAGGTCACGGAAACGGCCGCCATGATGGGCGGGGTGCCGGTGCTGGAAAGCCTGCGGGCTCTTCGACGCTGCGGCATCCGGATTGCGGTGGACGATTTCGGAACCGGCTTCTCCAACCTGGCTGCCCTCGCGGCGCTTCCTGCCGACACGTTGAAGATCGATCGATCGCTGGTCGTCGGCATCGGGAAAGGGGAGACGGCAGAGGCGCTGTTGGGCCTGGCTGTCGAACTCGGGCGCAAGCTTTCGCTGGAGACGGTGGCAGAGGGCGTGGAGACGGAAACCCAGTTCGATCATCTTGCCGGGTTGGGTTGCGACCTCGCTCAAGGCTTCTTCACGGGCCGTCCGGTTCCCGTCGGCGAATTCGCCGCTCGCTATCTCGTCTGAGACTTAGCGGAAGGCCGGTTCGTCGAAGCCTCGCAACTTGCGTGAGTGGAGCCGATCGACACCCTGTTCGCGCAGCATGCGCATGGTCTCGATCCCGACCTTGAGGTGCTGGCTGACCCGCTCGCGATAGAAGGCGTTCGCCATCCCGCTGAGCTTCAGCTCACCGTGCAGCGGCTTGTCCGATACGCACAGGAATGTGCCGTAGGGGACGCGGAAGCGCAGCCCGTTTGACGCGACGGTCGCCGATTCCATATCGACGGCGATCGCGCGCCCGAGGTTCAGCCGGCTGAACAGCTCGTCGAATCGAAGCTCCCAATTGCGGTTGTCGGTCGTGGCGACCGTACCCGTCCTGAGACGCGTCTTCAGGTCCTGCCCCCGCAGTCCGGTCACCGCCACGGTTGCCTCCTGCAGCGCCACCTGTACCTCCGCAATCGGCGGAACCGGCACCCAGTTTGGCAGATCCTGGTCGAGCACGTGGTCGTCGCGGACGTAGCCGTGCGCAAGCACGTAATCGCCGAGAAACTGGCTGCGCCTCAGCCCCGCGCAATGGCCGACCATCAGCCAGCAATGTGGGCGGAGCACCGCGAGATGATCGGTGATCGTCTTGGCGTTGCTGGGGCCGACGCCGATATTGACGAGCGTGATTCCGTCGCCGGCCGGCCGCGTCAGGTGGTAAGCCGGCATCTGCGGGAGATAGCGCGGCGATTGGGGCTCCGGCCCGCCCGAGGCCCGCGGCGCCGCGGGGAACATGAGATTGCCGGGAGCGACGAAACCGCTGTAGCCGTCCTGTCCGACCAGGTCTCGCCCGATCGCGACGAACTCGTCCACATAGCGCTGATAGTTGGTCAGAAGCACGAAGCTCTGGAAGTGTTGCGGCGACGTGCCGGTATAGTGCTGCAGACGGGCCAGCGAATAGTCCACCCGCTCCGCGGTGAAGAGGGCGAGCGGCCGCGGTTCGCCGGGCCGCGCCACGAAAGTGCCGTTGGCGATGCTGTCGTCGGTCGCCGAGAGGTCGGGCAGCGCGAAGTGCGCCTGCAACCCACGGAGGTCCGCCTCCGTGATGTCGATGACGCTTTCCTCGATGACAAAGGGAAGGGGGATCGGGCGGTCGCTGACCCCGATGTGAACCGGCACTTCGTGGTGCTTCAGGATGTAGCCGATCTGTTCCTGGTAATACCGTCCGAACAGGTCCGGACGCGTGAGGGTCGTACCGTAGGTGCCGGGTTCAAGCAGCACCCCATAGGACAGGCGCGCATCGACATGCAGGTCGGAGCGCCCGATGTGCACGGCGAGATAGGGATAATTGGCCTCGACCCGCCGCAGGACGCCGCCCCGCGTCGCCAGTTCAAATGCCTGACGCACCGCTTCAATGCTGCGATCGTAGATTTCGGTGATCCGCGCAACGGCGGCTGCCGGGTCATCGGTCGCGACGAGATCGCGGGCGTATTTCCCCGCCAGGGCGGAGCCGGTTTCGGGACGAGTGACGCCGTTCATGCTGCGCCTGGTTGCCGCCAGTGAGGCAGCGACCTTGCACAAATCTGCGGCAGAGAAAAGCCGGCCGCGATGCGGTCGATGCAACGCGGCCGGACGGATGTCCCCGCCGTGGCGGGCGGGGTTGGCCAGCGGCGACGATCTATTGATATTCCGCCGCGTTGTCCTTGGTGACCAGCACAGTGCCGGTATCGATGACGGGGTCGATCGCCTCGCCCATCTTGACCTTCAGCGCATTCTCGACGCCGAAGCGGCCCATATTCGCGGGGTTCTGGGCGACCGACGCGGTCATTTCCCCGGCCAGAATGCTTTCGGCCGCGTTCGGATTCGCGTCGAAACCGACCACCATCACCTGGTCGAGCATATTCGCCGCCTTGAGCGCCTCGACCGCCCCGAGCGCCATGTTGTCGTTCGATGCGAACACCGCCTTGATATTCGGATTGCCGGTGAGGATGTTCTCCATCACCGACTGGGCCTTTGCCGTGTCCCAGTCGGCCGGCTGCTCGGCGACAATGTTGAGCCCGCAGTCCCCGAGCCCGGCGTGAGCGCCCTCGGCGCGCGCCTGCCCGGTGGACTGGGTGATGATGCCCTGCAGGATCGCCACGTCGCTTCCCGGCGCGATGTTCTCGCAGATGAAGTCGGCGGCGAGCTTGGCGCCGGCCTCATTGTTGGTGCCGATGAAGGTAACGCCTTCATTGATGCCCTTCGTATCGACGAAGACGACGCCGACACCCGCGGCCTTCGCCTGATCGACGATCGGGGCGAGTGCGTTCGGATCGGTCGGCGCGATGGCGAGCGCGTCGATGCCCTTGGCGAGCTGATCCTCGACCTGGTTGATTTGCGACTGGACATCGCTCTCCTGCGGCGGCGCCAACACCACGAGGTCGACACCGAGTTCGGCCGCCTTCTCTTTCGCCCCCGCTTCCACCGCCGCCCAGAACGGATTGCCGGCGCCAGGCCCTTTCATGCTGAACAACACTGTTTCGGCATGCCCCATGGCTACCGAGCTCAGAAGCACCGCGGTGGCGATGCCGAGTGCGCGTTTCATGTCTTCCTCCATGCTTCGTTTCCAAACTGTTCGCGGGTCCGGCGCCGGAAACGGAGCGCCGGCGCGCAATCTACGTTCGCACGGCGGCGCGCCGTCTGAGAACGTCGATATAGACGGCGAGGATGATGATTACCCCTATCAGCAGCTGCTGCCAGAACACGCTGACGTTCATCAGATTGAGCCCGTTGCGCAGCAGCCCCATGATCAGCACGCCGGCAAACACGCCGAGAACGGTGCCGCGGCCCCCGAAGAAGCTCGCTCCCCCGATGATCACCGCGGCGATGGCGTCGAGTTCCGCGCCGATTCCGGCATTCGGGAAGCCGGAATTCGTGCGTCCGGCGAGGAGCAGCGCGGCCATCCCGGCGAAGAATCCGCAGAGCGTGTAGACGAGGATCAGGATGCGGTCGACGTTGATGCCGCTGACCCGCGCTGCCTGGGGATTTCCGCCGACGGCATAGATGTGCCGGCCGACCGCCGTCTTGTTGAGGAACAGCGCGACCGCCGCGTAGACGACGATGACCACGATCGCGCTCACCGGAATAGCGCCGAACGGGCCTGCGCCGGGGATCTGGATCTGCGCCGCGCCGAGGAAGCGGACCGGATCGGAAATGCCCGAGATCGGCGCGCCGCCGGAGATCAGGTTGGTCAGGCCGCGTGCGATGTTGAGGGTTCCGAGCGTCATGATGAAGGGATGCGGGAGCCTGAGAAGCGTCAGACCGAGCCCGTTGACCGCGCCGCTGGCGATGCCGACGAGCGGCGCGATCAGGAGCACGACCGGCCATGGCGTGTCCGCGGCGTTGGCGAGCGCCAGCGACATCATTGCGAGCGCCATGACCGATCCGACGGAGAGGTCGATGCCCGCCGTCAGGATCACCAGGAACATCCCGATCGCGAGCATCGCATTCATGGCGATCTGCTTCAGGATGTTGGTGAGATTCTGCACGGTCAGGAAATATTCGGGTTCCATGAGATGCAGGAGCAGCATCATCGCCGCGACAACGATGACGATGCCGTATCGCTCGACGAACCGCGCAAGCCCCGGATATTTTGCGATCATGTCAGACCGACCCGGTCGTGGGCGAGGGCGGTCGTGTGGCCCTTGGTACCCATGATCCAGCCGATCACCTCGTTCCGGTTGGTCTCGCTGATCGGCGCGTCCGCGAAATTGCTTCCGTGGAACAAGGCCATCACCCGGTCGCAGACATAGAACACGTCGTCCATTCGGTGACTGATCAGAATGACGCTGACGCCGTGCTCCTTTAGCCCTTTTATGAGGTCGAGCACCTTGCCGACCTCCTTGACGGCGAGGGCGGCTGTCGGCTCGTCCATGATGACAATGCGGGCATCGAAAGCGGTTGCGCGGGCGATCGCCACCGCCTGCTGCTGCCCGCCCGACAGCTCCTCGACATTCTGGTCGACGCTTTTCACGTGGATCTTCAGCCGGTCGAGATGCTCGGACGCCATCTCGCGGCTTCTCCTCGAATCGACGATCGTCATGCCGGCGGTGCGGCGGCCGGGCTCGCGTCCGAGGTAGATGTTTTCGAAGATCGGCATGTTTCCGGCGAGCGCGAGGTCCTGATAGACCATCTCGATGCCGATGTTGCGCGCGTCGCGCGGGCTGGTGAAGCGCACCGGCGCGCCGTCGAAAATGATCTGGCCCTCGCTCGGCGCGTAGAGGCCGGAGAGAATTTTCATCAGCGTCGACTTGCCGGCCCCGTTATCGCCGACGACGCCCAGCACCTCGCCACGCTCGAGCTTGAAATTGACGTTGCTCAGCGCCGTGATGGCGCCGAAATACTTATAGATTCCAATGGCTTCTAGGAGCGGTCGGGGGCTCTGCTCCGGCGCCGGAACTGCCACGTCATTCCTCCCTTTTTGCCCACATCCGGAACGGAACAGGCAAGCTATTTTGTTTTTTTGGTGGAATTTCTATTCCATTTCGCGCAGCATCCGTCAAGTCAGCTGCGACTTTCGGATCGAACGATGGAAGCGGAAACCGGGACCCCGCGCGACTTTGCCGGCCTTCGCGCCGCGATCGTGGCCCGCCACCAGCGGCTGCCGAAGCGGCTGGCGCAGGTCGCGGCCTTTGCCGTCGGCCACCCCGACGAAATCGCTTTCGGAACCGCGGCGAGCATAGCCGCAAAGGCCGAGGTCCAGCCTTCGACGCTCATCCGCTTTTCGCGAGCCATGGGATTCCGCGGCTTCACCGACCTGCAGGCGGTGTTCCGGCAGCACCTGCGCGACCGCGTTCCTGACTACGAGACCCGGCTGAAGGCGCTCACCGGGACTGGCTCGTCGTCGGAGCTGGCGCTGCTCTTCGACCGTTTCTGCAATGCCGGTGAGCGGTCGATCGCCTCGCTGCATCGCGTCATGGACTTCGACCGGTTGACAAAGGCGGTCGAGCACCTGGCGACCGCCCGCACCGTCTATCTGATCGGGTTCCGGCGCTCCTTCCCGGTCGTAAGCTACATGGCATATGCCTTCGGCAAGCTCGGCGTCCGCTACGTGCTGATCGATTCCGTCGGCGGCCTGGCGAGCGAGGCGGCAGGCTTCGCCGGACCTGACGACGCCGTCTTCGCGATCAGCTTCACGCCATATGCGAGCGAGACCATCGCACTGGCCGGTCAGGCAGCCGCCCGGGGCGTGCCGGTGATTGCCGTGACCGACAGCCCGTTCAGCCCGCTCGCGCGATGCGCGACCCTCTGGATCGAGATCGTCGAGGCGGACGTGGAGGGCTTTCGCTCGCTCTCGGGAAGTCTTGCGCTGGCGATGACGCTGACCGTGGCGGTCGCCGAGCGGAGGCGGGAGGGCGGAAACTAGGCGATGGACTGCGCCTTTAGCGCCGCCGGATGTAGGACGCCCGGAAGGTCACGAGGCATTCCGGCCCCTCGAAGAACGAATCGTCGAACGCATTCCTGATCTGCCCGGTCAGGAAGACGGCGTCGGTGTTCTCGTCCGGCTGAGCCGGTCTGGACTTGGTGATTCTCACCGCTGCGTCGAAGCCTTGCGCCCCCGACCCGATTTCATGCCCCTCGACCTCCTTGAACTCGTCCGTGAACGTGTCGCCGGGCAGCTGATAGCCGGCGGCGCTGGTTCTGCCGACCGATGTTATCGTGCTGCGGTTGGAGTTACCTCCAAGATTGGCGATATGATAGACGGAGACGAAGCGCGCTCCGCGACTGGTCCGGCCGTCGGTGCAGTACTGAGACTTCGTTATGACGAGTCTGCCTTCGAAGATCACTTCCTCGGCTTGCGCGAAGGCATTCGAAGGCGGGGCGAGGGTTGCCAGGAACATGACCGCCAAGCCGGCCAGGCGAGAATTTGGCATTGTCACCCCCTTTTGCCTTTGAAGCATCCGGCCGTGCCTAGTCCACGCGACGCGTGTACGCCCCGTCGAAGCCGGCGATACACGGTCGTCCGTCGCTTCCTGGATCGCCGTACGGCCTGAATATCTCACCCTCGATCTTCACGAATTTCGTCGAGGGCGTGAGGTTCCCGGTCGCCGGCGACGAATGCAGAATGCGGATTCGCGCGGTGAAGTCGAAAACCCCGCCGTTCGAGCCGATGCTCCTGCCGATGACGCGCTGGAAGGTGTCGGAGAACCGGGCGCCGTTCAGCTGATACCCGACCGCGAAGTCCTCGCCGGTTTGGGAGAGGGATGAGAAGTCGGGATTATCGCCGAGATTGGCGACGTGATAGACCGAACTATCGCGGATCCCGACCTCGGTGAACTCACAGTTCTTTACGCTGGTGATTATGGTTGTTCCGACGAAGCGAACGCGTTGTTCGGCAAGGCTTTGCGAAATGAGCGTGAGTAAGCTCGCAAGGGTAGCCGCGGCGAGGCGCCATCTCATTTGCCTCTCCCAAGTGCGCAATGCGCGTCTCTAATTGATGATGCTTCTTTCCGAGCGTATTGTCAAAGCAGGCGGCCGTTAATAGCTCAGAAGAATTGACGGATGAACTGCGGCGGCGGGCGGGTCAGCATGATCATACCGTCACCGCAACCGGCCTGCCGCTCTTCCGCGACTCGGTCGCCGCGTCGGCGAGGCGCTGCGCCTGCAGCCCGTCCTCGCCGCTGGGAGACGTCGCCCGGCCGTTCCGCACCGCGTCGATGAAGGCCGCGAGTTCCCGGCGGTAGGCCTCCGCATAGCGCTCGAGAAAGAAATTCTGCACCGGGTCGCGGGTGAAGCCGCTTTCTCCCGCGACCTCGACCGTCGTCTCATAGACATTCTCCGCCCGCGCCATGCCCCTCGAGCCGTGCACTTCGATGCGCTGGTCGTAGCCGTAGGCGGCGCGTCGGGAGTTGGAGATCTGGGCGAGCTTGCCCGAAGCGGTGCGCAGCATGACCAGCGCGGTGTCCACATCGCCGGCCTTGCCGATCGCCGGATCGACCAGCGACGAGCCGTAAGCCACCACCTCGACAGGCTCCTCGCCGAGCATGAACCGCGCAATATCGAAATCGTGGATCATCATGTCTCGATAGAGGCCCCCGGAACGCTCGATATAGGAAACCGGCGGAGGCCCCGGATCGCGCGATATGACGGTGACGATCTCGACCGTCCCGACCGCGCCGTCTGCGACGCGCTTCTGCAGTGCCGCAAAGTTCGGATCGAAGCGGCGGTTGAACCCGATCATCAGCGGCGTGCCGGCCTTCCGCACCACTTCGAGGCAGGTTTCCACGCGCGCCGAGGCGAGATCGACCGGCTTCTCGCAGAGGACTGCCTTTCCGGCCCGGGCCGCAGCTTCGATCAGGTTCGCATGCGTGTCGGTCGGCGTGCCGATCAGCACGGCGTCGATGTCGCCGGCGGCGATGATCGCATCGACGTTGCGCACCTCCGCACCGGTCCGCTCGGCAAGTCCCGCGGCGGCCTTGCTGTCGACATCGGCGATCGCGACGAGCCTCGCATCGGGCGATGAAGCGATGTTGCGGCCATGGATCTGACCGATGCGCCCGGCGCCGAGCAGGCCGAAACGAAGCATGGAACTCTCCCCAAATATGGAACATACATTCCGATTTGACCGGCGCTCAGAATTTATGTTTCATGTCTGACTGTCAACATCCTCAGCGGCGCCTGGCGCCTGGGCGCCTGGTCATGGCGAGCGCCGGCCAAAGTTGCCCGAAACCTGGAGTTCCGCAATGGCCGTGTCCAAGGCGAATGCCCCGGCCCTCGACCTCATCACCATCGGCCGGTCGTCGGTCGATCTCTACGGCCAGCAGATCGGCTCCCGGCTGGAAGACGTTGCAAGCTTTGCGAAGTCGGTCGGCGGCTGCCCTGCCAACATCGCCATCGGCGCTGCGCGGCTCGGACTAAAGAGCGCATTGATCACCGGCGTCGGGGACGAGCAGCTCGGGCGTTTTATCCGCGAGCAGCTCGCACGCGAAGGGGTGGCGCTTGACGGCGTCAGGGTCGATCCGCAGCGGCTGACAGCGCTCGCCATCCTGTCGGTGGAGGACGATCGCACCTTTCCGCTGCTTTTCTATCGCGAGAACTGCGCCGACATGGCGCTGACCGAAGCCGACATCGACGAAGCTTTCGTCGCGTCGGCCGCGGCGATTGTGGTGACCGGAACGCATTTTTCGCGCGAGAACACGGCTGCGGCGCAACGCAAGGCGATGCGGATTGCCGGAGATGCCGGCCGCAAGGTGGCGTTCGACATCGACTATCGCCCGAACCTCTGGGGCGTCGCCGGGCACGCCGCCGGCGAACAGCGCTACGTGCGCTCCGACCGCGTCTCTGAGCACCTTCAGGCGGTGCTGCCGGATTGCGATCTCATCGTCGGGACCGAGGAGGAAGCGCATATCGCTGCCGGAACGGAGGACACGCTTGAGGCGCTGCGGCGCATCCGAGCGCTTTCAAGAGCGACGATTGTCCTGAAACGCGGCCCGATGGGCTGCGTCGTCTTTCCCGCCGCCATCCCGAAGCGCATCGAAGATGGCATTGTCGGCAGGGGCTTCCCCATCGAGGTCTTCAACGTTCTCGGCGCCGGCGACGCCTTCATGGCCGGCTTCCTGCGCGGCTGGCTGAGGGGAGAAGCACATGCAACATCGGCCACCTGGGCGAATGCCTGCGGCGCCTTCGCGGTGTCGCGGCTGCTGTGCTCGCCCGAATATCCGAGCTGGCCGGAGCTGCAGGCTTTCCTTGAGAAGGGCAGCGCGCACAAGGCGCTGCGGCAGGACGAAGCTCTGAACCATATCCACTGGGCGACAACGCGCCGCCCCCAGCCGGACCGGCTCATGGCGCTCGCCATCGACCATCGCGTGCAGCTGGAGGCCGTTGCCGACAAAGTCGGCGCCCCGCGCGAGCGCATCGATGGCTTCAAGCGCCTTGCCGTCGCCGCCGCCGCGCGCGTCGCCGGCGGCCGCCCGGGCTTCGGCGTGCTTCTCGACGAGACGTACGGCCGCCAGGCTCTGTTCGACGCGGCCGGGCATTCCCTGTGGATCGGCCGCCCGGTGGAAATGCCCGGTTCCCGCCCGCTTCGCTTCGAAGGCGGCGCCGACGTCGGCTCGCGTCTGGTCGAGTGGCCGGTGACGCAGACCGTCAAGTGCCTCGTTTTCTACCATCCCGACGACGATCCTTGGCTGAAGGGCGAGCAGATGCGCCGGCTCGTCGGGCTGCACGCGGCGGCCCGCCGGCTGGGCCGCGAGCTGCTGATCGAGATCGTCGCCGGCAAGGACCAGCCGCTTGAAACCGACACGGTCGCGTGCGTGCTCGGCGAACTCTATCGCCGCGGCATCCGGCCCGATTGGTGGAAGCTCGAGCCCCAGACCTCAGCCGAGGCCTGGGCGGCCATTAGTCAGACGATCGCCGACAAGGACCCATGGTGCCGGGGTGTCGTCATGCTCGGCCTCGAAGCGCCGGAGGCGGAGCTGGAGCGCGCCTTCCGCGCCGCGGCGGGCGCCGCCGTCGTGCGCGGCTTCGCAGTCGGCCGCACCATCTTCGCCGAAGCCGCCCAGGCATGGTTGGCGGGAGACATGGACGACAGGGCGGCGATTGACGATATGGCGGAGCGCTTCGCGCGGCTGGTGCTGATCTGGGAGGCTGCGCGGGGGGCATAGGGCAGGGTCCCAGCGGCGGCCTGTGCAGCCCGCGCCTGCCGTCGCCCACGACGCTGGAGGCGCCAAACCTATGCCCGACATCCCGGCCATTTTTCTGGCCGGGCTGGAATCGGACTGCGAGCAGGATAGGATCGACGACGGGCAAGGCAAAACGGCTGGAAGAAGGAGGAGCGCTTGCCGAGTCTGAAGGTCAGGCCGGGGGCACCGGACAGGGCGGGCCGCGCCATCCAAGTCACGCCGCAAAGCGCGGGCTGGGCCTATGTGGGATTCGATCTGCATCGGCTGGCGCCCGGCGAGCGTGTCGTGGGCGGCGAGGCGGAGCGCGAAGTCTGTCTCGTCCTGATTTCGGGGCGCGCCGCGATCAGCGCCGGCGGCCGGGACTTCGGCGTGATCGGGGAAAGAATGAACCCGTTCCAGGGGAAGCCCTGGTCGGTGTATGCGCCCGCTGGTGCGGAATGGTCGGTGACGGCGGAAGGCGATCTCGAACTCGCGGTCTGCACGGCGCCGGGCGCACCCGGCAGCCACGAGCCGCGCCTCATCGGCCCGGACGACGTGCATCAGGAGACCCGCGGCAAAGGCGCCAACGTCCGCCACGTGACGAACATCCTGCCGGAATGGGAGCCGGCCGACAGTCTGCTTGTCGTGGAGGTGATCACGCCCGGGGGCAACACCTCCTCCTATCCGCCGCACAAGCACGACGTCGACAACCTGCCGCACGAATCGGCGTTGGAGGAAGTCTACTACCATCGCCTGAACCCGCCGCAAGGCTTTGCGATGCAGCGCGTCTACACCGACGACCGCTCGCTCGATGAGACGATGACGGTGGAGGACGGCGATGCGACGCTGGTGCCGCGCGGCTACCACCCCTGCGCGGCGCTGCACGGCTACGACCTCTATTATCTGAACGTCATGGCCGGGCCGAAACGCATCTGGCGCTTCCACAACGAGCCGGCGCACGAGTGGCTGCTGAAGGCGTGACGCTGTGTGAAGGCTCCCAAGATCTCTGCTTGTCATCCCGGAAGCGCCGCTGCGAAGCGGCGCTGTCCGGGACCCATAAACGCAGCCCTGCAGAGCTTGCACCGGGTTCCCGTCCTTTCACGGCCTCAGCGCATTTGCCAGGCAATGCCGTCATACAGGTCGACCCACGTCGGGTTGTGGCGCTCGATCAAATTGATCTTCCAGTCCCGCCGCCATTTCTTGAGCTGCTTTTCCCGGGCGATTGCCTCATCGATCATTCCGAACGACTCGAAATAAACAAGATGATGTGCGGCATACTTGCTCGTGAATCCCGGCGACAGACCGGTGCGGTGCGCGTAAACGCGTCCGGCAAGATCGCTTGTAACGCCGATATAGAGGGTGCCGTGCTTCCTGCTGGCAAGAATGTATACCCAGTATGTTCGGCCGAATGGGTCCATGCTTAATGTTCCCGTTCCGGCGGTGAAACACAATGCGATTCATTCGGTGGCGCCGACGGTTATGGGTCCCGGTCTTGCCGCTGACGCGGCAAACCGGGATGACAATCGGGTAAGTTGGTGAACGCGATGAGGGATCAATTTGCGGGCAAGGTCGCCGTCGTGACCGGCGGCACCCAGGGGCTCGGGGAAGCGATTGCGCGGCTCTTCGCCGAACGCGGCGCGGCCGGGCTCGTCGTCTGCGGACGGAACGAGAAACGCGGCCGGGCGGTGGCCGAGGACATTTCGGCCGGCGGCTGCCGGACG
>DASWJZ010000066.1:0-11052 GCA_036396875.1 Propylenella sp.
GGAGGACGAGGAGACCCAGGTCCACGCTGCGACCGTCGTCCTGCGGCTCCGCGGCCTCGGCATATCGGACCGCGCCGTCCTCAGGGCGATCGAGACGGTGCCGCGCGCGCTTTTCGTCCCGAAGGACTGGCGGCATCACGCGTATTCGGACCATGCGTTGCCGATCGACTGCGGGCAGACCATTTGCGCTCCTTCGGTCGTCGGGTTGATGACCGTGGCGCTCGACGTATGCGACCGGCACAGCGTTCTCGAGATCGGCACCGGCTCCGGATACCAGACGGCCGTGCTGGCGCGACTCGCCCGGCGCGTCACGACGGTGGAGCGCTTTCGCACGCTGGTGAGGGCGGCGGAGCGCCGCTGGCTCGCCCTCGGCATCCGCAACATTTCGGCGATCGTCGCCGACGGGGCGCTCGGCTGGAGCCGGCAGGCGCCCTTCGACCGCATCCTGGTGACGGCGGCCTGCCCAAGCCCGCCGGCGAAGCTCATCGCGCAGCTTTCGGACAGCGGCGTCCTCATCGCTCCGATCGGCGGGGAGCCGACGATCCAGCGGCTCACGCTGTTCCAGCGGATCGGACACGCCTTCGACACGCGCGATCTCGGTCCGGCACGATTTTTGCCAATTGTTTCAGGTGTCGCGCTCAACCTTTAACGCAATTTCAACCCTGTTCCCTCCCTAATCGCGCGATCAGTTTCCGGGGCCTGAAGCAACCGATGCGCACCGTGTCCGAGATTTCCTCCCTTTCGTCCCGCACCATCAGGATGACTGGCCAGCTGAGCCTCCTGGCGCTGCTTGCCGGCCTTGGGGCGTGCAGCAACTTCAACAGCATGCGGTCGCCCGTGTTCACGGGCTCCACCAACCAGGCGGACATCATCGCAGTCCAGCCATCGGGCAACGGACCGCCCGCCGCCACGGCATCGGTCTATGCGGCGCCGGGCGTGCAGGGGGCCGATCTGCCGCCGCCGCAAGGTTATCAGGCGGCCGCGCCGCAGGCGCCGCAGCCCTACACCCCGCCCGCACCCTACGCCGCCACCGGGCTGCCGACGCCGCTCGGCCAGATCGCCGGCGGGCAGGCGGCGGCCGTGCCGGCGCAGCCGGCCCCGCAACTCGGCGCCCCGCCGGTCAGCCTCGGCGAACAGGCCGCGCGGATCGACGGCGGCGAATCGGGGGGCGGCGCCGTCCACATGGTGCAATCGGGCGACACCGCCTGGAACATCTCCCGTCGCTATGGCGTCTCGGTGGATCACGTCATCGCCGCCAATGGCGGATTGCAGACCGTGAAGATCGGGCAGCGTATCGTCATCCCGGGCGCCTCCGCTCCGCAGCAGCCCGTGCAGCTCGCGAGCCTCAATCCCCAGGCCTCGCCGGCGCCGATGCCGGCCGCGCCGATGCCGGCAATCCCGGCTGCGGCCGCGACCCAGCCTCCGGTGCCCGCGATCGCCGCGACGCCGGCGCCATCCGCCGCCGAACAGCAGGTGGCGGTGGCGCCGCAGACAGGCGCCGCCGGCGCGCTCGCTCCGGCAGCGCCCGAGCCGCAGGTAACCGCCTCCTCCGGCTTCCGCTGGCCGGTGCGCGGACGCGTCATCTCCGGCTTCGGCAAGCGGCCGAACGGAGAGCGGAACGACGGCATCAATCTCGCCGTGCCGGAAGGCACCGCCGTGAAGGCAGCCGAAGACGGCACCGTCATCTATGCGGGCAACGAGCTGAAGAGCTACGGCAACCTCGTCCTCGTCCGGCATTCGAACGGTTGGGTGTCCGCCTATGCGCACAACAGCGAACTGAAGGTGCGGCGCGGCGAAGAGGTGAAGCGGGGCCAGCTGGTCGCCCTGTCGGGCATGTCCGGCGGCGTGACGACGCCGCAGGTGCATTTCGAGCTGCGCAAGGACGCAACGCCGGTCGATCCGCTGCAGCACCTGACCGAAAGCTGATCCGCCCGGGAAGGCGGGTCTAACCCAGCCGCACGCCCTTTCGGCCCGCCAGATCCTGCACGAATTGCCAGGCCACCCGCCCGGAGCGCGAACCGCGCGTCGTCGCCCATTCGAGCGCGTCCGGCCGCCATTCCGCCTCCGCGGCCGGCACCGCGAAATGCTCGACGTAGCCGTGCACCATGGCGAGGTAGTCGTCCTGGCTGCAATTGTGGAAGCCGAGCCACAGACCGAAGCGGTCCGACAGCGACACCTTCTCCTGCACGGCCTCGGACGGATTGATCGCCGTGGAGCGCTCGTTCTCGATCATGTCGCGCGGCAGCAGGTGGCGGCGATTGGAGGTGGCGTAGAAGACGACGTTGTCGGGGCGGCCCTCGATGCCGCCCTCGAGCGCGGCCTTGAGCGACTTGTATGAGGTATCGCCGGAGTCGAAGGAGAGGTCGTCGCAGAACAGGATGAAGCGTTCCAGCCGGTCGCGGAGAACCGCCATCAGCGACGGCAGCGTCTCGATGTCCTCGCGGTGGATCTCGATCAGCTTGAGCGGCGCGGCGCCGGGCGACAGGCCGGCCGCCACCGCCGCGTGAACGGCCTTGACGAGAGAGCTCTTGCCCATGCCGCGGGCGCCCCACAGAAGGGCGTTGTTGGCCGGCAGGCCCGCCGCGAACCGGGTCGTGTTCTCGATCAGCGTGTCGCGCGAGCGGTCGATGCCCTTGAGGAGCGGCAGGGCAACCCGGTTGACCTTGCCGACCGGCTGCAGCCGCGGCGGCCGCGCCTGCCAGACGAAGGCTTCCGCTGCCGAGAAGTCGGGTTCGCCCGGCGTCGAAGGCGCAAGCCGCTCAAGCGCTTCGGCAATGCGCCCAAGGAGGTCCCTGGCGGGATTCCAGCTCTCTTGCAATCGGGTTTTCCTCCCGGCCGTCCGGGGCGCGATATCACGCCCGCAAGCCACGGCAAAGGGGGCCCCCGGGCCGCCGCGCCATGTTGCAATGCCCCGCCCCGTGACTATATTCCGCGCAATCCTCAAGGGCCGCGGGCCGCAATTAACAGGAAACGGCAGAGCTTATGTGGGTCACCCCGGCCTATGCGCAGACCGCGGGCGGCGGCAGCGACATTATGACGATGCTGCTGCCGTTCGCCCTGATCTTCGTCATCATGTATTTCCTCATTCTGCGGCCGCAGCGGCAACAGGCGAAGCGGCGTGAGGAGATGCTGAAGGCGATCAGGCGCGGCGACATGGTGGTGACCAATGGCGGCATTGTCGGCAAGGTCACCAAGGTGGTGGACGACAACGAAGTCGAACTGCAGATTGCCGAGGGGGTGAAGGTGCGGGCCGTGCGGAGCCTCATCGCCGAAGTGCGGGTGAAGGCGGAGCCGGCTTCGAGCGGCGCGTAATGGCCCTCTGAAAGAAGACCGATGCTTTATTTCCAGCGCTGGAAGATCGCGCTCATCCTGCTGATCTCTATCGGCGGGATCGTCGCGACCCTGCCCAACTTCTTCCCGGCGGAGACCGTGGCTTCGTGGCCGTCGTTCCTGCCGAAGCGCCAGATTGTTCTCGGTCTCGACTTGCGCGGCGGCGCGCACCTTCTCCTCGAAGTCGACCGGGAGGGTCTGGTCGAGGATCGGGTGGAGACGCTGACCGGCGACATCCGGCAGACGCTGCGCGACGAGCGGATCGGCTATCGCGGGCTCGCCGCGCGCGGCGAGTCCGTGTCCTTCACCCTGCGCGAGGCCGGCGACGCCCAGAAAGCGCTGACGGCGCTCGAGCCGCTGACGGCGCCCGTCCAGTCGGGTCTCTTCGGCCAGGGCACGATCAGCGAGGTCGAGCTGACGGAGAACAACGGCCGCGTTACCGCGGCGCTGACTGAGGAGGGCATCGAAGCGCGTATGCGCTCGGCCGTCTCCCAGAGCCTGGAGGTGCTGGAGCGCCGCCTGAATGCGCTCGGCACGACCGAACCGTCCATTCAGGCCGAAGGAAGCGAGCGCATCCTGGTGCAGGTGCCGGGTCTGCAGGACACGACGCAGCTGAAGCAGATCCTCGGCCAGACGGCGCGCATGACCTTCCATATGGAATGTTCGGAAGGAACGCTGTCGGAGGCGCTTCAGTCCGGCCCGCCCCCCGGCTGCGAGATCGTGGAGTCCGCCACCGGCGACGAAGGTTCCGTGCTGGTGGAGTCGCGCGCGCTTCTGTCGGGCGACGATCTCGCGGATGCGCAGCCGACCTTCGACCAGCGCACCAACGAGCCGATCGTCACCTTCCGCTTCAATACGCGCGGCGGCCGCATCTTCGCCGACGTGACGCAGGCGAATGTCGGGCGCCGCTTCGCCGTCGTCCTTGACGACAAGTTCATCACCGCGCCCGTCATCCGCTCCGCGATCCTCGGCGGCTCCGGCCAGATCGAGGGGAATTTCACGGTCGAGAGCGCGCAGAACCTTTCGGTGCTCCTGCGCGCCGGCGCGCTTCCCGCCGACCTGACCATCGTGGAGGAGCGGACCGTAGGCCCGAGCCTCGGCCAGGATTCGATCCGCGCGGGGGCCATCGCGGCGGTCGTCGCCATGGTCGCCGTCGTCGTCTTCATGGTCGTCTGCTACGGCATACTCGGCGTCTTCGCCGACCTCGCCATGGTCATCAACACCTTTCTGATGATCGGCGTCATCACGGCGTTGGGGGCGACGCTGACCCTGCCGGGCATCGCCGGCATCGTGCTGACGATGGGGATGGCGGTGGACGCCAACGTCCTCATCTATGAACGGATGCGCGAAGAGGCGCGGCTCGGGCGATCGACGATCAACGCCATCGAGACCGGCTTCAGCCGCGCCCTGGCGACGATCGTCGATTCGCATCTGACTGCGCTCATTGCCGCAATCGCTCTTTTCGCGCTCGGCTCCGGCCCGATCCGCGGCTTTGCCGTCGCCTTTGCGATCGGCGTGGCCAGCACGTTGTTCACCGCCTATCTCCTCACGCGTCTGATCGTTTCCACGTGGGTTCGCCAGACGCGGCCGAAAACCGTTCCGCTCTGAGCCCCGGCATGCCCCTCCTCCGCATCATTCCCGACGATACGCGCATCCCGTTCATGAAGCTGGCGAAGATCCGCACGCCGATCTCGCTTGGCCTGATAGTTCTATCGTTCGTGCTTCTCTTCACGGTCGGGCTCAATCAGGGGATCGACTTCAAGGGCGGCTCCGTTATCGAGGTGCGAAGCCGCGCCGGCGCCGCCGACCTCGCCGGCATCCGCTCCAGCGTCGGCGCGCTGGGTCTCGGCGACGTCGAGGTGCAGGGGATCGGCGAGGCGAGCGACGCGCTCATCCGCGTGGCGATGCAGCCGGGCGGCGAGCGCGCCCAGCAGGTAGCCGTCGAGAAAGTTCAGGCGACGCTCGGCTTGGAAGACTACGAGTACCGGCGGGTCGAAGTCGTCGGCCCGCGCGTCTCCGGCGAGCTCGCCTGGACCGGCACGGTCGCGACGATATTCACGATCATCGGAATCATGGCCTATATCTGGATCCGGTTCGAATGGCAGTTTGCGATCGGCGCGGTGGCGACGCTCATCCACGACGCGGTGTTGACGATCGGGTTCTTCGCGGTGACGCAGATCGACTTCAACCTGTCGAGCATCGCCGCGATCCTCACCATCATCGGCTATTCGCTGAACGATACGGTGGTCATCTTCGACCGGATCCGAGAGCTGCTGCGGCGCTACAAGACGATGCCGCTCAGCGACCTGATCGACCTCGCGACGAACCAGACCCTCGCCCGCACGATCATGACGTCACTGACGACGCTGCTCGCGCTGTTCGCGCTCTTCTTCTTCGGCGGCGAGGTGATCCGCTCCTTTACCGCCGCCATGCTCTGGGGCGTGTTCGTGGCGACCGCGTCCTCGATCTTCATCGGCGGTCCCATACTCATTTATTTCAACCTGCGTCCGAAGACCGAGCCGGCGGCCGAGCCGAAACCCGCCAAGGTCTGAGCGGATGGTGGAGGGCGGCGGCGGCTTTCTCATCGAGCCGGCCCGCTTTCCCGGGCGGGCGCCGATCGACGCCTACGGCAACGGCGGCTTCCGCTTCGCCGAGATGTCGCACCGCGGCTCGATCCTGGCGCTGCCGAGCGGGATCGAATCCTGGGCCGTAGCGAGGGCTGCGGACATCTCCGCCGAGTCGCTCGCGCGCGTCATTGCGGAAGCCGATGCGATCGAGGTTCTGCTCATCGGCACGGGCAGCGAGATGATTCCGCTGCCGCGCGGTTCCCGGGATGCGCTGGAGCATGCCGGGCTCGCGCCCGAGCTGATGTCGACCGGCGCCGCCGTGCGCACCTACAACGTGCTTCTGTCGGAGGAACGTGCCGTCGCGGCGGCTCTGGTGGCGGTAGAAGGCATCCGCTAAACGGCCGCATGGCAGCCCCGGGGCCGCGGCCCGACGACATCGCATATCTCACCGGCCTCGTGCGCGCGCAGGACCGGCCTCGCTACTACGCGACGCTCTTTGCGCCGCCCGGTCTGCGCGACGATCTGTTCGCCATCTATGGCCTCGCGGCGGAGATCGAGCGGATTCCCGACCATGTCACTGAGCCGGCGCTCGGAGAAATCCGGCTGCAATGGTGGCGGGATGCGTTGCTGGGCCCGGCGGAGAGGGGCGGGGAGGGGCAAAGCCCTGCAATCCGCGCGGCAGCCGCCGTCATCGAGAGGCACCGGCTGCCGCTTGCGCCTTGTCTCCAGCTCGTCGACGCCCGTAGCGCTGACCTTTATTCCGACCCGCCCGCGACGGTCTCGGACCTGGAAGCGCGGCTCGGCGAAACGCAGTCGGCGCTCTTCCAGATGGCGGCAATCATGGCCGGCTCGGCGGGTCCCGAAACGGCCGACGCGGCCGGCCATGCGGGCGTCGCCTACGGCCTTTCGCGGCGGCTTGCCTCTTTTGCCGACGATCGGACGCGCGGGCGCACCATCCTGCCGGCCGCGCTCCTCGCCGAAGGCGGGCTCTCGGTGGCCGACGCGTTTTCCGCGCCGCCGGCAGAGCTCAACGAGCCGCTCGCCGCCATGCGTGATCTCGCCCTCCGGCATCTGTGCCTTGCTGTGGAAGAGGTTGGCGCCCTGCCGCGTCCCTTTCGGCCGATCTTCCTGCCGCTCGCGACCGTCGCGCCGGTGCTGGCAAGGCTTGAGCGGAACGCCGGAGGCCTCTCGGATCTGGCGATACTCGCAACCATCGCGTGGGCGAGAGTGCGGGGGTTGCCCCGCTGCACGCCGCAGTAAGCCCGGGTCAGGCGGCGAGCCGCTCCGCTTCGCTCAGCCAGGTGTCGAAGTCGCGAAGCGCGCGCCGCGACAGAGCGCCCTTACGGGCGAGCGTCTTCTCTTTGCCGCGGAGCCGCCGGCCGTCATCCGCGACGACCGCTTCGCCAATCGGCGGGAACAGGCCGAAATTCACGTTCATCGGCTGAAAATCCCGCGTCCTCTCGCCCGGCAGCGCCAGCTGGCCGGTCACGTGGGCGAGCAGCGCGCCGTGCGCGGTGGTCGGCGGCGGCAGAGCGGGGGCGCCGCCCCGCAATTCCACGGCTGCAAAGCGCGCCGCCATCAATCCGACCGCGGCGGACTCGACATAGCCTTCGCAGCCGGTGATCTGGCCGGCGAAGCGGATGTGCGGAGCACGCTTCAGCCTCAGCGTCTGGTCGAGGAGGAGGGGGGAATTGAGAAAGGTGTTGCGGTGCAGGCCGCCGAGCCGCGCGAACTCGGCGTTTGCCAGCCCCGGGATTGTCCGGAAGAGGCGCACCTGCTCGCCGTGCTTCATCTTGGTCTGGAAGCCGACCATGTTGAACAGCGTGCCGAGCGCATTGTCCTGCCGGAGTTGCACCACCGCGTAGGGTTTTTCCGGCCGGTGCGGGTTGGTGAGCCCGAACGGCTTCATCGGACCGTGGCGGAGCGTCTCCGGCCCGCGCTCGGCCATCACTTCGATCGGCAGGCAGCCGTCGAAATAGGGCGTGTCCATTTCCCAGTCGTGGAACGCCGCCTTCTCGGCGGCGACGAGGCCCTCCACAAACGCATCATACTGGGTGCGGTCGAGCGGGCAGTTGACGTAGTCCGCGCCGCTGCCGCCGGGACCCGCTTTGTCGTAGCGCGACTGGAACCAGGCGACGTCCATGTCGATCGTTTCCCGGTAGACGATCGGCGCGATCGCATCGAAGAAAGCAAGGCGTTCCTCCCCGGTCCTTTCCTGGATCGACGCGGCCAACGCGGCCGAGGTGAGCGGGCCTGTCGCAACGATCGCGAGGCCGTCGTCCGGCGGCGGCAGTTCCTTCACCTCGCCGGGCCGGAACGTAATCCTTGGATGCGCCCGGAGCGCGGCGGTGACGGCGTCGGAGAAGCCGACCCTGTCAACCGCCAGCGCACCGCCGGCCGGAAGCCGGTGCGCGTCGCCCATGCGCATGATGAGCGAACCGGCCCGGCGCATTTCGGCGTGAAGGAGACCGACGGCATTGCTTTCCGCGTCGTCGGAGCGGAACGAGTTGGAGCAGACGAGCTCGGCAAAGCCACCGGTCTGGTGCGCCGGCGTCGACACGCCTGGGCGCATCTCGTGAAGGACGACCGGAATGCCGGCCTCCGCCAGCTGCCAGGCGGCCTCCGAGCCGGCGAGGCCGGCGCCGATGACGTGAACGGGCATCATTGTCTGCATGGCCCGGATATGGGCCGAGCCGGCCCGGGTCCGCAAGGGCGGAGGCGTCAGTCGGAACTCCTCTGCATGCGTCCGTCCCGCCGGAGCCTCGATGATGGCATGCCAGGCCGAGCCACCCCTTGCCAATTGTCAGTGTTCCGCTAGTCATTCGTTATGCCGGTGCCAGCTTTTCTCTTCCTCGCCCTCACGCTTGCCCTCGCTGGCATGGCAACCACCGGCCAGGCGGCGGCTCGCGACTGGTACAGCCTGCGCGGGGTTCCGCCGCCGCAGGGCAGCAAGGTCTACGTGTGTCACGGTTATTCGTGCCGCATCGTGACGCCGGTGACCTTGAACGGCACCGACGTCGACCGGATCGCCGCAAAGCTGAAGGGCAGCGGCGACGCGGCCGCGGAGCGCGCGGCGCTCTCGCATGCCGTGCAGGTTTTCGAGACGATCGTCGGCAAGCGGATCGGCACCGACGCCGATCTTCCGGGCATGCAGTTCGGCCAGGGCACGCCCGATCAGATGGACTGCCTCGACGAGGCGACCAACACGACGAGCCTATTGAAGCTGCTCGCCGCGCACGGGCGCCTCAGGCACCATGCGGTGGGAGAGCCCTCGGCGCGCGGCTTCTTCCTCGACGGGCGCTATCCGCACGCCACGGCGGTGCTGCTCGAAACCGCCTCGTCAGAGAAATGGGCGATCGATTCGTGGCCACGCGCCAACGCCGAGCCGCCGGTCATCCAGCCGCTGACCGAGTGGAAGCGCTCGCGGTCGGGCGATCCGCCGTCGTGACATGAAAAGGCCGGCGGCGCTGGCGCCTCCGGCCTTTGGCATCGGCGTTTGAGCCTCCGGATCAGAGGCGCGCGGCCTCGCGGGCCAGGCGGCTGATGTCGACGCGCCGGATGCCGAGATCGTTGAGCTCATGCGTCGACAGGGCCTGCAGCTCGCGAACGGTGTCGCGATAGCGCCGCCAGCGGCGATAGCGAGTAACGATGGTCGAGATATTCCGCGACATTGTCGTAATCCTGCTTTTGCGTCCGCCCCTGCGGACGCCCCCGCATCTGCGGTGACGCTCGCGATATAGGGATTCGGTCTGCCATTGTGCACTGCACCAAATGCATGGCTGGGATGCCGGAAAAGCGAAAGTCCGAAATAAATCAGTAACATTGGCGCCTCCCGGCCACGCTGCGGTGCAAAAGCGGTGCGAACGTCTGCGGCCCGGTTCAGATCCAGCCGTGCTTGCGGAAGCGCCAGTAAAGAGTGGCGCAGATGACGGCGACTGCGCCTAGCAGGACGAAATAGGCGCCGCGGATGTGAAGCTCGGGCATGAAGTCGAAATTCATGCCGTAGATGCCTGCGACCGCCGTCGGGACGGCGAGGATCGCCGCCCATGCCGCCAAGCGCCGGGTGACGTGCGCCTGCTGCGCCTGGCCGGCCATCAGGCTCGCCTCGAAGGCGAAGGCGAGCACCTCGCGCAGCGAATCGATTTCCTCCTGCACGCGGTGGACGTGGTCGGTCACGTCGCGGAAGAGCGGCTGCATCGACTGGTCGATTTGCAGCGCCTCGGCATGCTCCAACCGGTGGCAGACCTCGATCAGCGGCACCGCCGCGTTCCTGAGCCGCAGAAGGTCGCGCCGCAGCATGTAGAGGCGCTCGATCGCGGCGTCAGAGAGGGTGGACGAGAACACCTTGTCCTCGATTCCGTCGACTTCTGCGTGGATCGCCTCGACGACCGGCATGTAATTGTCGACGATGAAATCGAGGATGGCGTAGAGGATGTAATCCTCGCCGTTCGCCAGCACGATCGGGCAGGCCTCGCAGCGCTGGCGCACGGTCCTGTAGGAGGTGGAGGCGCCGTGCCGCACGGAGACGACGTAGCCGCGGCCGACGAAGAGATGCGTCTCGCCGAAGGCGACGCGGCCGCCGGTCAGCTGCGCCGTCCGGGCGACGATGAAGAGCGCCTCGCCATATTGCTCGAGCTTCGGGCGCTGATGCGCCTGGCCGGCGTCCTCGATCGCCAGCTCATGCAGCCCGAATTCCTTCTGCACGCGCCGGAGCAGCTCCGCGGAGGGCTCGTAGAGGCCGATCCAGACCACATGCCCGGGACGCGCCGCCCATTCGCCGGCGTCCTCGATGCGCGTGTCGCAGACGCGCCGGCCGCCGGCGTAGACGCCCGCCGCGATCACGCCCGATTCGTCTTCCGCATCGGGCGGGGAGGCAGGTTCGGCGACCGGCTTCGCGCGTTCGACGGCCATGATCGGGCCTCAAGCGGACCCGCCATCGGGCGGGCGCCGCATCCTATCGCAAAATGCCCGCGAGGTCCGCGCGGTCCCGCGGGGCGGGACAGCTAGGGTCCGGCCGCGGCGCGGGCCGGCTAGCGGCGGCCGGCCGCAAGCCGGTCGCGCAGCGCGGCGAGGATCGGCGCCTGGCCCTTGACGATCTTCGTCCTGGCTTCGTCAAGGCCGAGCCAGGCGGCGCGGTCGGCCTCCGGAAACTCCT
>DASWJZ010000067.1:0-2221 GCA_036396875.1 Propylenella sp.
CAAGTGATAGCGCAAGTGAATCCCGCGGAGAATGCCTCTGAGGCGGCCGATCTCTTCCGTCGCAGCGGCGACTTCGCTCTCGGTGATCGTGTCCGCGCGGAAAGCCCGCTCGAAATCCGCTTCCGCGTCGAGAACCGCCTCTCCGGCGGCGACCGCTTCGGCCTGCATGCTGGCGAAGAGGGTTTCGACGGCTGAGCGCTGGGCGGGGTCCAATCCAAGCCTGTCGGCAAGCTCGATGACGTGACGCGGCCCGGGGAAGCCGTTGAGCTCGGCGGACAGCGCCTGGCTGAAGCCTTGGCCCGTCCTCAGCGCGGTGATCTCGTCGGCCGAGAGCGCCTTGATTTCACGTTGCTCGAGGGTGGCGTAGGGGCTCTCGGCGGCCACTGCCAGCGGCACAACCGCAGTGAACGCGAGCGCGAGCAGGATGCGTGACAGCATGATGGGTCTCCTTGCGCGGGGGCAGATGACGCCGGCGCGTCACTTCTTGCGGAACGCGTCGAGGCTGACGACCTCGGCCTCGACCGGCGCGCCCTTCGGCTTGGGTGGCGGCTCGTCGGCCTTGGCCTCGACAATCTTCGGGGCGGGAACTGCGGGCACCGAAACAGTCGGCTTGGCTTGCTCCGGCTTCGTCCCAGTCTCCGTCTCCGTAACCGCTTCCGCTTTCGGCGCTACCTCGAACTGAAGACCGAACTGAACCGACGGGTCGACGAATCCCTTCACCGCGGTGAAGGGCACGAACAGCCTCTCCGGCACGTTGTTGAAGGAGAGGCCGACCTCGAAGGCATGCTCGGTGACGGACAGGTCCCAGTACTGATGCTGGAGGACGATCGTCATCTCGTCCGGATATTGGGCGAGAAGGCGGCTCGAGACGCGGACGCCGGGCGCCTGGGTGGCGAAGCTGACGAAGAAGTGGTGCTCGCCGGGCAGCCCGGTGCGGGCGACTTCGGAGAGGACCTTGCGGACGACGCCGCGAAGAGCGTCCTGCGCCAGGATATCGTAGCGGATAAGATCCTCGGCCATTGCCCCGACGCCGGTGGAGACCACGCTTCGGGGCCTCTACGGCCCCGGGAATGAAAGTGGAGGCTTCTGTTGCCAGGTGCCTCCGAACCCCGCCTAACGATTGCAAACCGTTAGGGCTTGATTTCCGTTACCGGCACCGCTTACGCGGCGATAGCAACCGGAGCATAGTTGTCGTTGGCAACTATAAGTTAGGCCCGATAACGGCGGTACCATGCCGGGCAAAAGTCCACCCTTTACGCCCTCGTCGATCCTATATCGCCCCCGCCGGAACCCGCTTCGAAACTCTCGCGGAAAGCGGGCTCTGGTGGAGGCGCCGGGTACTGCCCCCGGGTCCGATGGGTTTATTACGATGGCCGTTTATCGCCATAGCCGGCCGAAGCCGGCGAAAAGAAATATAGGGATTCGGGGGCGGTATGGGAAGCTTTGACGGACCGGCAGGCGCCCGCCATCTTAACCTTCTCGCCCGCCACCCGAATCCTGCCGCTTCATGCCCGCCAGAAAACCCAGAGAAATCAGCAAATCGGCGGCGCGGCGCATGTGGCTCGGCGCCCAGCGGCTGGACGCGTCGGCGCCGTTCGGCGACGGGCCGGAGGCAACGCGGGCAGCGGTCGAGCATCTCGGCTATGTGCAGATCGACACGATCAACGTCATCGAGCGCTCGCACCACCACATCCTCTTCACGCGCATCCCAGGGTACCGGCGCGAGCATCTGCATCGGGCGCAGACGGTCGACAAGACGGTTTTCGAATACTGGACGCACGCGCTCTCCTACGTGCCGACGCAGGACTTTCGCTATTTCATCGGTTTGATGAAGCAGCACCAGCGGGCGCCCGATAACTGGTTCGGGTCGGTCAAGCCGGCCGATCTGCGGAGAGTCCTTCGGCTCATCCGGAAAGACGGCGCGCTGACCATCCGCGACATCGAGGACGACGTGCTCGTCGAGAAGGAGCATCCCTGGGCGAGCCGCAAGCCTTCCAAGCGGGCGCTGCAGATGGCCTTCTACGCCGGCACGCTGACGGTCAGCGAGCGGGCGGGTATGCTCAAGACCTACGAGCTGACGAATCGGCATTTCGACTGGGAGAAGCGGCCGAAGCCGGCGACGGAACGACAGATCGTCGAATACATGCTCGACCGGGCGCTCCGCTCGCAGGGGCTGGTCAGCCTCGATTCGGTCTGCTTCCAGGACGCCAAGCGGAAGCCT
>DASWJZ010000068.1:0-1841 GCA_036396875.1 Propylenella sp.
AACCGATCATGGACCGCAAAGTGTTGGTCGAAACCTTCGATCTCGCCACTTTTGGCCGAGCTCCGGCGCGCTTCGACGAGGTCGAACTGGAGCGGATCAATGCGGCGATCGTCCACCAGCTCGATTTCTCCGATGTCGCACACCGCCTGCCCGAAGGCATGGGCGAGGAAGGCTGGCTGGCCATCCGTCCCAATCTCGCGCATGTGTCGGAAGCCGCCGGCTGGTGGCGGATCGTGACCGGACCGGTGGACGTGCCGGAACTATCCGAGGAAGACCGCGCCTTTCTGGCGGAGGCGGCCGCGGTGTTGGCCTGGGGTCAGGATCCCTGGCATGCACTTACCAACAGGTTGAAGGAGAAGACCGGCCGCAAGGGCAAACCGCTGTTCCTGCCGCTGCGCCTCGCGCTTACCGGCATGGATCACGGGCCGGACATGGCAGGGCTGCTGCCGCTGATCGGCGAGGACGAGGCGCGAGCCCGGCTGACGCGGGCGGCCGGAGCCTAGACCCGGTTGGGCTTAGTCCTCGTAATCCTCCAGCTCGTCGCCCGCCAGCGTGACGACATGCAGCAGGTTGGTCGCGCCGGGCTTGCCGAAGGGCACGCCGGCAATCATGATCAGCCGCGAGCCCGCCTTGCCGAAGCCGTGACGCAGCGCCATGCGCTTGCCCTTGGCGACCATCTCCTCGAAACTGCCGATATCCTTGGTCGTCACCGCATAGGCGCCCCATAGCAGGCCCACGCGGCGCGCAGTCTCCGCGCGGGGAGTAAGCACCAGCATCGGCGTGCCCGGCCGCTCACGCGCGACGCGCCGCGCCGTGGAGCCGGAATCGGTGAACACCACCACCGCCGCGATCGGCAGGTTCTCGGCGATGGTCATGCAGGCATGGCTGATCGCGTCCGCGGTGGTCCGGTCGGGGATCGTCTCGTGGAAATGGACACGCGCACCATAAGTCTCGTCGCGTTCGACCTGGCCGACGATGCGGTCCATCATCGCCACCGCCTCTTCGGGCCATTCGCCGGCGGCGGTCTCGGCCGAGAGCATCACCGCATCGGCCCCGTCATAGACGGCATTGGCGACATCGGAGACTTCCGCACGGGTCGGGGCCGGGCTCTCGATCATCGATTCGAGCATCTGCGTCGCCACGATCACCGGCTTGCCCAGGCTGCGAGCGGCAAAGACGATGCGCTTCTGCAGCGGCGGCACTTCCTCCGGCGCGAGCTCGACGCCGAGATCGCCTCGCGCGACCATCACCGCGTCGCACAGTTCGAGGATCTCGTCCAGGCGCCGCACCGCCTGCGGCTTCTCGATCTTGGCGCAAAGCGAACCGCGTCCGGCCATCAGCTTGCGCGCTTCGGCGAGGTCCTCCGGCCGCTGTACGAAGGACAGTCCGATCCAGTCCGCCCCGTTCTCCATTGCGAATGTGAGATCGCGCCTGTCCTTCTCGGTCAGCGCCGGGATCGGCACTTCGGTGTCGGGAACGTTGAGGCCCTTCTTGTCGGAAATCACTCCGCCGACTTCGGCCTTGCACAGGATCTCGTCTTCGTTGGCCGACTTGACGACAAGGCGGATCTTGCCGTCATTGACCAGCAGGCGCTGCCCCTTTTCCAGCAGGCCGAACAGCTCGGGATGCGGCAGGCAGACTCGCGTCTCGTCGCCCGGCGCCTCGTTGCGGTCGAAGGTGAAGTCGCGCCCATGGGGGATGATCGCGCGTCCGTCGGTGAACGTGCCGACACGCAATTTCGGCCCCTGCAAATCGCACAAAATGGCGATCGGCCGGTCGTATTCTTCTTCCAGCGCGCGGATCGCCTTGATGGATTCCTTGTGGAGATCGTGATCGCCATG
>DASWJZ010000069.1:0-4401 GCA_036396875.1 Propylenella sp.
TTGGATGTCCTCGATCCGCTCCTGTCGGCGCTCCGATTCCCGCACCCGCTCGTGCCGCAAGGCAATGAACCAGCCGAAAACTGTGACGGCGGACGAGATGACGACCGCGACGACCGCCGGACCGATCCACGCCTCCACGCTCAGCTCCGCTTGAGCTTCGGGTCGAGCGCGTCGCGGAGGCCGTCGCCGATGAGGTTGATGGCGAGCACGGTGATGAGGATGGCGAGGCCCGGGAGGGTGACGACCCACCAGGCGCGCAGGATGAATTCGCGGGCTTCGGCGAGCATCGTCCCCCATTCCGGCGTCGGCGGCTGCGCGCCCATGCCGAGGAACCCGAGCGCTGCCGCGTCGAGGACGGCGGTGGAGAAGGAGAGCGTCGCCTGGACGATCAGCGGCGCGAGGCAGTTCGGCAAAATGGTCCGCGTCATCAGCCGGATCGGTCCGGCGCCGGCGACGCGCGCCGCCACGACGTAGTCTTTGCTCTTCTCCGCCATGACCGAGGCGCGCGTGAGCCGCACGAAATGCGGCTGATAGACGAGCGCGATCGCGATCATCGCATTGGTGAGCCCGGGGCCCAGAACCGCGACCAGCACCAGCGCCAACAGCAGCGACGGGAAGGCAAGGATTATGTCCATCGTCCGCATGATCACAGTATCGACCCAGCCGCGGAAGAAACCCGCGACGAGGCCGATCAGAATGCCGCTGGTGAGCGCCGCCGTGACCACCACGACGCCGATGAACAGCGAGAAGCGGGCGCCGTAGAGGAGCCGCGAAAGGATATCGCGGCCGACGGCGTCCGTGCCGAGCACGAACGCGACGCGGCCCGCTTCTTGCCAGACCGGCGGCAGCAGCGTCGCGTCGCGGTACTGCGCGTTCGGCGGGTGCGGAGCGAGAACGGGGGCAAGGAGGGCCGCCGCCACCAGCAGCGCAAAAACGATGAGGCCGAGCAAGGCCCCCCGGTTCTCCGAAAAATAGTGCCAGAACTCGGCGAGCATCGCCCGCCGTGCGCTACGGCTCGATTTCAGGACGACGGCGGAGGCGGTCGCGTCGGTCATGTCAGACGTGCCGGATGCGGGGATTGATAAGGCCGTAGAGGAGGTCGACCGTCAGGTTAACGAGCATGATGATGCCGGCGATGATCAGCAGCCCGCCCTGGATGACCGGATAGTCGCGCTTGAAGACTGAATCGACCATCCACTTCCCGATCCCCGGCCAGGAAAAGATCGTCTCCGTCAGAATGGCGCCCGCCATCAGCACGCCGACCTGCAGGCCGATCGTCGTGATGACCGGAATGAGCGCATTGCGCAGCGCATGGATGCCCACCACGCGAAGGGGCGGCAGGCCCTTGGCCCGCGCCGTGCGCACGTAATCCTCGCCCAGCACTTCAAGCATGGCGGAACGCGTCTGCCGGGCGATCACGGCGAGCGGAATCGTACCGAGAACGATCGTCGGAAGGATGAGATGACTGAGCGCCGACCTGAACGCGCCCGGCTGGCCGGAGAGGAGCGCGTCGATCAGCATGAAGCCGGTGACGGGCGGAAAGAAATAGAGGAGCGAGATGCGCCCGGAAACGGGCGTCCATCCAAGAATGCCGGCGAACAGGATGATGAGCAGCAGGCCCCACCAGAAGATCGGCATGGAATAGCCGATGAGCGCAATCCCCATGACGACCTGGTCGAGCGACGAGCCGCGCTTGACCGCGGCGAAGATGCCGGCGGGCATGCCGAGCGCTACCGCGAAGACGATCGCGCAGATCGATAGCTCCAGGGTCGCGGGAAAGAGGTTGAAGAACTCCTGCAGAACCGGCCTTCGCGTCACGATAGACGTGCCGAAATCGCCGGTCAGGATGCCGGCGAGATAGTCGAGATACTGAACGAGAAGCGGCCGGTCGTAGCCGAGCTGGTGCATGATCTGCTGGTAGCGCTCGGGATCCATGACCCGCTCGCCCGACATCAGCATCACCGGATCGCCCGGCAGCAGCCGTATGAAGGAAAAGGCAATGATGGAAACGCCGATAAACGTCGGGATCAGGACCGCGACACGCCCCAGTATGAACCGCAGCATGAGCGGCCTCTCATGAGCTTTTCCGCCATCTCAGCCGCGGCGGACGCGGCTTGGAGCGCCCCCGCGTGGGGACGCTCCTCTTCAGCCAAAGTGCGCTACTCGGCGATGTCGACGCCGGTGAAGCTGTGGTTGCCGAGCGGGCTCATCACATAGCCGCTGACTTCCTTCCGCATCGGCATGACCACCAGCGAATGATCGAGCGTGGCCCACGGCGCCTCGCGCTTGAACACGACCTGCGCTTCCTCGTAAAGGCGCGTGCGCTCGGCCTGGTCCGAGACCTTCTTGGCGTCGTTGACCAGCTTGTCGAACTCCTCGTTGCACCAATGGGCGCGGTTGTTGCCGCCGACCGCCGCACAGCCGAGGAGCGTGTGCAGGAAGTTGTCGGGGTCGCCGTTGTCGCCCGTCCACCCGAGGAGCACCGCGCCGTCCCGGTCTTCCGACTTGGATCGCTCCAGATACTCCGCCCATTCGAACGAGACGATCTCGACGCTGACGCCGGCTTTCTCGAAATCGGCCTGGATAAGCTCGGCTGCCCGGCGGGCGTTGAGCATGTAGGGGCGCGCGACCGGCATCGCCCACACCTTCATGGACAGGCCTCCCGCTCCGGCGTCCTCCAGCATCTTCTTCGCCGCTTCCGGATCGTAGGGATCGTCCTCGATCGCGTCGTTATAGGACCACATCGTCGGCGGGATCGGGTTCTTGGCCGGCGTCGCCGCGCCCTGGAACACCGCGTCGATGATCGCCTGCTTATTGACCGCCATGTTGAGCGCCTTGCGGACGACCGCATTGTCGAAAGGCGGCTGTTTCGTATTGTAGGCGAGATAGGCGACGTTCAGCCCTTCCTGCTCCATCACCTGCAGGTCGGGATTCGCCTTCATGCCCTCGACGTCGGCGGCGTTCGGATAGGGCATGATATGGCACTCGCCCGCCTGCAGCTTCTGCGCCCGGACGGCGGCGTCGGTGGTGATCGCGAAGACGAGGTCGTCGATGGCCTCCTTCCCCTTCCAGTAATCCTCGTGCGCCCGGTAGCGGATCACGGCGTCCGGCTGATAGGCGACGAACTCGAACGGGCCGGTGCCGAGCGGCTGCTGGTTCAGCATCTCCATCTGGCCGTCGGCCTCAAGCTTGTCGGCATATTCCTTCGACATGATCGAGGCGAAATCCATGCCGAGATTGGAGAGGAACGGCGCCTCCGGCGCGTTCAACACGAACTTCACCGTCATGTCGTCGACCTTCTCGATCGACTTGATGAGGTTCGGCATGTCCATGCCGTTGAAATACTCCCAGGCGGCCCCGGCGACGTACTGGTGCCACGGGTTGTCCGCGTTCTTTTGCCGCTCGAAGGAGAAGATGACGTCGTCGGCGTTCAGATCGCGGGTCGGCTCGAAGAAGTCGGTGGACTGAAACTTGACCCCCGGCCGGAGCTTGAAGGTGTATTCCAGCCCGTCGTCGGAGATTTCCCAGCTTTCCGCCAGGCCTGGCTCGATACTCGTTGTGCCCGGGGTGAATTCGACCAGCGGGTTATAGACCGGCCGCGACGACGCGTCGAACGTGGTGCCCGCCGTATAGAGCGCCGGGTCGAAGCCCTCCGGGCTCCCTTCCGAGCAATAGACCAGAGTCTTGGCAGAGGCGCCGAAAGCGCCGACAGCCGCCAGGCTGACGCCGACAAGCGCCGCCTGCATGGTTCGTTTGAGAGACATGCAACAACCTCCCTGGAGAGAAATTCCGAGGCCGGACCGGCTGTCCGCCCCATTGGGCATAGGTAAGGACGGATTAGGGGAGGAAATCAACTGCGACGCACGCCGCCCGGGCGATTCTTAAGAGGCCGCTTCAAGCTCGACGATAGAGACAAAGGCCGCCGAATGAAGCTCCGGCAGCCCCTCACGCTTTGTGTTGGTCAGTGTCTACGAGGCTCGTTCTTAGTGTCGCCGTAACCCCGCTTCGGCACGCGCTCGACCGTAGTGGTGTTGGGCCGGCGCTCAGCCTCTCTCACCGGGATGAACTCGCCGGTCTTGGGGTCCCGGCCAACGTCAAACGTCTTTCTTTCACTCATCTATAGCTTCTCCATGTGCCCCCACGAATCGGGAGCTTGGCCCGAAGCGTACTGTGAGTCGTGCGGGAACACAAAGAGAACGCCGCCCCAATGAAATAAACGTGTTTTCACTTCGCCTCATTGCCGTCATCGGCGGCCTCGGCACCGACAACCTGAATGCCGCGCACTCTGCCGCCAAAAGCCGCCTTACCCGCCTTCGGCTGTCGCGATGCCTGCCCTGAAGGATCGCCCGCCTGCGGTGAGCAGGAAGTGTGCTCGGCAGACCTGCCCTGAGGGTCGTGTGG
>DASWJZ010000070.1:0-6389 GCA_036396875.1 Propylenella sp.
TCGTCGACCTCATCTACTGGCCGGCGGTGCAGATGCTGATGTGGGGTTTTTTGCAGCTCTACCTCGCCGAACATTCGGGCTTCCTCGCGCAGGCGGGAGGCGTCTTCATCGGCGCGGTGCTCCTCTGGGACATCCTCTTCCGCGGCCAGATCGGCTTCTCGATCTCGTTCCTCGAGGAGCTGTGGTCGCGCAATCTCGGCAACCTGATGATGACGCCGCTCAGGCCGGCGGAGTTCGTCGCCTCGCTGATGGTGATGAGCGTGGTGCGCGTGCTGATCGGGCTGGTGCCGGTCACGATCCTCGCGATCCTGTTCTTCGGCTTCAACCTATGGCACCTCGGCTTCGCGGTCGCCGCCTTCTTCCTCAATCTCATACTGACGAGCTGGTCGATCGGCCTGATCGCGTCGGGGCTGGTCCTGAAGAAGGGACTCGGGGCGGAGAGCCTCGCCTGGAGCCTCACCTTCCTGCTCCTGCCGCTCGCCTGCGTCTATTATCCGGTGGCGGTGCTGCCGGAGTGGCTGCAGTGGGTCGCGCTGTCGCTGCCGCCGACGCACGTCTTCGAAGGTCTTCGCGCGCTATTGCAGCGCGGCGAGTTCGACGCCGCGGCGATGCTTGCGGCGCTGGCGCTCAATCTCGTCTATTTCGCCGCCGCCAGCCTCACCTTCGGCCTCCTCCTCCGCGCCGCCCGGGTGAGCGGCTCGCTCATGCAGACGGGCGAGTGACGCGGAGGCCACAGTTAACGAATCCTTACGAATTGCATGCAATCGTTTGAATTTACGGTTGTCTTCGGCGTTTCAAGTTCTAAGTTTGCACTGCGGTATTCTGTTTGCACCGCGGCAACGCGGGCTGAGCTGAAAGGCGACTTCGGTGTCCTTCTATCAGCTGTACGAACTGAACCACGCGGCGCTCGCTCCCTGGCGGGCGGTGATGGACGCCACGCGGCTCGCCTTCCAGAACCCGTTCAATCCGCTGTCCGACACGACCTTCGGACGCTCGGTCGCCGCGACAGCCGAACTTTTCGAGCGGACCACCCGCCGCTACGGCAAGCCGGCGTTCGGCATTTTCGAGACCGTCGTCGACGGCAGGACGGTGCCGGTATCGGAAACCGCCGTCTGGCGAAAGCCGTTCTGCTCGCTCCTCCACTTCCAGCGCGCGCTTCCGCCGGACCGGCCGCACGATCCGAAAGTTCTGATCGTCGCACCGCTCTCGGGACACTATGCGACGCTCCTGCGTGGCACCGTCGAGGCGATGCTGCCGGAGCACGAGGTGTTCGTCACCGACTGGGCGGATGCCCGCATGGTGCCGGTCTCCGACGGCCGTTTCGACCTCGACGACTACATCGATTACGTCATCGCGATGCTGCACCATCTCGGCCCCAACACGCATGTCGTGGCGGTGTGCCAGCCGTCGGTGCCGGTGCTCGCGGCCGTCGCGCTGATGTCGGAGGACCGCGATCCCGATTTGCCGCGGACCATGACGCTGATGGGGGGCCCGGTCGACACGCGGCTGGCGCCGACCGCCGTCAACCGGCTCGCCAAGCAGCGCGGCACCGAATGGTTCGCGCACAACACCATCATGGCGGTGCCGTTCCCGCATCCCGGCTTCATGCGGAAGGTCTATCCGGGCTTCCTGCAGCTTTCCGGCTTCATGGCGATGAACTTCGACCGGCACGCCACGGCGCATCAGGAATTTTATCAGCACCTGGTCGACGGCGACGGGGATTCCGCCGAGAAACACCGCGACTTCTACGACGAGTACCTGGCGGTGATGGACCTTACCGCGGAGTTCTATCTGCAGACGGTCGAGGTGGTTTTCGTGAAACACCTGCTGCCGAACGGCCAGATGACGCATCGCGGCCGGCCGGTGCGGACGGAAGCGATCCGCCGGACCGCGCTCCTCACGATCGAGGGGGAGCGCGACGACATTTCGGGCGTCGGCCAGACGAAGGCGGCGCACGCGCTCTGCACCAACCTCGCCTACGAGAAGAAGCAGCATTTTCTGGCCATCGGCGTCGGCCATTACGGCGTCTTCAACGGCTCGCGCTTCCGCTCGGAAATCCAGCCGCGCATCGCCGATTTCATCCGCAAGCATCACGGCGGCGCGAACGGCAGCCTCGAGCGGGCGTCGGCGCCGGTCAACGGACGTCGCGCGAGAGGCATGGAGGCGCGCCTCGCCGACGCGTTCGGCATCACCGCGCTCGCCGGAAAGACGCTGACCGAAGTGACCGGCGGCATGGCCGAGGGACTGACCGCGATCGCCGGGATCGGGCCGCGAATGGTGGAGCGGCTGAACACGCTCGGCGTCTTCGAGGTGGGCCAGCTGGCGGAGATGGCGGACGATGCGGCGCGGGCGCTGGACGAGGCGCTAAAGGGGCGCGCGAGCCGCGAGGACTGGTTCGGCCAAGCGCGGCGGCTGGCCGGCCTGCCCGACGACTGAACGCCCGTCCGATTTTTCTTGAACCGCCGCTTTTCGCTCCCCATGTCGTCTTTCGTGTCGAAGACCAGGGGAGAGTCCATGAATACCACCGCTACCGCGACCCGCTCATGCTCCCGCGGCCGCTGGACGGCGCTGAACATCGTCCTGATGATCGTCGGCTTCGCCGTCTTCTGGCCGCTCGGCTTGGCGATGCTCGCCTGGATCATCTGGGGCGACGAGATCGGCCGCAAGGCCGAAGAGCTGAAGGGCCAGTTCCGCTCCTTCGCGGATCGCGCCCCCTCGTTCCGCGATACTCCGGGCTTCAGGGGCCGCGACACCGGCAACGCCGCCTTCGACGAGTACCGGTCGCAGGAACTGAAGCGGCTGGAGGAGGAGCGCCGGCGCCTCGACGCCTTGCGCGAGGAGTTCGAGAGCTTCCTGAGGGACCTGCGCCGGGTGAAGGATCAGGAGGAGTTCGACCGTTTCATGCAGGATTTCCGCAGGCGGACGGAGGGCCGCGAAGGCGCAGCCTGATACCACTTCAGATAGAATTTTTGCGAACGGGGCCGAAAAGGCCCCGTTTCTTTTTCAGATGCTCTTCCGTATCCGGTCAAGGCTTGGCATGAATGAGTCATGCGGATCGTCCTCAAACGGAGTCACGAATTGCTGGTCGCCAAGGTGGCGGGCCGGAAGATTCCGGTGGTGATCAAGCGTAACCATCGGGCGCGCCGTATCATTTTACGCATTGACGAGGCCTTGGGACTGCCGGTCATCACGCTTCCCTCCCATACCAATCTGGCGCGCGGCGAGGATTTCCTGCGCGAGCACCTGCACTGGGTGGAAAGCCGGCTGAATCGCATGGCGCCGGTCGTTCCCTTCTGCGACGGCGGCGTTTTTCCGCTGCGCGGCACCCCCTGCCGCATCGAGCATCGCGGCGGCCGCGGCCTGATCTCGGTGGAGAAAGAGCCGGGCGGCCGTATCCTCCGCGTGCCGGGCGAGCCGGAATTCCTGGTGCGCCGGGTCACCGAGTGGCTGAAACGCGAGGCGCGGCGGGATCTCGAGGTCGCCGTCAGCCGGCACGCCAGGGCGATCGGGCGCCGCGCCAAGATGATTCGCGTCGGCGACGCCAAGAGCCGCTGGGGCTCCTGCTCGGCCAATGCCGTTCTCACCTTTTCCTGGCGCCTGGTGCTGGCCCCGCCGCATGTGCTCGACTATCTCGCCGCCCACGAAGTGGTGCATTTGCGCGAGATGAACCACGGCCCGCGCTTCTGGGCGCTGCTCGACCGGCTCTACCCCGGGCACCGCTCGGCGACCGCCTGGCTGAACCTGCACGGCGCCAGGCTTTCCGCCGTCGGCCGCGTCCCCTGAAGCGGACGCCGCAGCCCGGCTACCCGCCGAACAGCCGTCGAAAGAAGCCCCGGCGCTCCGGCGGCGGCGCGGCCGCGGGCAGCGGATAGCCGTCGACCCCGCGGTTCAGTATCCATTCCCGCATGCGCGCCTCGTTGGCCGCCTGCTCCTCCGGGCTTGCCTGCGCCATGCCCCATCCGCCGCCCTCTCCGGGGACGGTCTGGCCGAGCAAATAAGGAACAAGGTCGGCGCCCGGCAGCCGGGCCACCGGCACGCCCTCATGCGCGCGGGTCATAAACTTCGACCAGATCGCGGCCGGCACGTTGGCGCCCGAAGCGTGCTTCGTCGGCGCGTTCGAATCGTTGCCGACCCAGACGCCGGCGGTCAGGTTGGCGGTATAGCCGATGAACCAGGCGTCGCGGAAATTCTGGCTGGTGCCGGTCTTGCCGCCGGCCGACCAGCCGGCGAGCGACGCCCGCGTGCCGGTTCCCATTTCGACGGTCGCCTGCAGCATGTCGTTCATGACGGCGACCGTCTCGATGCTGGCGACGCGGCCGAGCCCCGAGCCGGTCCGCTCGAAGAGCACGTCGCCCTCCGGCGTGCGGATGCGCTGGATGACGAAGGGCGCCACCGCATAGCCGCCATTGGCGAAGGGCGCGTAGGCCCCCGTCAGATCGAGCAGCGAAACCTCCGAGGTGCCGAGCGCGATCGAGGGGTTGGCGGCAAGCGGGGAGTTTATCCCCATGCGCTTCGCCGTCTGCACCACCGCCTCCGGCCCGACCTGGTCGGCGAGCTGCGCCGCCACCGTGTTGATGGAGAGCGCCAGCGCCTGCTTCAGCGTCACCGGCCCGCGATGCTTGCCGTCGTAGTTCCTCGGCGACCACTCGCCGAAGGTGACGGGCTCGTCGATCATCACCGTGTCCGGGCGGAAGCCGAACTGCTCAATCGCCGTCAGATAGACGAACGGCTTGAACGCCGAGCCCGGCTGTCGGCGCGCGTCGACGGCGCGGTTGAACTGGCTCTTCGCGTAGGAGCGGCCGCCGACCATGGCGCGCACCGCGCCGGTGCCGTCGACGACCACCATCGCCCCCTCGCTGACGCCGTATTTCTCCCCTTCCGCGTCGAGCGTCTCCACCAGAGCCCGTTCCGCCTCATCCTGCAGCGCCGGGTCGACCGTCGTCTCCACCACCACGTCCCGCTCGACCGAGCCGAGATGGTAGGGAAGCACGTCCACCACCCAGTCGGCGATGTAATTGCCGCTGCGGGCCTGCTCGAACGACGACGCCGCGGCGGGTCTTTCGCGCGCGCCTCCGGCCTCCTCGGCGCTGGCGTAGCCCTCCTCCACCATGGCGGCGAGGACGAGCGCGGCGCGCTGGCGCGCGGCGTCGGGGTTGCGGTTGGGCGAATAGCGGCTCGGCGCCGGCAGGACGCCCGCCAGCATGGCCGCCTGCGGCAGCGTGAGCTCGGTCGCGTCGCGGTCGAAATAGCGTCGGGCCGCGGCGTCGATACCGTAGGCGCCGGAGCCGAAATAGACCCGGTTCAGATACATCTCCAGGATCTGGTCCTTGGAGTATTCCGTCTCCAGCCAGAGGGCGAGCACCACCTCCTGCACCTTGCGCTTCAGCGAGCGCTCCGGCGTCAGGAACATGTTCTTGGCGAGCTGCTGGGTCAGCGTCGAGCCGCCCTCCACCACGTCGCCGGCGAAGAGATTGCGCGAGACGGCGCGGGCAAGCCCCACCGGATCGACGCCGAAATGCGAACGGAAGCGGCGGTCCTCGATGGCGATCACCGCATTCGGCACGTAGTCAGGGAGCTGCTCGATCCGCACCGCTTCGCCGCCGGTGTCGCCGCGGTTGCCGATCATGGCGCCGTCGAGCGCCAGGATCTGGATGTTCGGCGGCCGGTCGGGCACGCGCCACTCCGAGGCGCCGGGCAGCTCGGCGGCGTAATAGGCGACGAGCCCGAGGCCGGCGACGCCGACCCAGAAGCAGAGCATGAAGGCCAGGAAGGCGGTCCGGCGGACGACACGGCCGAGGAAAGAGCCGCGGCGCGCGCCGCGCCGGCCGGTCCTCCGCCTGGCGCGCCCCTTGGCCGAAGGCTTGCGCGAGCGGCCCGAGGCCGTGCGCGATGCCCGGTCGGACTCGGGCGCAACGCCATCCCCGCCGAACCTCGGCTCGATCCGCGTCGACCCCTTGCGCCTTGCCATCCTCGCCCCGTGACTGCCCGGTCGGGCGCTGTCAACGCTAATCTGGGCGATTTGAGGGGCGGTTAAAACCCGCTTTCGCCACCCTCACCCGATCAGGAGCCGGAGGAGACCTCGCCGCCGGCAGCCGTCCCCTGCGTTCGCCGGCGCCACAGCCTTGTCAGGGATCGCGCCCTTCCCAGCGCCTCAAACAGCCGGGGGTTCTGCTTGAAGGCGCGCTTTGCCCGCCGATAGGCGGCGGTGAGCGCGACGGCCGGCCAGCCGAGGACGGTGACGGCGGCGAGATGATCGAAGAGCCTGATCTCGCAATCGGACCACTCGCGCTTGTAGGCCTCGTCGCCGACCGTGAAGTCGAATTGCCGCATGCCGCGCCCGATGGCGCACTCCATCAGCCGGTGCAGATGCACGCGCCCGGGACCGTATC
>DASWJZ010000071.1:0-5760 GCA_036396875.1 Propylenella sp.
GCCGCGGCGTCGACGCTGAAGCACGTCACCATGGAGCTCGGCGGCAAATCGGCGCTCATCGTCTTCGCCGACGCCGATCTGGAGGACGCGGTGTCCGCCGCGCTCCTCGGCAATTTCTATACGCAGGGCGAGATCTGCTCGAACGGCACGCGCGTCTTCGTCGAGCGCGGCATCCGCGCCGACTTCGTCGAGCGCCTGGTCGCCCGCACGCGCGCCATCCGGATCGGCGACCCGCTCGACCCGGAAACGCAGATGGGTCCGCTGATCTCGGCGGAGCATCTGGAGAAAGTGCTCGGCTTCGTCGCGAAGGGCGAGGCGGAGGGCGCGACGCTGCTGACCGGCGGACGGCGGGTGACGGACGGCGCGCTCGCGCGCGGCTATTTCATCGAGCCGGCGATCTTCGACGGCTGCCGCGACGACATGACGATCGTGCGGGAGGAAGTGTTCGGGCCGCTCCTGAGTGTCCTCCCGTTCGACGGCGAGGAGGAAGCGATCGTCCGCGCCAACGATACGCCCTACGGGCTCGCGGCGGGCGTGATGACGCGCGACATCGCCCGCGCCCACCGCGCGGCGGCGGCGCTCGAAGCCGGCGTGGTGTGGATCAACAGCTACAATCTGACACCGATACCGATGCCGTTCGGCGGCTCCAAGCAATCCGGCATCGGCCGCGAGAACGGGCTCGCCGCCCTCGACTTTTACACCGAGCGCAAGAGCGTTTACGTCAATCTGGGGCGCGTGGAAGCGCCCTACTGAGGCTCGCGGGGCGCGCCGGCGTTCGGTGTCTCGCCGGGTAGCCGGCCGACGGAGACTGCCGATGGAACTCGACTTCGCTCAGGCGCCCGACCAACTGAGCGCCTTCGCCGCCATGCTCTGGGCATGGATGCTCGCTTTCCTGCCTCGCCTCGGCGCGGCGCTGCTCCTCCTCGCCCTCGGCTTCGTCGCCGCCGGATGGGTGGCGAAGGCCATTCGCCGCATTCTCGGCCGCTCGCAGCATGTGGACGCGACGGTGATACCGGCGGCGGCGGCCGTGGCGCGCTATGCGATCCTGATTCTGGTGCTCGTCGCCGCGCTCGCCCAGCTCGGCGTGCAGACGGCGTCGCTGCTCGCCGTGCTCGGCGCCGCCGGTCTCGCGATCGGCCTGGCGCTGCAGGGAACGCTGCAGAACATCGCCGCCGGCATCATGCTTCTCTATCTCAGGCCATTCCGCGTCGGCGATTATATCCAGACGGACAACGTCGCCGGAATCGTCAAGAGCGTCGGCCTGTTCGTCACCGAGATCGACACCTTCGACGGGCTCTTCGTCTTCGCGCCGAACTCCCAGATCTGGAACAGGCCGCTGCAGAACCACAGCCGCAACGGCAGCCGGATGATGTCGATTCCGATCGGCATCAGCTATGACGCCGACCCGGAGGCGGCGCGGCGCATCCTTCTAGGCATGGCCGGGGAGGATCCGCGCGTGCTGAAGGAGCCGCCGCCCTATGTCTACGTGGACAAATACGGAGACAGCTCCGTCGACCTGATATTCCGCGCCTGGGCGCCGACGCCGGTGTTTTGGGACGTGCAGCGGCGGATGATCGAAGAAGCCAAGCGCCGGCTGGAAGCCGCTGGCATCGAAATCCCATTCCCGCAGCGGATCGTGCATGTCGCGCCGGCTCCCGATCGGGACGGAACAACCGCGATCGCCGCCCCGGAATAGAGGACGCGGCGGGCGCTCACTCCGTTGGCGCATCGACTGCCGCCCGGCATTCGTCCGCGAGCGTGAAATAGCGGCGGCTGTCCTCCTCGCCGAGCGTGCCGCGCATGAGGTCGTTCCAGAGACCGGCCGTCTGCGCGCGTCCGGCAAGGCAGAGGCAGGCGCCACGGCATTCGTCAGCCCCAACGTCCGATGCGACGCAGGCGGCGGCGCAGCTCTCCACGAAGGCCGGCTCAAAACCGCGGAGGTCGGACGGAGCGACCGTGCTGGCGATGAAGACGAGGCCGAACAGCAGCGGCTGGTGAAGCAGGTAGATCGCGAGGCTGTTGCGCCCGGCCCAGATGAGCGGCCCCGGCGCCGGCCGCGACAGAGCGGCGGCGATCGCGGCCGGCGGCCGCAGCGCCACCTTCGCAGCGCCGATTCCCGCGAGCACGATCGCGAACCATGGGAAAATCGGGACAAAATCGTTGGTGCGCGGAGAATAGGTCTGCAGCCCGAGCCAGAGGAGCGCAGGCGAATCGAAGGCAGGGCCGGCGAGGAGCGGCGGGGCGAGCGCCGAGAACGCCGCAGCGGCGGCCACGAGGGCGAGCGGCGCGCGGACGAACGGCAGCGCCAGCACGCTGGCAACCGCGATGTGGTGCAGGATGCCGAAGAAGATGAAGCTGTCGGGGAAGACGAACCAGGTGACGGCGGTGATCGCCGCTGCGCCCCCCGCGATAATCGCGAGCCGGCGGAGATAGCGCGCCGGGCTCCGCCCGCCCCGCGCGGCGAGCACGAGGCCGACGCCGACCAGGAACAGGAACGAGCCGGCGATCGAGCGGGCGAAGATGCGCCAGCCAAGATCGCCGGCCACGTCGGCGGCGATGTAGCCGAAATACCGGAGGTCCCAGGAGAAGTGGTAGACGATCATCGCCAGGATGGCGGCGCCGCGCGCGGCGTCGACCATCGGCAGGTGCGGCGAGGCGGCGGACGGCTCCTGTTTCATCAGCCAAGCGCTGCGATCGGTGTTTCGCTCCCGGCAGTTTGACCCCGGTAGCCTGCCCGCTATAGTCGCGGCAAGAACATCCGGTCGCCGCCGGGCTGCGGAACGCATCCGGGGAGAGCGAAAGGGCATTGTTCGGCAACACGTTTCGGGAGGAGACAATGGATCATTCACATCGTTCACTGAGGGCATGCGCGATTGCAATTGCAGGCGCTGCGGGGCTGGCCGTGGCGGGAGCTGCGGCGCCTGCCGCGGCGCAAATCAAGCTGGTCGGCGCCAGTCAGTTCAGTGAAGACCATGCCTTCACGAAGACGATGCGCAAGTTCGAGGAGCTTGTTCAGGCCTGCTACACGGATGAACCGGTCGAGTTCGAGATGCACCTGAACTCAGAGTTGGGTCTTGAGAAGGACTACGTCGCCTTCATGAACCAGGGCATATCGGTCGATTACGCCGTGGCTTCGCCGGCGCACATGTCGACCTTCTCGAAGATGGCGCCGCTGATGGACATGCCGTTTCTCTTCCGCGACGAAGACCACTGGCGCAAGGTGCTCGAGGCCGATGCGCTGAAGCCGGTCGCCGACGATATTCTGAAGACCGCGGACATCCGCCTCCTCGGCTACGCCGGCGGCGGAACCCGCAACGTCTTCGCCAACGAGGAGATCAACAGCCTGGAAGAGCTGCAGGGCGTGCCGGTCCGCATGCAGGGCGCGCCGATCTGGACGCGTGTCTTCGATGCGATCGGGGCAGCTCCCACGGTCATCGCCTATGACGAGGTCTACAACGCCATCCAGACCGGCGTGATCAAGGCCGCCGAGAACGAAGCGGCCGGCATCGAGCAGATGAAGTTCTACGAAGTCGGCCCGCATGTCGCTCTGACCAAGCACGCGATCACCGTGCGCCCGCTCTTCATCTCCAACAAGACTTACCAGAAGCTGCCCGAGAAGCTGCAGCAGTGCATCGACGAGGCGGGCGCCGAGGCCGGAAAGTATGGCCGCGAGATAGAAAACGGCGAGGATGCCCAGAAGCTTGCGGCGATGGAGGAGAAGGGCTGGCTCAAGACGAACGAGTTTGCCGGCCGTGACGAGATGCTTGAGCGTGCGAAGCCGGCGCTGGAATCCTATGCGGAGGAACTCGGCGCGTCCGAGGTGCTAAAGCAGGTGCAGGCGATACAGTAGCGGCCTGCCGCAACTTGTAACGGGTCGGGGCCCCCGCGTTCCGGGCCCTGGCCCTCTTCGTTTCCATCCGCTCGTGGAGCCGACCCGATGAGCCCGGTGCGCCGCCCATGACCCGTGTGCTCGACGCCATCCACCTCCTTCTGAAGCTTGCCCTCGGCGTGCTTGTCGGCGGCCTTCTCATCCCGGTGACGATGCAGGTGGTCTCGCGCTACACCGGCATCATTCCGCGCTACATCTGGACCGAGGAGATCGCGCGCTTCTGCTTCATCTGGATGATCATGATCGGCGCCATCTGCGCAGTGCGCGACGGCACGCATTTCGACCTCGACCTTCTTCCGACCAGCGTGAGTGAGAAAGTCGAGGCGATGAAGCGGATCTTCGTCTGTCTGATGATCCTCCTCGTCGCCGGCATCTTCATCTGGTACGGATGGGGGATGATCGAGTTCGGCTGGTTTCAGACCTCCGAGATCGCCGAACTGCCGATGAACTGGATCTATTCCGCCTGGCTGGTTGCCGGCGTCCTCATGGCCCTCTTCGCCGTGGAAAAAATAGCGAAGGACGTCAACATCCTGCGGGACGGCAATCTGTGACGCCGCTCGAGGTTTCGGCGATCCTGTTCGGCGTGTTCCTTTTTTTCATCGTCCTGCGCGTGCCGGTCGCCTTCGCGCTTGCGCTCGCCTGCATTCCGATCTTCTTCGTGGAGCCGCGGCTGACGCCGATCCTGCTGCTGCAGACGATGTTCAAGTCCTATAACGCGTTCGTCCTGCTGGCGGTGCCGTTCTTCCTGCTTGCGGCCAATCTGATGAACGCCGCCGGCATCACCGACCGGCTGATCCGCCTTGCGCGCGCGATGGTCGGGCACCTCCCCGGCGGGCTCGGCCACGTCAACGTCGTCGTCTCGATGTTCTTCGCCGGCATCTCAGGAAGCTCCACCGCCGACGCCGCCGGGATCGGCTCGCTGCTCATACCGCAGATGAAAAAGGAGGGCTTCACCTCCTCCTTCGCCGTGGCGGTGACGGCCTGTTCCGCGGTGATGGGGGTGATCATTCCGCCCTCCATCCTGATGGTGGTCTGGGGCGGCCTCATGTCGGTTTCGATCGGCGGCCTGTTCCTCGCCGGGGTCATCCCGGGCATCCTGATCGGCCTCGCCCAGATGGTCGTCGTCTACATCTACGCCCGGCGTCATGGCATGGGCCTGCACGACCGGGCGACGCTGGTGGAATTCGCGCAGGCCTTCCTCGGCGCCTTCCTGGCGCTGATGACGCCGGTCATCATTGTCGGCGGCATCGTCAGCGGTTTCTTCACGCCGACCGAAGCCTCGGTGGTCGCGGCCCTCTACGCCCTGGCGCTCGGGCTAATCATTTTCCGCACTCTCGGCGCGGGGAAGGTTGCGACAGTGCTCTACGATACCGGCCGCTTTGCCGCGATCGCGCTCTTTTGCATCGGCACGGCGAGCGCGTTCGGCTTCATCCTCGCTTATTTCAAGGTGCCCGCCGCCCTCGTGGAATACGTTGAGGCGATGAACCTCGGCGTCACCGAGATGGGCGTCGCCGTCGCGATCAGCTTCCTGGTGATCGGCTGCTTCATCGACGCCATACCGGCGATCATCATCCTCGGCACGGTGCTGTGGCCGGTCACCCAGGCGGTCGGCATGCACCCGATTCACTTCGCCATCATCGGGGTCATAAGCCTCGCTTTCGGGTTGGTCACGCCGCCCTACGGGCTCTGCCTGCTGATCGCCTGCGCCATCGGCCGGATCTCCGTGCGGCACGCAATGCGCGACGTGGTCATGATACTAGGACCGATGCTGGCGATCCTGGGGCTGGTCATCGTGTTCCCGTCCATTTCGCTCTGGCTGCCGCGTCTGCTGATGCCGCAATTCGTCAACTGAGGGCGAGCGCCCGCACAAA
>DASWJZ010000072.1:0-12442 GCA_036396875.1 Propylenella sp.
GGGCACGCGACATCGGAGATGACCTCGATCGCGATCGGCGCAATATCGTCGAAAGCGGTCATTCCTCGATCCACCACGTGGTGGGCTCGGCGCCGTAGAGGGAACCGCTCGCCGAATGCTTGACGCGCGCCCAGATCGCCCACCAATCCTCCGGCGCGTGGAACAGCGGCACGAGATAGAAGCCGGAGATCAGGACGCGGTCGAGCGCCCGCGCCGCGGTCACGAACGCATCGCGGTCCTTCGCCGCAAGCAGGGCCTCGATCATGGCGTCGATCGCCGGATCGGCGGCAGCGGCGAAATTGAAGGCGCCCGGATTGCCCACGTTGGCGGACGCCCAGCGGTTGTTCTGCTCGTTTCCCGGCGACAGCGACGAGGGATAGGTGAAGCGGATCATGTCGTAGTCGAAGTCCTTGATGCGGACCTCGTACTGAAGGGGCTCCACGCGCCGAACCGAAACCTCGACGCCGAGCATCGCGCAGGTTCGCTGTAGCGCCAAAGCGAGGTTCTCGTCCTCCAGCGTGCGAACGAGCACCTCGAAGGCGAGGGGCGCGCCCGTGCCGGCGTGCGCCAGCGCCGCCCCGCGCCGCTCGTAGCCGGCCTGCGTCAGGAGATCGAAGGCCGCCCGCAAGCTCTTCCGGTCCGTTCCGGATCCGTCGCTCACCGGCGGCGCATAGGTCCCTTCCATCACCTCCGGCCGCACCGCAGCGGGAAACGGAGCGAGCAACGCGCGCTCGGCGTCGCTCGCGGGACGGCCGAGCGCCGACAGCTCGGAGCCCTGAAAGTAGCTGCCGGTGCGCGCGTAGACGCCGAAATAGAGCGACCGGTTCAGCCACTCGAAGTCGAGGCAGTAGGTGATCGCCTCGCGCACCTTCGGGTCCGAGAAGACAGGCTTCGCCGTGTTGAAGACGAAGCCGGTCATCGGCTTCGGGATCTCGGTCGGAAACTTTTCCAGGATGACGGCGCCGCTCTGCACCGCGGGAAAATCGTACTGCGTCGACCAGCGCGACGGATCGCTCTCGCGCAGGGCGTCGAACAGACCCTTCTTGAACGCTTCGAAGAAGCTGCCGGCGTCGCGGTAATACTCGTAGCGTATCTCCTCGAAATTATCGAAGCCGCGCTTGATCGGAAGCTCCCCTCCCCAATAATCGGGACGCTTTCTGAGCAGTATGCTGCGGCCGGGATTGACCTCGGCGACCGCGTAGGGCCCCGACCCGAGCGGCGGCGTGAAGGACGTCTGGTCGAACGTCTCCGGGTCGATCGCGTGCTGCGGCAGGATCACCATCAGGCCGATCAGCATCGGCAGCTCGCGGTTGCCGGTATCCTTGAAGGTGAAGCGAACGCCGCGCTCGCCGACCTTCTCGACGCGTTCCACGGCTCCGGCAAGCATCGGGCGCGTCGGCGGCCGCCCCTTGTCGCGCAGCAGCCCGACCGTGAAAATCACATCCTCCGCCTTCACGGGCTCGCCGTCCGCGAAGCGCGCCTCGGGCCGGATGGTGAATTCGACCCAGGTCCGGTCGGGCGGCGTTTCGACCGTCTCGGCGAGCAGCCCGTAGAGGGTGAACGGCTCGTCGCGGTTGCGCGTCAGCAGGCTTTCCCAGACGTTTCGGCCGTACGTCTCGTCCCACAGCGCGCGCGGCGAGGTCCCCCGCACGATAAAGGGATTCATGCTGTCGAAGGTGCCGTCACTCGCATAGGTGATGCGACCGCCCTGGGGCGCGTCGGGATTGGCGTAGGGGAGGTGAGCAAAATCCGCCGGCAATGCCGGGTCCCCATGCATGGCGATGCCGTGCCGGGGCTCGGCGGGAGCGGGACCGGCGGCGAGCACGGCGAAGACGGCCAGGAGTGCGAATCGACCCCTGTCGCGCGACCGGCGCGACCCTCGCTTTCCGAATATCACGGCGGCTGACCTCTCCTGCGCAGGTGTTGGTGCGAATGTCGGCAACAAAGCGGCTGCCGATTCTGCGGCAATCTGGAATGTTTCGCAAATGCAGGCTATTGAGGGCGCGGGAGGGCCACGCTGTCGCCTAATTTGGCGGTCAGAGGGCCGAGGATCGCATCCCCATCACGGTTGGGGAGGCATGACGAGGATATTCAATGACATCACTGCGCAAGCCTCTGAGCCTGACCGGGCTCCGGACACGTGCCGCAATGCTGGCAGCCGTCCTGGCCTTGGGCTCGGCGCCTGCCGCCGCCCAGGATCAGGCAGCCCCGGAGGCCGCGCCGGGCGCCGGCCAGGCGGCGCCGAATGCCTCGGCCGTGCCGCAGCCCGACTGGGAGAAGGTCTGCGGAAAGGTCAATGAGCAGCAGGAATGCCACATCGGCCGGAAGCGGCTGGCGGTGACCGGGCAGCCGCTTGCTCAGTTCATGATTATCGAGCGCGCCGACAAGAAGCTGCTGCAGATCGCCGTGCCGCCGGTCGCGCTGATCCAGCCCGGCGTGCAGATCAAGATCGACGACGGCGAGGCGACCGGCGTGAAGTATGTCGTCTGCACCCCCGGCGAATGCCTGGCGCTTGGCGAAATCAAGGACGATTTCATCGGCAAGCTGAAGCGCGGCGGCAACGTCTCCGTCAGCATGCTGAACCCGCAGGGCAAGGCCGTCACCTTCGACATCAGCCTGACCGGCTTCACCGCTTCCTATGACGGACCCGGCATCGATCCGCAGCAGGCGCAGGCGCAGCAGCAGAAGCTCGAGGACGAGCTGAAGCGGAAGGCCGACGAGGCGCGCCAGCAATTGCTGCAGCTGCAACAGCAGCAGAGCACGACCCAGTAAGCCGGCTGAGATTCGGTGAGACGAGGAGGGCGCCCTTGCGGCGCCCTTTCTAGTTCGGCATCTCGCGGCTCCGGTAGGCGCCCTTCTCGAAGCTGCCGAAGAGATCGCGCACCTGCGGATGGCGGACCGGCTCGCCGCTGTCATCGGGCACCAGGTTCTGCTCCGAGACGTAGGCGATGTACGAGGTTTCCGCATTCTCCGCGAGGAGATGGTAGTACGGCTGGTCCTTTGACGGCCTGATCTCCTCGGGAATGGCCTGATACCATTCCTCGGTATTGGCGAAGACCGGATCGACGTCGAAGACGACCCCCCGGAACGAGAAGAACCGGTGGCGGACAATCTGACCGACGTGATACTTCGCAATCCGCGTCTTGCGCATCCGCACAGATTTCGCCTTTTGAGGCGCCCCTGGCAAGGCGCGCCGATAACCACAGTCGACGGTCTCGCGCCGCCGGCGCTGTGCTGCGAGAAACGAGAGGCTAGACGCGCATGCTCCGCCCCTTGGCGAGGCCCTGCCGCATGAGGGCGCGGCGCAGGAACGGCACCGAAGAGACAGCGGCAAGGCCCAGCCCGCGGAGAGCCTGCACCGGCAGAAAATCGGTGAGGAGGGAGCGGTTCAGAAGGTCGACCGCCAGCGTGCGCGAGCGCACGTCGGCCTGCCGCGCGGCATGATAGGCGTCGAGCGCGGCGGGCGCGCCCGGGTCGCTCCGGTGGCGCGTCAGCACGCGCCGCAACGCCGCCACGTCGCGGAAGCCGAGGTTGAGGCCCTGTGCCCCGATCGGCGGGAACATGTGGGCGGCCTCGCCGACAAGGACCGTCCGGTTGGCGGCAAAGCGGTCGGCCAGCGCCGCGCTGAGCGGGTAAAGCGCCGGCCGGCTGTCCACCTGCATGGCGCCGTGGATCGAAGCGGCGCGCATCTCGACGGCCGCGGCAAAAGCCTCGTCGGCGAGGCCGATCGTCCGCTCCGCGTTCTCCGGTCGATCGACCCATACGAGGCTCACCCGGTTGCCGGGAAGCGGCACCAGGGTGAAGGGACCTGTCTCGGTGTGGAACTCGGTCGATACGCCGCCATGCGGGCGCTCGACGCGCAGCGTCGCGACAAGCGCCGCCTGCCGGTACGACCAGCGCCGCACCCCGATGCCCGCCGCCTCGCGGGCAACCGACCGGGCGCCGTCGGCCGCCACGACCAGGCGCGCGGCAAGGCAGGCGCTGCCGGCGTGCAACTCGACCACACCGGCCTCCCTCCTCGCGCTCTCGACGGGGTGCGCGATGATCCTCAGCGCAGCGAACGCCTCGGCATGTCGCCGCAGCGCGTCCACCAGTTCGCTGTTCGGGATGTTGAAGCCGAAGGCTGGGAGGCCGATTTCGGTGGCGTAGAAGGTCGCCTCGGGGGCGCGGATCAGCCGCCTGGTCGCGTCCACGATGCGGATCGCCCGGAGCGGCGCGGCGTGGCGGGCGAGCGCCGGCCAAATGTCGAGCTCCGAAAGGAGGTCGATCGAACCCTGCAGCAGCGCGGCCGTGCGCCCTGGCGGGAACTGCGCGGGCGGGGCGAAGAGCGCCGTGCTGTGCCCGCCGATGACGGCGGTGAGGGCGGCCGCGAATCCGGTCGCGCCGCCGCCGACAACGGCGACGTCAAAGAGTTCGCGGTCGGCCCGGCCCATGCCGGAAACATGGCAAAGCACGAGGGGGCCGGCAATGCGGTGCAGGGTCTTCCGGCAAAACACCTCCCGCGGTGCGCTCCGGCGGCACTTGCGCTCCGGCGGCAGGTCGGCAAGAACGCGAGAGGGCATCGCGCGCCGGCAAGGCGGGGGCCGCCGGCGGGCTGTCGTGGCGCGGCAATGCCTGCTCGAACGGCCCGCGGACGCGGTCGCGGAGGATGAATGTGGGGCAGCGGCATCTCTTCGCCATTCATCTTCTGACGGCGAGCGGCGCGGCGTTCGCCCTTCTCTCCATACTCGCAGTCGCCGGCGGGCGCTGGAGCACCGCCTTCATCTGGCTGGGCATTGCGCTGCTCGTGGACGGCGTGGACGGGCCGATTGCCCGACGCTACCGGGTGCGCGAACGGCTGCCGAAATGGGACGGCGCGGCGCTCGACTTCGTGATCGACTACACGACCTACGTCTTCGTTCCCGCCGTGATCGTTGCGCGGGCGCTGAACTTGCCGCCCCACATCGACGCGGCGATGGGGATCGCGGTCGCCGTTTCGGGGGCGCTCTATTTCGCCGACACGCGGATGAAGCAGCCGGACAACTCCTTTCGCGGTTTTCCGGCGGTATGGAACATGGCCGTTTTCGTCATGTACGCCTTCCTTCCGCCGCCCGCGATCACCATCGCGATCGTGATTCTCCTCGCAGTGCTGACTTTCATGCCGGTGAACTTCGTCCATCCGGTGCGGGTGGTCCGCTGGCGAAACCTGACGCTCGCCGTGCTCGCCGGCTGGCTCATCTCCGGCGCATGGCTGCTCGCGGCCGATTTCGACGCGCCGCTTGTCGTGAAATTTGTCCTCCTCGCTTCCACCGCATATCTGCTCGGGGTCGCCGCCGTGCAGCAATATCTAAGATCACTCTAGGAGCCTGAGAGACGATGCTGGAGCTGCTCACGAGCCCCGAGGTATGGGCCGCGTTCGTCACCCTTTCGGTGATGGAGATCGTGCTCGGCATCGACAACATCATCTTCATTTCGATCCTCGTCGGAAAGCTGCCGGAGCCTGCCGCGACCAGGGCGCGCCAGATCGGCCTGGTTCTGGCCTTCGTCTTTCGCGTCGTCCTGCTGTTTGCGATTACCTGGATCATCGGACTGACGGTGCCCGTCTTCACGCTTCCGTTCGAGATCCCCGGCGGCGATGGCCACAGCCTCGTCGATCCGGAAATCTCCTGGCGCGACATCATCCTGATCGCCGGCGGGCTCTTCCTGCTGGTGAAGGGGACGCGCGAGATCCACGACGAGATCGAGCATGAGGAGAAGGCGCTCACGCATTCGGTGTCCGGCAGCTTCGCCGCGATCATCGCGCAGATCGTGGTGATCGACATGGTGTTTTCGGTCGACTCGATCCTGACGGCCGTCGGCATGGTCGACGACGTGGAGGTCATGATCGCGGCCGTGATCGTGGCGATCCTGGTGATGTATGCCGCGTCCGGTCCGATCGCGGGCTTCGTAAAGCGCAATCCGACGACCAAGATGCTGGCGCTCGCGTTCCTGCTGCTCATCGGCGTGGCGCTCATCGCCGACGGGCTCGGGTTCCATATTCCGCGCGGCTACATCTATTTCGCGATGGCGTTCGCGGCGACGGTCGAGGTGTTCAACGTGCTTGCCAAACGCGGCAAGCGGCAGACGAGCTGAGAGGGAAGCATGGTCAAGGCGATTGTCGTTCACGAATTCGGCGGCCCCGAGGTTCTGAAGTGGGAGGAGGTCGCGGTCGGCGATCCCGGCCCCGGCCAGGCGCGGGTGAAGCATGAGGCGATCGGGTTGAACTTCGTCGACGTCTATTTCCGCACCGGCCTCTACAAGCCGGCGGACGGGCTCCCCTTCATCCCGGGCAGCGAGGGCGCGGGAACGGTCGTCGCCGTCGGATCGGACGTGACGAACGTACGGCCGGGCGACCGGGTGAGCTATCACGGCCCGGTGGGGTCGTATGCCGAGGAACGTCTCATTCCCGCGGACCGCCTGATCCAGGTGCCGGAGGACATCGATTTCCGCACCGCCGCGGCGATGACCCTGAAGGGGCTGACCGCGCAGTTCCTGCTGCGGCAGACCTTTCCGGTGAAGAAAGGCCATACGATCCTCTTCCACGCCGCCGCCGGCGGCGTCGGCTCGATCGCCTGTCAATGGGCGAACCACCTCGGCGCAACCGTGATCGGAACCGTCGGCTCGGAGGAGAAGGCGGAGATGGCCCGCGCGAACGGCTGCCACCACGTCATCAACTACCGCGCCGAGAATTTTGTCGAGCGCGTCGCCGAGGTCACCGGCGGACAGAAATGCGATGTGGTCTACGATTCCGTCGGGCGCGACACCTATCCGGGGTCGCTCGACTGCCTGAAGCCGCTCGGCATGTGGGTGCTGTTCGGCCAGTCCTCCGGCACGATCCAGAACTTCGACCTGAACATCCTGGCGCAGAAGGGCTCGCTGTTTGCGACGCGGCCCACGCTCTTCACATATGCGGCGAAGCGCGAGAGCCTCGAGAAGATGGCGGCCGACCTGACGGATGTGGTCAAGAAAGGCCATGTGAGGATCGCGGTGAAGCAGGCGTTTCCGCTGAAGGACGCCGCCGAGGCGCATCGCGCGCTCGAAGGCCGGCGGACGACCGGGGCGACAGTGCTCGTTCCGTAGGATTGGCGCACTTGCAAGAGTAGCTACCGATAGCTACCATTTCTCCATGACTACGATTTCGCTGAAGGACGCCAAGAACCGGCTGACGGAGCTGGCCCGCCGCGTGGAGGCCGGCGAGACCGTCGTGGTGACGCGGAACGGCAAGCCGGTGCTCGACCTCGTCCCGCACAAGCCGCGGGGCGGCATCAATTTTGACGCCATTGCCGAATTCAAGAAGAAGCATGGCGTCGACAGTATCTTCGGGCACATCTCCGAGGATTTCGATGACCCCCTGCCGGAGGATTTTCTGCTCAGGCCGTTGCCGTAGATGCGGTTGCTTCTTGATACGAACATCCTCGTTGCAATCGTCGAGAATCGAACGCAGCTGTTGGACAGTCGCCTGCACGAGGCCGTCTCCGATTCCGATAATGAGCTCAGTGCAAGCGTCGCAAGCCTTTGGGAGATTGCAATCAAGGTCCGCCTTAGAAAGCTCCCGCTCCACGTGCCGCTTTCGGCACTTCCCGAGCTGTTTGCAGGCGCCGGTTTGCGACTGCTTTCGATAGAGGCCGGACATGTCCTTGTTGAGGTTGCTCCCCTTCCAAACACGCGCGATCCGTTCGACCGGCTCTTGTTGGCGCAATGCCTTGTAGAGAATCTGCGTCTTGTTACGACCGACCGCGTGCTGACGGCTCATCCCCTTTCTTGGCGTCCGGGCTGATCCGCAGCCTTCCCAAAAGTCCCTCCACGGTCCCGGCCTTTTGGACTGGCGCCTTCCATCAGCGCTCCGTAACCTGAGTTCGGGCTTGAGGGTACCGCAAATGGATCGAACGGCGCGGGCGGTCGCGGCTGACGACGTAACCGCGCCGCTTCTGGCGACGGAAGGACTGACCAAGCGCTTCGGCGCGCTGACCGCGTGCGACCATGTCAGCCTGGAGATCCGCCCCGGCGAGATCCACGCGCTGCTCGGCGAGAACGGCGCCGGCAAGTCGACGCTGGTCAAGATGCTCTACGGCGCGCTGGAGCCCGACGAGGGGCGGATTCTCTGGGAGGGCCGGCCGGTCGCCATCGCAAGCCCGGCGGAGGCGCGCCGCCTCGGCATCGGCATGGTGTTTCAGCACTTCTCGCTGTTCGAAGCGCTGACGGTGGCCGACAACATCGCGCTCGCGCTTCCGCCGCGCCGCCGCCGCGAGCTTTCCGATACGATCCGCAAGGTGTCGCGCGAATACGGGCTGCCGCTCGACCCAGCTGCCAGCGTGGCGGATCTGTCGGTCGGCGAGCGGCAGCGGGTGGAGATCGTCCGCTGCCTGCTGCAGGAGCCGCGCCTCATCATCATGGACGAGCCGACTTCCGTGCTGACGCCGCAGGAGGCGGATCTCCTGTTCGTGACGCTGCGCCGGCTTTCGGCCGAGGGGGTCGCCATCCTCTACATCACGCATCGTCTCGCCGAAGTGCTGGCGCTCGCCGGCCGCGCCACGATTCTCCGCCGCGGCAAGCTTGTCGCCACCGCCGATCCGAAGGTGGAGAGCGCCAAGAGCCTGGCGCGGATGATGGTGGGCAGCGAGGTGGCGGGGATCGAAAGGCCGGAACGACCGGGGACGGCGGCGAAGCCGCGGCTGCAGCTGCAGAAGCTGACGCTGCCGGCCGACCATGCCTTCGGCACGGCGCTGGCGGACATCGACCTTACCGTCCATGCCGGCGAGGTGGTCGGCATCGCCGGCGTCGCCGGCAATGGCCAGCAGGAACTGTTCGACGCGATCTGCGGGGAGCGGATGGCGCCGCGCGCCGACATGGTCGCGATCGACGGCCGCGCCGTCGGCCGCGCCGGCGTGAATGCGCGCCGCCGGCTGGGCGCTGCCTTCGTGCCCGAGGAGCGGATCGGGCATGCCGCCGTTCCGGGGTTCCGGCTGTCGGAGAATGTGGTTCTCACCCGCCACGCGACCGGCGAGGGGATCGCCCGCAACTACGTCGTCGACCGTGGGGCCGCGCGTGCGGTGGAGACGCGCGTCGGCCAGCGCTTCGATGTCAGGAGTTCGGGCCCCGACCCGAAGGCAAGCGCGCTCTCCGGCGGCAATCTGCAGAAATTCGTAGTCGGCCGCGAGATCGACAGAACGCCCGGAATCCTGGTGGTCAACCAGCCGACCTGGGGCGTGGACGCCGGCGCGGCGCGCACCATCCGCCAGGCGCTCGTCGATCTTGCCCGGGCGGGCTCGGCGGTGCTGATGATCAGCCAGGATCTCGACGAGATTTTCGAGATCGCCGACCGCGTGGCGGTCCTCTCCGGAGGGCGCCTGTCGCCGCTCTATCCGGCGGAAGCAATGACCGCCGACCAGATAGGGCTGCTGATGGGCGGCGTCCATCACGAGCACGACGGCGAGAGGGAGGGGGGAGCGGATCGTGCGGCTTGAGCTTGTCCGCCGCGACCAGCCGTCCCGCGCCCTGGCGCTGCTGTCGCCGGTCATCGCCGTGGCGCTGACGGTGGTCACCACCTTCGTCATCTTCACGTTCTACGGCGTCGATCCCGTGCGCGGCCTCTACATCTATTTCGTCGCGCCGCTCACGGAGGGCTGGTCGCGCGAGGAGCTTGTCGTCAAGGCGACGCCGCTCGTCCTGATCGCCGTCGGCCTTTCGGTCGCCTTCGTCTCCAACAACTGGAATATCGGCGCCGAGGGTCAGTTCACGCTCGGCGCCGTCACCGGCTCGATCATCCCGATCATGTTGCCGGAATTTCAGACCGTCGCCACGCTGCCGCTCATGCTGCTGATGGGCGCTCTCGGCGGGGCCGCCTATGCGATGATCCCGGCGCTGCTCAAGGTCCGCTTCGGCACCAACGAGATCCTGACCAGCCTGATGCTCGTCTATGTCGCCTCGCTCTTCCTCGACTGGATGGTGCGCGGCCCCTGGCGCGACCCGATGGCTTTCGGTTTTCCGAACACCGTGACGTTCTCCGACGCCGCGGCGATCCCCTTCATCGGCAGCGGGCGGCTCAACGCCTCGGCGATCGTGGCGCTCGTCATCGTGCTGGTGCTGGCGGTGGTGTTCGCGCGCACGCTCAAGGGGTTCGAGATCCGCGTGCTCGGCGAGAGCCCGCGCGCCGGAGCGTTCGCCGGCTTCTCGGCGAGGCGGATGACGATTTTCGCCTTCGCCGTTTCAGGCGGGCTTGCCGGGCTCGCCGGCATCATGGAGGTCGCCAGCGTGATCGGAAAGCTGCAGCCGGTCATTTCGCCCGGCTACGGCTTTACCGCCATCATCGTCGCCTTTCTCGGCCGCCTCAATCCGCTCGGCATCCTGCTCTCGGGCTTTGTGATCGCGCTCTCCTATCTCGGCGGCGAGGCGATCCAGTCCGGGCTGCAGGTCTCCAGCAGGATGGCGCAGGTGCTGCAGGGGCTGCTGCTCTTCTATGTGCTCGCCTGCGATTCCTTCATCCTGCACCGGGTCCGAATCGCCCGCCCGCTCGCCGTCCGCAAGGCGCCCGCCGGTGCTTGAAGCGATCATCCTCACGGTCATCACCGCGGCGACGCCGCTTCTCCTCGCCGCGATCGGCGAACTGGTGGTGGAGCGGTCAGGCGTGCTCAATCTTGGCGTCGAAGGCATGATGGTGATGGGCGCCGTCGCCGGCTTCGCCCTCACCCAGACCACCGGATCGCCCTATGTCGGCGTGCTCGGCGGCATGTTCGCCGGGGCCGGCATCAGTCTGATTTTCGCCTTCGTGACGCAGACGCTCGTCGCCAACCAGGTCGCGTCGGGCCTGGCCCTCACCCTCTTCGGTCTCGGCCTCTCCGGGCTGCTTGGCGAATCCTTTGTCGGAACCCCCGGCATCAAGCTCCCCAGCCTCGACATTCCGCTCCTCACCGACCTCCCGTTCGTCGGCCGCATCCTCTTCGGGCAGGATCTTCTGGTCTACGTGTCGTTCGCACTTGTGGCGGGCGTCTCGTGGATGCTCTTCCGCACGCGCGCCGGACTCATTGTCAGGGCGGTCGGCGACAATCATGCTTCGGCGCACGCGCTCGGCTACCCGGTGGTCATCGTGCGCTACCTCGCGGTGCTCTTCGGAGGCGCCTGCGCCGGGCTCGGAGGCGCTTATCTTTCAGTGGCTTACACGCCGCTCTGGGTTGAAAACATGACCGCCGGACGCGGCTGGATCGCGTTGGCGCTGGTGGTTTTCTCGTCCTGGATTCCCTACCGGGTGGCGGCCGGCGCCTACCTGTTCGGGGCCGTGACCATCCTGCAGCTGCATGCGCAGCCGATGGGCATCGGCATCCCGGCGCAGGTTCTTTCGATGCTGCCGTACCTTGTCACGATTGCGGTTCTCGTGGTCATTTCCAGCAATCAGCGTGCGACCCGGATGAATACGCCGGCCTGCCTCGGAAGGGCCTTCGTGCCGGAGCGGTAATCGGAGCGGCGGATATCGGCGGCGCGTCCGGGAGAAGCGCGGGATGGAGTTTGGCTCGTCAGAGGGGATAGTGCAATGAAGAGACTGCTCGTACTGGCTGCCGCCGCTTTCGCGGCGGCGCTCGGCATGTCCGCGGCTTCGGCCCAGGACAAGGTGAAGGCGTGCTGGATGTATGTCGGGCCGATCGGCGACTTCGGCTACTCCTATCAGCATCATCAGGGTCTGCTCGCGGTCGGGGAGAAATTCGGCGACAAGGTGGAGACCGCCTATCTCGAAAATGTCTCCGAGGGTCCCGACGCGGAGCGCGCGCTCGAGCGGCTCGCGCGCGAAGGATGCGACATCGTCTTCGCGACCTCGTTCGGGTTCATGGATCCGGTCAACAAGGTCGCCAAACGGTTTCCGGACGTGAAGTTCGAGCACGCGACCGGCTTCAAGCAGGAGAGCGACAACGTCGCACTCTACAATGCGCGCTTCTACGAAGGCCGCTACATCATCGGCCAGATCGCGGCGAAGATGTCGAAGACGGGCACCGCCGGCTACATCGTCTCCTTCCCGATCCCGGAGGTGGTGATGGGCATCAATTCCTTCATGCTCGGCGCGCAGTCGGTCGATCCCGACTTCAAGGTGAGGATCGTCTGGGTCAACACCTGGTTCGATCCCGGCAAGGAGGCGGATGCCGCCAAGGCGCTCTTCGATCAGGGCGCCGACATCATCTCGCAGCACACCGATTCGACCGCGCCGCTGCAGATCGCCGAGGAGCGCGGGCTGCACGGGTTCGGCCAGGCCTCCGACATGATCAGCTTCGCCCCGAAGGCGCAGCTGACGGCGATCGTCGATGACTGGGGGCCGTACTACACGCGCCGCGTTGGCGAATTGATCGACGGGACGTGGAAGCCGACCAACGTCTGGGAAGGTCTGAAGGAAGGCGCTGTCCACATGGCGGACTATACGAATATGCCCGAGGACGTCGCGGCG
>DASWJZ010000073.1:0-1868 GCA_036396875.1 Propylenella sp.
AGTCGCCGGCGTAGACGAGCTTGAACAGCTCGACCAGTTGCGGCGGCGTCAGCGCCTCGACCGGGTAGCGGGCGAAGTAGGGCCAGACGTACATCTCTTCCGTCGTGCCGACATCGACATGGACGTAGCCGGCCTCGAACAACTCGATCAGGATCGCAAGGATTTCGCGGCCTTCCTCGTCGCCGGACAGAGAGACGATATACTCGACCGGATCGGCGGCGTCGGCCGGTCCGAGCTCCGGCGGCGCGCCCTGGGCTTCGAAGATCGCGCGCAGCGCCTCCGGCTCGCCGGTCGCCGCCGCCTCCATGATCTGCTCGCGGAGCCGCTTGACCGGCATCGGCAGCAGGGCGGCATCGTACTGAACGATGGGAACGTCCTCGGGGCCGCGACCCATTGGTGGCGCTTCGTACTGGTCCAGAGGGAGGAGGGTCGGCGGAGCGGCATCTTCAGGGACGCTGACCGACGGCGGGTCCGGCTCAGCGGCGGCGATCGCCGGCGACGCTGCGAACGTGGTCAAACAGGTGCTCGCGACGGCAAGTGCCGCGAGGATTGCGAACCTCGGCATGGCTGCCCTCGAACCCGGCGGGCGGCGATTCGCCCCGGTCGCCGCCGGCACATCCCAATGTAGAGCAACGGCTATGTGTGTCGAATCGCAGTGCGACGATTGCCGAGAGTGCACGGGCCGGTGCATATGGAGCGCCATGCTGATCCGTAGGTTTGAAGCCGGGGACTGGGCCGACGTCATCGACCTGTGGCGACGCTGCGGATTGACGCGGCCGTGGAACGACCCGGAGAAGGACATCGCCCGCAAGCAGGCGATGCAGCCTGAACTGTTCTTCGTCGGCATCCTTGACGGGGCGGTCGCCGCCACGGCGATGGCCGGCTACGACGGGCATCGCGGCAGCGTCTACTATCTCGCCGTCGATCCGGAGACGCAGGGCAAAGGGCTCGGGAGGCAGATCATGGCGCACGTCGAGCGCGCGCTGGAAGCTGTGGGCTGCCCGAAGATCAACGTAATGGTCCGGTCGGGGAACGCGGATGTGGCCGGGTTCTACCAGGCCGTCGGATATGAAGAGAACGAAGTGGCCGTCTACGGGCGCCGACTCATCGCCGACGCGTGAACGCTACTGGATGCTGCGCTCGTCGACGGTGAACTCGAGCTCGCGGATGCGCTTCGGCAGCGTCTTGGCGAGTTCGGCCACAGGCTCCTCGCCGTACGTGGCGATCAGGTCGCAAAGCGCGGTGAACAGCGCCGCGTGCGCCAGGATCTCCGAATCGACGCCCTCCGCGATGGCGCCGTCCCAGGCTTCGCTGAGGTAGGCGAGGGCAACGCGCTTCTTTTCGGCAATTGTGGCGTGATCGTCCGCGCTCCGCGCCACGGCTTCGTTTGTCATTCTCTTGATCCTCGGTGGCACGGCGCGAGACAGGGTTAACGGTGGAAAGGTAACACGAGCCCGGCCGCGTCGCAGCCGGATCGTGAAGAGGAGGTTAATACCTTGTTAAAATTCTCGCCAATGCGGTTGACGCACTGTTAACCGCTATTTTCCGTAGCGGGCCGTGATGTCGGCGGCAATCTTCGCGCCTTCCTCGAGGTAGCGATCGGCCGAGGTCGCCGCCGCCGGCGTGCAGGTGCGGTAGACGGCGCGGAATCCCTCGTGGCCGCGATTGAAACGGTCGATCATGCGCGCCCGCCTGGGTTCGTCCGGGTTTTCCGCGTCAAGGAGGGCCGCCATCTGCTCGCGCCAGGTGTCTTTCTCGTCGTGCTCGCAGAGATAGCGAAGGTAATGGATCGCGCCGAGGATTTCGGAAAGGCGGAGAAGCTGCTCCTCATAGGGAGCCGGCGGCGGATCGGCCGGCAGCACCTGCTG
>DASWJZ010000074.1:0-11274 GCA_036396875.1 Propylenella sp.
GCCGGTCTCGACCGCATCGTCATGCTGCTCTGCGGCGAGAAGAACCTGCGCGAGGTCACCATGTTCCCGATGAACCAGCAGGCGCAGGACCTGTTGATGGGCGCGCCGTCCGAGGTCTCGCCGAAGCAGCTCCGCGAGCTCGCCATTCGCGTCGTTCGGGCCGAATAGACCCGGGCGCCGGCCTGCGCGCGGGGTTCTATTGCAGCGCGGCGGAATCCTCCGTGCTCACCGTCAGGTTGAGAAGCGCCACCAGCTCCAATGCATCGCCCTGGAGAGCGTCGGCGATCTCCGCCGCGGCAACCGGCGCATCGGGCCGCAGCTGCACCACCAGGGTCTTGCCGCTGCCGAGGAATTCCTGCAGCGGCTGCAGCAGCATGTCCACCAGTTCCGGACGGCCGAGCGCGAGCATGAACAGCGGCAAGGCGAGGCTGCTGATCTGCTGCCGGTAGGCAGCGCCGTCGACACCGAGCCGCAATTCAGCGGCCACCGCCCCGAACAACTCATCGAGCAGCGAGCGGTCGCTGATCCGCAGCGTCAGCGCCTTCAGCTTCACGCCGCTCTCGAAGCTGTTAAGTCCCTTTTCGAGATCGCCGATCAGCGTTTCGCTGAGCGTGGAAGCGAGCCAGTCTTCGGTAACGCCGGAATAGCTGTAGGTAAGTTCGATATTCGCGCCGTCATTGATCGTGATCCTCGCCGAGGCGCGCACTTCGCCTGCATCGGGGTTCTCCCAGACCTCGCCGCCGGTCGCATCGATCGTGAAAATCTTGTCGTCGAAGAGCCGCAAGACTTGCGCCACCCGCGGCTCGACCCGCCTCAGCGCGCTTCGCAAGTAGAGGCCGGGAAGGGCAAGGTTGGTCATCTCCGCCTTCCATGGAAGCGGCACCGGGCCGAGATACTCCTCTACTTCCAAACTGAGGCTTTCGAGCTTCAGTGGCTCGGCGTTGCCGAGCGTCAGATTTCGCAGTGTGAATTGGCCGAGCTTCGGCATGGCGCGCATGGCTTCCCGCATGGCGGCGTCGCGCGTCGCCGGATCGGCGTCGGTGCCGACCTTGGACAGGGCGGCGAAGCGGGCGGGATCGAAGAATTCGACGCCGCCGACATCGAGCGCGCCGATGGCCAACCGCTCGTTGGGCTGGTCTGGCTTGGTGTTGGGGACGACGAGCGAAAGGAACGGCGACTCGATCCGGAGGTCGGAGATGGCGCCACCGGCGAAGGAAAAGCTGTCGTCCTCGGCCGGCGCAAGGTCGTCGATGCGAATCTCGCCTGCCGCGAGTGTCGCCTGTGGCGACGGAATGCCGATCGCGAGCTCCCGGACGATCGTGGCCCTGCCCTCGGATGCGATGGCGCCCGCCGTGGCGGTCCAGTCGGGATCGGAATCCAGCGCCGCTATCCGATCCTGCAGAAACGACTCGCTCTCCGGATCGCCGAGCGCCGGCGACGCGAATACGACGAGGCCGAAAACTGCGCCGATAGCATGCTTCATTCGTCATTCCCCGTTACGGCCGTCCGCCGCGCCCACCCCTGGCCGGGATGATTCGGTCCCGCCAGCCAGCCCGGCAGGCCGAGAACAGGCGGGGCGAGGCGTCCTCACGTCGGGCCGCGGCAATCTCGGGCGGCGGTACACGGCACCGTCTGGCCGACGATCAAGGCGTTTTCTGGCCCGTCAGACGCGGACGGCGACATATGAGCCGGGCGCGTCCTCGATCGGCTTGAGCTTCGTCCCGCCCGGCCGGCGCCGTTTCTTCACGCGCGTGGCGTCGATGCTTTCCAGCCAGGCTTGCCAATCGTCCCACCAGGAGCCCGGATGCTCCTTCGCCTTTTTCAGCCAGTCTTCCAGCGTTCCTTTCGGCGCCGGTCCGGTCCAGTACTGGTATTTCTTCCGCGCCGGCGGGTTCACGACGCCGGCGATATGGCCGGAAGCCGTCAGCACGAAACGGACGGGGCCGCCGAACGACGCCGAGCCGATGAACACCGACTTCGCCGGCGCGATATGATCCTCGCGCGTGGCAAGGTTGTAGACCGGAACCCTGGCCTCGGAGAGATCAATCTCGGTGCCGGCGATTTTCAGCCGGCCCTTGGACAGATTGTTCTCCAGATAGCAGTTGCGCAGGTAGAAGGAGTGGTTGGCGCACGGCATCCGCGTGGCGTCGGCATTCCAGTATAGGAGGTCGAATGGCAGGGGCTCTTTCCCCCTAAGGTACTCGTTGACGACGTAGGGCCAGATCAGCTCGTTCGACCGCAACAGATTGAAGGCGGTCGCCATCTTCGAACCCTCGAGATAGCCGGCCTGTTTCATTTCAGCTTCCAGGCTCGCGATCCGGTCGGCATCCGCGAAGACCTTGAGATCGCCGGCATGCTCGAAATCGACCTGGGCGGTCAGCAAAGTCGCGCTGGCGATCCGGTCGTCGCCGCGGCGCGAAAGATAGCCGAGGGTAATGGCGAGGAGCGTGCCGCCGACGCAATAGCCGGCAACGTTGACCCGCCTTTCCCCAGTCGCCCTCCCGATGGCGTCGAGCGACGCAAGGATGCCTTCCGTCATGTAATGCTCGAAGCTCTTGTCGGCGTGATGTCTGTCCGGGTTCACCCAGGAGATCACGAAGACCGTGTGTCCCTTCTCGACGAGCCAGCGAATGAGCGATTTCTCCGGCACGAGGTCGAGGACATAGAACTTGTTGATCCAGGGCGGCACGATAAGGAGCGGGCGCTTGAACACCGTCTCCGTCTTCTGCGCATATTGGATCAGCTGGCAGACGTCGTTCTGGAAGATCACCTTGCCGGGCGTCGTGGCGATGTTCTCGCCGAGCCGGAACGCCGCCATGTCGGATTGCCGCGGGGTCAGCAGCCCCTTGCCGGCTTCGACGTCCTCGGCCAGCATCTTCATGCCGCGCGCGAGGTTTTCGGCGTTGCTCGCGGCCGTTTCCTTCAGCACTTCCGGGTTGGTGAGCAGGAAATTGGTCGGGGCGAGCGCATTGTTGATCTGCCTGATGTAGAACCGCGCCTTGTCCCGCGTCCGTTCGTCGATGCCCTCGGCCTCTTCGACCATCGCCTCCGCCCAGGAGGCGGTGGCGAGGTAAAGCTGCTTCAGCGCGCTGAAAATCGGGTTGTCGGTCCAGTCGGGGTCGCCAAAACGGCGGTCGCCCGCTGTGGCCGGCGCGGCGCCGGCCGCCTTCCCTTCGCCGGCCGCTTGCGCTACCGCGTTCTGCCAGATCGCGAGATAGTTGCCGAACAGGCGGGTCTGCGCCTCGAGCAGGCGCGCCGGGTTGGAGGTCCAGTATTCGCCAACCTTGCCCAGTGTCTTCAGAATCTCCGTCGTCGCTTCGGCGATGGCCTCGGCCGGCTTGCCTTCCTCATGCGGCTTCAGATAGGCCGCAAGGGCCCGCCCGCCCTGTTCCACGGCGCGCGCGAGGTTGCGGGCAAAGGCCTCCGGATCGCGCACGACGTAGCGGGATGGCGGGGACGCCTTTCCGCCAGCCTTGTCATTGCCGTTTGCTGTCATCCTCCACCCAGCGTTACACGGCGTTAGCCATATTCGGCGCTTATTGTCGTGAATATAACACGCGGAGCCACGCTTTTCTCCGGGGTGCGGGGCAGAGCCGGCAGGCGACGACCTGATGAGTTTTTGGCGAATGAGGTTCCCTCCGCTTTTCCCGACGCCGGCCGTTGCTGCTGGTCTCGCCTGCCTCCTTGCGGGCTGCCTCGGCATTCCGGACGTCGAAACGGGTGGCGACCCGATGGTGATCACCGCCGGGGGGCCCACTGCGGTCCCGGCAGGCGTCTCGCCGGAACGGATGGCCGCGGTAGCCGACATCCGGGCGCGGGCGGCGGCCGCGGACGCGATGCCCTATCCAGGCGCCTTCCAAAGCGACCAGACGGCCCGCCTCGCGGCCCGGCCGGAGCCGCGGACCGTGCCTGACGTGCAGGCAATCGAAGCGGAGCTGGCCCTCATCGCGGAGCGCCGTGCGGCGGGCGCGGGACCGGCCGAGATGGCCGAGCTCGAAGCGCGCGCGGCCGAGCTTCGCCGCCTTGCCGCCGCGGCCCGGGCAGCGGCAGCCGGGCTCTAGAAGTGCCGGGAGCGCCTGTGTGGCTGTCGTGAGAAGGGGTTCTGACGGGGCGATGCACGAGTTTCACAAGATCAGGCGCCTGCCGCCTTATGTCTTCGAGGAGGTGAACCGGCTCAAGGCATCGGCGCGCGCCGCGGGCGCCGACATCGTCGATCTTGGAATGGGCAACCCCGATCTGCCGACACCGCCCCATATCCTCGCCAAGCTTATGGAGACGGTCGCAAAGCCGCGGACGAACCGGTATTCGGCCTCGCGCGGAATCCCCGGCCTTCGCCGGGCGCAGGCGGCCTATTACGGTCGCCGCTTCGGCGTGAAGCTCGACCCCGAGCGCGAGGTCGTCGCCACGCTCGGCTCGAAGGAGGGCTTCGCCAATATGGCGCAGGCGATCACGGCGCCGGGCGACATCGTGCTCGTTCCCAATCCGAGCTACCCGATCCATGCCTTCGGTTTCCTGATGGCCGGCGGCGCGGTGCGGCACGTTCCGGCTGAGCCCGGGCCGGAATTGTTCCGTGCGCTGGAACGGGCGGTCCACCATTCGATCCCGAAGCCGATCGCGGTGATTCTCTGCTATCCCGCCAATCCGACCGCGGCGGCGGCGGATCTTGATTTCTATCGCGACGTCGTCACGTTCGCGCGGCGGAACGAAGTATTCATCCTCTCCGATCTTGCCTACGCGGAGGTCTATTTCGACGATTCCGATCCGCCCCCCTCCGTCCTCCAGGCGCCGGGCGCGATCGACGTGGCGGTGGAGTTCACCTCAATGTCGAAGACCTTTTCGATGGCGGGCCTCAGGATCGGCTTCGCGGTCGGCAACCAGCGCCTCATCGCGGCGCTGTCGCGCGTGAAATCCTATCTCGACTATGGCGCCTACACGCCGGTCCAGGTCGCCGCCGCCGCGGCGCTCAACGGCCCTGCTGACTGTATTGCCGAGATGCGCTCGATCTATCGCCGCCGGCGCGACGTGATGATCGACTGCTTCGCGCGCGCCGGCTGGCAAGTCCCGGTCCCGTCGGCGAGCATGTTCGCCTGGGCGCCGATCCCGGAGCGCTTCCGGGACCTTGGGAGCCTTGAATTCTCCAAGCTCCTGATCGAGAAGGCCGACGTGGCGGTTGCCCCCGGCGTCGGCTTCGGCGAGCACGGCGAGGGCTATGTCCGCATCGCGATGGTCGAGAACGAGCAGCGCATCCGCCAGGCGGCGCGCAACATCGCCCGATTCCTTGCCTCGGCCGACAAAACATTGCACAACGTCGTGCCGATCAGCGCGAGCCGCTGACGCACTCTTTTCCGGACGGATTTCCTGATGTCTGAACCGCTGCGGCTCGGTATTGCGGGACTGGGCACGGTCGGCGCCTCGGTGGTGCGCCTGCTGCAGCGGCATGGCGAGGCGCTCAGTGCGCAGCTCGGCAGGCCGATCCGGGTTGCTGCGGTCAGTGCCCGGCGCCGCGAGCGCGCGCGCGACTTTGAGCAGGACGGCATCGTCTGGCATGACAATCCGGTTCAGCTGGCCCAGTCCAATTCGATCGACGTGTTTGTGGAGCTGATCGGCGGCGCGGACGGCGCCGCGCACGAGAGCGTGAAGACCGCGCTTGCCTCCGGCAAGGGCGTCGTGACCGCCAACAAGGCCCTTCTCGCCAAGCATGGCGTCGCGCTTGCGAAGCTCGCGGAGGAGCGGGGCGCGCCATTGGCGTTCGAGGCGGCGGTCGGCGGCGGCATTCCGATCATCAAGACCCTCCGCGAGGCATTGGCCGGCAACCGCCTGACCCGCCTCTATGGAATCCTGAACGGCACCTGCAACTTCATCCTGACCAGGATGGAGGAGGGGGCCGATTACGGGGCGGCGCTGAAGGAGGCGCAATCGCTCGGATATGCGGAAGCCGATCCGCACTTCGATGTGGAAGGCCTCGACACGGCGCAGAAGCTGGCCATCCTGACGAGCGTCGCCTTCGGCACGGAGATCGACGGCGAATCAATATTCGTCGAAGGGATCTCGGGCATTGAGCCGGAGGACATCAGGGCGGCCGAGGAGCTTGGCTACCGGATCAAGCTCTTGGGCGTTGCCCAGCGAACCGAGTCCGGAATCGAGCAGCGCGTGCATCCCACCATGGTGCCGCGCGATTCCGATATCGCCCGCGTCTCCGGCGTCACGAACGCCGTCGCGGTCGAAGGCGATTTCATCGGCGCCGTCATGCTCTCCGGTCCCGGCGCCGGCGGCGACGCCACCGCCTCGGCGGTGGTCGGTGACATAGTCGACATCGCCCGCGGCGTCCGCGTGCCGCCGCTCGGCCGCCCGGCCGCAAGCCTCGAGCCCTACCGGCGGGCCCGCATGCGGGCGCACGAAGGCGGCTATTATCTCCGCCTCAAGGTCCGCGATCGTCCAGGCGCCTTTGCGGTGATCGCGCGCCGTATGGCGGAGGCGGGGATCTCGCTCGATTCCATCGTGCAGCGAAACCGCCCGATCGGCACCGCTCCACGGCAGAGCGCGGACGTCGCGCAGCCCGTCACCATCATCACCCATTCCACGACCGAGGAGACGGTGCGCGGCGCGCTGAGCAGCATCGAGGCGGACGGCGAGGTGTTCGGCCGGCCGCAGATGATCCGCATCGAGGCGCTGTAGGGCGTGGCATGGCGCGGGCGCGGAAGGCGGATCGCGAGGTCATGGATCGGGTCCTGACCCTGGAACTGGTGCGGGTAACGGAGCGCGCCGCGATCGCCGCCGCCGCATTGCGTGGCCGAGGCGACGAGCGGCTCGCCGACCGGGCGGCGGTTGATGCCATGTGGGACGAGCTGAACCGGCTGAACGTGCGCGGCCGCATCGTCATCGGCGCCGGTGAGAAGGGGGAGGCGCCGAAGCTTTTCGCCGGCGAGGAGGTCGGCGCAGGCGAAGGGCCGGAGGTCGACATCGCCGTCGATCCGCTCGACGGCCATACGCTTTGTGCCAAGAATCTGCCGAATTCGCTGGCGGTGATCGCGATCACGCGCCGTGGCGGGCTGCTCAACGCACCCGATCTCTATATGGACAAGATCGCCGTCGGGCCCGGCTACCCGGCCGGACTGGTCGACCTCACCATGCCGGCGGAGGAGGCGATCGGCCGCCTCGCCGAGGCGAGGGGCGTGCGGCCGCGCGAGGTCTCCGCCTGCATACTCGACCGACCGCGCCATGCTCAGCTCATCGAGGCGGTGCGTTCGACCGGTGCGTCGATCCGGCTGATCGGCGACGGCGATGTTGCCGGCATCGTCAACACGACCGACCCCGACACCTCGGGCATCGACATCTATCTCGGCAGCGGCGGCGCCTGTGAGGGCGTGCTCGCGGCGGCAGCGCTTCGCTGCATCGGCGGCCAGATGTGCGGCCGTCTCATCGCAGATTCGGAGGAGAAGCGCCGCCGCGCTCGCGACAAGGGCATCCGCGACCCGGGCCGCATCTACAGCGCCGAGGACATGGCGTCGGGCGATGTGCTTTTCGCGGCGACCGGCGTCACCGAGGGCAGCCTGCTTGGCGGCGTCCGCTTCGGCCGCGGGACGATGACGACCTATTCGATCGTCACCCGCTCGCACACGGGCACGCAGCGCTGGGTGCGGGCGAAGCACCGGCCCGGGGAAAAACTCGCGCTGGCCGACTGACGCAATCGACGCCTCGTTCGCAGCGGCCCATAATCAGCGTATGTGGGGATTCGCGGAAGCGGAAGCGCCGGACCGGCATTTCCTGGGCGTCGTCCGTTCGCTGACCGGCCGCGCCTGGCTTCCGCGCCTCGACCTCCGTGGCGAGCGGCTAGCCACAGCGATGGCGCAGCGCGGAGTTGCGTCCGAGTGCTTGGCGCGCGTGCTCGCCGGCCGCGGCGTTGAAGTGGAGGCCGCGGCGGCGTTTCTCGCTCCCTCGCTCCGGCAGGATCTGCCGGACCCCTCCGCCTTGACCGACATGAACGCTGCCGCGGCTCGGCTCGCCGATGCGGTTGGACGACGGGAGCAGGTCGCGATTTTCGGCGACTACGACGTGGACGGCGCCACCTCCGCCGCGCTCCTCCATGAAGTTTTCACCGCGCTCGGGCTTGCGCCGCAAATCTACATCCCCGACCGCATTTTCGAGGGGTATGGACCGAATCCCGAGGCGATCGCCAGCCTGATTGATGCGGGCGCCACCCTCATCGTCTGCGTGGATTGCGGCTCGACCAGTTTTGGCGCGCTGGCGCGCGCAGCCGAACGCGGAGTCGATGCGATTGTGCTCGACCATCACCAGATCGGCGGCGCCCTTCCGCCGGCCCTGGCGATCGTGAACCCGAACCGCCGCGACGACATTTCCGGCCAGGGTCATCTCGCCGCCGTCGGCGTGACGTTCCTTGCCGCAGTGGCGCTTCTCCGAGAGCTTCGGCGGCGGGGCTACGAGGGGGCGGTTCCCGATCTGCTGTCGTTCCTCGACCTGGTCGCGCTCGGCACCGTCTGCGACGTCGTTCCGCTTGTCGGCTTGAACCGTGCTTTCGTGGCCAAAGGCCTGATCGCGATGCGCATGAGCGGTCGGATCGGGCTTCGCGCGCTGATCGCCGCCGCTCGCCTGCGGAGCCCGCCGGATTGCGGCCATCTCGGCTTCCTGCTCGGGCCGCGGATCAATGCCGGCGGGCGAATTGGCAACGCGAGACTTGGGGTGGAATTGCTTGTCGCGCATGACCCGGCGGAGGCGGATCGCATTGCCGCGCTGCTGGAACGGCTGAACGAGGAGCGTCAGGCGATCGAAAGGCAGGCCGTCATTGAGGCGACGGCGGAAGCGGAAGCCGAAATCGGGACCGGCGCTGGGCCGGCCGTCCTGGTCGTCAGCCGCGACGGCTGGCACCCGGGGGTGCTCGGGCTCGTGGCCGCGCGGCTCAGGGAGCGGTTCAGCCGGCCGGCCTTCGCCATCGCCTGGAACGGCGATGCGACCGGCACGGGGTCGGGGCGCTCCGTCCCCGGCGTCGATATCGGCGCGGCGGTCCGCGCGGCGGTGGAGGAAGGTCTCTTGGTGAAGGGCGGCGGCCACGCCATGGCCGCCGGCATTACCGTCGAACGCCCACGTCTTGGCGCATTGCGCGCCTTTCTGCAGGAACGCCTGGAGGATCATGTGCACGAGGCGGCGCCCGACCGCAAACTGGAGATCGATGGCGCTTTGGCGGCGGGCGGCGCGACATCTGCTTTGATCGGCGATCTCGAACGCGCCGGACCGTTCGGCAACGGCAATCCCGCGCCCGTTTTCGCTTTCCCGGCCCACCGCGTGACGTTCGCCGACCGCGCCGGCAACGGGCATGTCCGCGTGAATTTGGCCGCCGCCGCTGGCGGAACCTTGAAAGGCGTCGCCTTTCGGGCGGCGGATCAAGCTCTTGGCGAGGCGCTTCTCTCCGCCCGCGGCCGTCCGCTTCACGTCGCGGGGACGCTCTGCCTCGACCACTGGAACGGGACGGCCCGTCCGCAACTGCGGGTCCTGGACGTGGCCGACCCGGATTCCCGCTTCTAGGATGATGACCGCCGCTTTGCCTCAGTCGGGCGAAGTCAGCGGGTCCGCCACTTGATCGAGCATCCGACCGAAGGGATTTGCGTCTCCGGTCCTTTGCCCGAGCGCGCGATCTGCAGCATCGCGTCGCGCAGCTCGCGCGTCTCGCTGCCGGTCGGCGTCTTCGATCCGGCGCTGTCGACACGGCCGCGATATTCAAGCGAGCCTGCATTGTTGAACCCGAAGATGTCCGGCGTGCAGACCGCGCCGTAGGCGCCGGCGGTCTCCTGCGTCTCGTCGATGAGATAGGGGAAGGGCATGTCGTGCTCTCTGGCGAAGAGCTTCATGTTCTCAAAGGAGTCGGCGGGGTAGGCCGCCGTGTCGTTCGGCATGATGGCGGCGCAGCCGATGCCGGCGTCCATCAGCACGCGGCAATCCTCGACAAGCCTCCCGATCACGCCCTTCACGTAGGGGCAGTGGTTGCAGATGAACATGACGAGCGTGCCGTTCCTGCCTTTGATGTCGTCGAGGCTGTAGGTGCGGCCGTCCGTGCCCTTGAGCCTGAAATCGACGAGTTGGGTCGCCTGATGCTTGGTCGGGGATTGGAGCGCCATGACATTTTCCGCTTCCGCCCGCCGGATGGGCCGTGCCGCAGGCCGGCTCACCGGGCATGCTATGCGCTGCTCACCCGATTGCAAGCTCTTGCCCCGGACCGCGCGCGTGCGGCACGTCGGCCGGTCGCAGTCTATCCGTTAACCGCTCGGTCACCACGTTCGGCGCATCATGGATACGGGCCACAGCTCCCTGGCGGACCTGAGAGCCTGTAGCCGCCTCAGCCCCATCCTCCGGACTGGGGCGGCTTCTTTTCAAAGGACCGTAGCCGGGGTCTCCGGCCGCCAAAGCCAGCAGCGCCGCACCGGAGGGCACCGCAGAGAGGAAAGCTAAGATCGCCGCCCCTCTGACCAAATCTTAATCTATGTGGCTTAGATAAGCTGGCTGACCCCGTCGCGAGTAAGGGCCGGCAACCCATGCATTTCACATCCGCCAACCGGCGTGTTCACGCAGTGGTGCAGCAGTTGATGAACGAGGGCGCCGACTCCGGTGCGCTCGCCAACATCCTTCTCGCCTATGCGTTGAGCCTTGAATTTGACGCGCGCGGCAGCGACCATGTCGCCGAGCATCTCAAGCGGCTGAGCGAGCGGTTCGACGCCGGGCGGGGCAAAACGTTCAATGAAATCGCCGGCGTTCGTGCGGAGACGGCGGCCATCGATCGGGGCGGAATGTCGGCTTCTCCCTCGGCGCGTCACAGCCGGGCGGCATGAGCAGGGGGCAAATTCAACAAGCCCGCCAAGATCTTCGCCCCGAACCCGTTTCAACCCGGCAGCAGCTACGGCAACTCGACGAGGCGCGGTTTCCGAACGGCAACAAGAACTCGCTGATGACGCCGCAGCTCAGTCCCGGCGAGACCATCCGCAGCCCGGGCCCAATCAGCAGAGCCATCTTGAAGGACGTCGGTCTGTGACCGACGAGGTGCGCTTCCGCGCCGACAGGTGAGGCTGATCTCGGATTCTTGATCCGGTCCGAGATTTTCCTTGGGCGGAAATCACACTGCTTGAGGCAGACGATTCCTCTCGCTCGGGAACGCCTTGGCGCTCCGGCGACCGGCACGCGCCGTCCGCCTTGCGCGCGGACCGGGGTTGGGGCTCCTTGCTCGTCTCGGCCACCGTTGGCCTTCAGACCTGCAAGCAACCGCGAGACCGG